>NZ_NKFL01000005.1:600000-900000 GCF_002223055.1 Burkholderia sp. HI2500 | reverse complement strand
TAATCGGAATGAAGGTGTTGTAGGAAAAACACTGACACCCAAGCGCCGGACGATGACGTATCCAAATGTAACTATTTGAGATGGGATGATCCCAATTTGTTACGAATTCGCCAAGTAGGGACGAAAAAAAACCGGAGCTTTCGCTCCGGTCCTTGATGCTGCGCAAAATTTGGGGATCGATCAGTCCACGAACGCGCGCTCGATCACGTAGTGGCCCGGCGCGCTGTTCTTGCCTTCGACGAGGCCGGCCTGCTTCAGCAGCTCGGTCGTGTCCTTCAGCATCGCGGTGCTGCCGCACAGCATCACGCGGTCGTTTTCCGGCGAGAACGGCGGGACGTCGAGATCCGTGAACAGCTTGCCCGTCGCGATCAGGTCGGTGATCCGGCCTTCGTTGTCGAACGCTTCGCGCGTGACCGTCGGGTAGTAGACGAGCTTTTCCTTGATGATGTCGCCCAGGTACTCGTGGCCCGGCAGGTCGTGCTTGATGTAGTCCATGTACGCGAGCTCGCCCTTCAGGCGGCACGTGTGCGTCAGGATCACCTTGTCGAAGCGGTCGTAGATGTCCGGGTCGCGGATGATCGACATGAACGGTGCGAGGCCCGTGCCCGTCGACAGCATCCACAGCGTCTTGCCCGGCAGCAGGTTGTCGGCGACCAGCGTGCCCGTCGGCTTCTTGCCGATCAGCACGGTGTCGCCCACCTTCAGATGCTGCAGGCGCGACGTCAGCGGGCCGTTCTGCACCTTGATGCTGAAGAATTCGAGATGCTCTTCGTAGTTCGGGCTGACGATCGAGTAGGCGCGCGCGAGCGGCTTGCCGTCGACCTCGAGGCCGACCATCGTGAATTCGCCGTTGTTGAAGCGCAGGCTCGCCTCACGGGTGCAGGTGAAGCTGAACAGCGTGTCGGTCCAGTGATGGACGGATTGGACGGTGGCGGTGTCGTATTTGCTCATGGCTTTGAAAACGGACGCGCGTAGCGAACGCGAGTAACGGGCCCAAAAACGGGCAAAAAACCGAGTGCGACGGCCCGATCGCGGATCGGCCGGCCGGCGCGTCGGACACGCGCCTTCTCGATGACAGACGATTGAGGAACTCGTTATTTTACCCTGTTGACGCGGATCGCGGGCTTGACCCCCGTGGCCGCGCGGATTTGGCGCAACGAATTATTTCAATCCCCTTTCAGTTTTTTCAGCGCTCGGCCGCGAGTTTTGCACCGAGGCCGACGAGCGCCACGCCGCACAGCGCGTCGAGCGGGCGCCGCACGCGCCGGTAGCCGCGCTGCGCGCGCGGGCTCGCGAACAGGTACGCGACGCACGAATACCAGCCGGCTGACAGCACGCCGATCGTCACCAGCACCGCGCCGTTGAACCACAGCGGCACGTGCGCGGGCAGCATCGCCGCGAACACGCTGGTCCAGAACGCGCACGATTTCGGGTTCGTCAGGCACGTGAACAGGCCGCTGCGATACGCACGCAGATAGTCGCGCGCGTGCGGCGCGGCCAGCGGCGCGCGTTCGTCGGGCGCGTCGGCCGGCGTCGTATCGCGGCGCACGCCCGCGCGCAGCAGCTTGAAGCCGAAATACACGAGGTAGACGGCGCCGCCGATCCGGATTGCCTCATACAGCCATTCGACCTGGTGCAGCACGGCCGCGAGGCCGAGCATCGCGAGCGTCGCCCAGGCGATCGACGCGGTGCCGAAGCCGAGCGCCGACGCGGCGCCGAGGCTGCGCCGGCCCGCGAGCGACAGTTGTGAAATCATGAAGAAATTCGGGCCGGGGGTGATTGCCGCGACGAGATAGACGACGGCGATTTGCAGCAGGATCGGCAGGTAGGTCATGGCGGCGCGGCCCGGCGGCGGGGCGGAGCGGAATGGGCAAGGCGTTAATGTAGCGCGCGCCGCGCAATCCGGCTGCGATCGGGCCGAGGTCGGGAGCGCTATTGCGGATCGAGGCGCAGGCGCGCGATGTACGGCAGGTGGTCCGACAGCCACGCGGCTTCGCCGGACGGCGCGCGCCATTCGAGCGGCGTCAGCCCGCGCACGAACATCTTGTCGAGCGCGAGCGCCGGCGAGAACGCGGGGAACGTGCGGCCCGATTCGCCGAGCAGCGTCGCGACCTCGGACAGCCCGATCTCGCCGAACAGCGCGACCGAATCGTTGCGCCAGTCGTTGAAGTCGCCGGCGAGCATCAGCGGGCCGTCGCCTGCGTTGCGCACGATCCAGTGCGCGATCCAGTGCATCTGGCGCAGCCGTGCGGCGCGCGTGAGCGCGAGGTGCGCGCACAGCAGCGTGACCGGGCGGGCGCCCGCGAGCGTCGCGCGCGCGACCAGCAGGCCGCGCCGCTCGAAACGGTGCGCGGAGATGTCCCAGCGGCCGCCGAGGTCGAGCGGATGCGGTGACAGGATCGCATTGCCGTGGCGCCACGACGGCTTGAACACGTTCGGCCCGAGCGCGATCTGCCAGTCGAGCGCATGCGCGATCTCGGTGGCCTGGCAGTGCCAGACGTCGTCGACCGCGTCGTCCATCGGTGCGCCGAAGCCGGGCGCGAGCACGGGGCGCGGCATGCGGCGCGCCATCGCTTCCTGCAGGAAATACACGTCGGCGTGCGTCGACTGCATCCAGTTGCGCATCGCGTTCCACGCGGTGAAGCCGAGCGGCGAGCGGCCCTTGTGCAGGTTCCAGCTCACGGCGGTGAGTTCGTCGGGTGCGGCGTGCGGTTCGGCGAACGGCAGGGACAGGGCGTCGGCGGACATGACGCTCAATCCTTCGCGACGTGCGCACGCACGCGGTACACGAGGTGCGGATGTTGCTCGACGAGCGTCCAGTCGGTCCACGCGTCGGCGCCGACCGTCAGGCCGGGGTGGCTCGCGACGATTTGCCGCGGCGACGCGGGCACGCACGGATCGGCCGGCTTCGCGCCTTCGTCGTCGATCGTTTCCTGCACGTCGAGCGCGAGCGACACCGTGTTCGCGCCGGCATCGACGGTGACCGGCGCGACCGTTACCGCGCGCGAACGCTCGGTCGGCACGACGCGCGCGGCATTGCCGCAGCCGACCGGCACGGCGGACGGATAGCGATGGGTATCGGTACGGGTCTGACCCACGGTGGTGCGCTGCTGGAACGTGTCGATGGTCTGACCGTCGCGTACCACCTGGATCTCCCACGCGACGGAGGCCGGTGCGGGGCTCTGCGCATGGGCGGCGAGCGCGATGCTCGCGAGCAGGACGGCCAGGCCGTGTTTCAGCATGAAACGTCTCCGGAAACGCGGAATAGCGGGGAACGGACGCACATCTTACGCCCGATCGATTTCGATCGCGATGTGACAGGATGCGTCGCGGCAGGTTCGCCGCACGATGCATGCCTGATCGAAAGGTAGGGCCGCGTCATGCGTTTTCAAGCGAAAAAGCGCGTGAACTCGGCGACCGGCGCGCGCTCGGTGACGAGGCGGTTCTCGATCGCGTCGGGGTCCGCATGGCCGAGCGACATCCCGCACACCAGCTGTTCGTTGGCGGGAATGCCGAGGTGTTCGGTGACGATCCGGTGAAACGGCACGAACGCGGCCTGCGGGCAGGTATCGAGCCCGCGTGCACGCGCGGCCGTCATCACGCCCTGCAGGAACATCCCGCAGTCGAGCCAGGCGCCGTAGGTCATCACGCGGTCGAGCGTGAAGAACAATGCGACCGGCGCATCGAAGAAACGGAAGTTGCGGGCGTGCTGCGCATGCATGCGCGCCTTCTCGTCGCGGCCGATGTTCAACAGGCCGTACAGATCCCAGCCGACCTTGCGGCGTCGGTCGATATACGGCGACACCCATTCGCGCGGGTAGTAGTCGTACTCGGCGACGTATTTCTCGTCGCGCGCGGGATCGTCGTGGGCCGCGGTGAGCGCGGCGGCGAGCGCATCGCGCGTGGCGCCCGTCGCGACGTACACGCGCCACGGCTGGATGTTGGTGCCCGACGGCGCACGGCTCGCGGCTTCGAGGATCGCCTCGAGCGTGTCGCGCGGCACCGGCGTCGGCAGGAACGCGCGGACCGCACGGCGCGACGTGAGCGCCGCGTCGACGGCACCGATCGTATCGGCATCGACGCGCGGAAAAGCAGGGGGGACGGACATCGGCATACCTTTGGGGCGGGGGCCGACGCGCCGCGCGGGCGCGGTCGGACGGGCCGGTGCGGCAGGTGGGTGAATCGACGATCATACGCCGCGGCGCGCCGGCGTGCAGCGCGCGCGGGTGTTAGCAGCAGACTCGCGCGGCTGCTTGCTTGCGCGGGGATGCGGGATCGCTACACTGAAATCGTAAGGGTCTGATGATCGTGTAACGGCAAGCGGCAGCGAGGTTGGTATGACGACGGCGATGGTGAAACAGGAACTGGCGGTGGCATCCTTCAGCACGGTGTACGACCTCGAGCAGGTCGAGACGGCGCTGAGTGACCTGAACGAGAGCGCGAGCGACGCACTGCGCGCCACCTACGAGAGGATGCTCAAGACGGGCAATCTGCGCTTCTGCGTGAAGCCGAACCGGATGCCGTCGTTCGACGCGCTCGGCGAGGCATTGCCGAATTTCGCCGAGCCGCTCGAAGACGTGCGCAAGCAGGTCGCGCTGTGCCTCGAAACGGAGGACCGGCTCGAACTGATGCCGATCCTGCTGCTCGGGCCCCCGGGCATCGGCAAGACGCACTTCGCGAAGGCGCTCGCGCAACTGCTCGGCACCGCTTACCACTACGTGCCGATGAGCTCGCTGACGGCCGGCTGGATCCTGTCGGGTGCGTCGTCGCAATGGAAGAACGCGAAGCCCGGCAAGGTGTTCGATGCGCTCGTGAACGGCAGCTATGCGAACCCGGTGATCGCGGTCGACGAGATCGACAAGGCCGGCAGCGATGCGCAATACGATCCGCTCGGCGCGCTGTATGCGTTGCTCGAGCACGACACCGCGCGCGCATTCATCGACGAATTCGCGGAAGTGCCGATCGATGCGGGCAACGTGATCTGGATCGCGACCGCGAACGAGGCGCACGCGATCCCGGAGCCGCTGCTCAACCGGATGAACGTGTACGAGATCGAGCCGCCCGACGCGGCCGGCGCGCGCCGGATCGCGCAGACGATCTACGACGAGATCCGCACGTCGCATGCATGGGGGCGGCGCTTCCCGGACACCCTCGGCGACGACGCGCTCGACGTGCTGGCCGCGACCCCGCCGCGCACGATGCGCCGCGCGCTGCTGCACGCGTTCGGCGCCGCACGGCTCGACGGGCGCGACGCGATCGGGCCGCGCGACATCCGGGCCGACGAAGGCGCGGCAAAGCGCCGGCCGATCGGCTTCTGAACGCGCGGCGCGCGCACGGCCCCGGCCCTGGCGGCGTGCGCGCCGCGCAGTGCCGCGAGTCGTGCCGTGCGGCGCGCATCATGCACGGCGGCGTCGCGAGACGCTGCACGACCTTCGGCAAGCGAATGAACCGGGACGTACAATTCTCTTCTCTCCCCTCGACGCGCTAGCGGCGCGAAACGTCATGGAGCAGATGGATTGTGTCGTGATCGGCGCGGGCGTCGTCGGTCTGGCGATTGCGCGCGAACTGGCCGCGCGCGGGCGTGAAACGCTCGTGCTCGAGGCCGCCGATGCGATCGGCACGGGTACGAGTTCGCGCAACAGCGAAGTGATCCACGCGGGGCTCTACTATCCGCGCGGGTCGCTGAAGGCGACGTCGTGCGTGCACGGGCGCGACCTGCTGTACGAATTCTGCGAGACCCATCACGTGCCGCACCGGCGCGCCGGCAAGCTGCTCGTCGCCACGAGCGCCGCGCAGGTGAAGCAGTTGAGGGCGATCGCCGCACGCGCGACCGAAAACGGCGTGCTCGACCTGATGCCGCTCACGCGCGCCGAGGCGCAGACGCTCGAGCCCGCGCTCGAATGCGTCGAGGCGCTGTTCTCGCCGTCCACCGGCATCGTCGACAGCCACCAGCTGATGCTCGCGCTGCTCGGCGACGCGGAGCGCGACGGCGCCGTGTGCGCGCTGAAATCCCCGGTCGAATCGATCGACGTGCTGCGCGGCGGGCGCTTCGTCGTGCGCACGGGCGGCGACGCGCCGACCGAGATCGAGGCCGCCTGCGTGATCAACAGCGCGGGCCTCGGCGCCCAGGCGCTGGCGCGCCGCACGCGCGGCCTCGACCCGCGCTGGGTGCCGCCGCTCTATCTCGCGCGCGGCAACTACTTCAGCCTGTCGGGGCGCGCACCGTTTTCCCACCTGATCTATCCGATGCCCGACCGCGCGGGGCTCGGCGTGCACCTGACGCTCGATCTCGGCGGGCAGGCGCGCTTCGGCCCGGACGTCGAATGGATCGATGCGCTGCGCTACGAAGTCGATCCGGCGCGCGCGACCGCGTTCTACGCGTCGATCCGCGCGTTCTGGCCGGGCCTGCCCGACGACGCGCTGCAGCCGGCGTACGCGGGCATCCGGCCCAAGCTCGCGGGCCCCGGCGAGCCGCCGGCAGACTTCATCGTGCAGGGCGCCGCGCAGCATGGCGTGCGCGGGCTCGTGAACCTGTTCGGCATCGAATCGCCGGGGCTCACCGCGTCGCTTGCGCTCGCGCAGCGGGTGGGCGACATGACGGCTTACCGCTGACGCGGCGCGCGCGTGGCGGGGAGGTCGCGAATGCGTATCGGCCGTGTGAAATTCCTTATCTCTGGAATTTCGGCGCGCACATTTATTCGCTTGAGCGTTATTCTGTCGAACGGCTGTCGCCAGAACAGCTTTCAAACCGATAACGTTGGAGCGAGTCCCCCATGAAAACATCCCGTCGGAGTTTCCTGATTACGAGCATTGGTGCCGTGTCCGCGCTGGCGCTGTCGCGTGAAGCGCTGGCCGATGCGCCGATGCTCGCGGAAAGCGACCCGACCGCGACGGCACTCGGCTACAAGGCCGATGCGACGAAGGTCGACAAGACGAAGTACCCGAAATACGCGGCAGGCCAGGATTGCGCGGCCTGCATGCTGTACCAGGGCAAGAAGGGCTCGGCCTCGGGCCCGTGCGGCGCCTTCCCCGGCAAGCAGGTGTCGGCGAAGGGCTGGTGCAGCGCCTTCTCGAAGATGGGTTGAGGCCCGTGCGGCATCGTGCGATGCCGCATTGTGGCGAAAACCGCACAACGCCCGCCGTCGAAAGATGGCGGGCGTTTTTTATTGCTTGAAAACGGTTCCGTCGCTTTCTACACTCGCTGCACACCGGCGCGCCGCGGGCACCCCGCGCGCCGCGCAGCCCGACACGGCGAACCGACGAGGACGAGGCACGCATGGCGACGATTGCGAATTCAACGAAAACGAGCCGGCCCGAGCGTGCACTGAACCGGCGTGCGGTCGCGGCCGCCGTGATCGGCAATGCGCTCGAGTGGTACGACTTCACGGTGTTCGGCTTCATGACGGTCGTGATCGCCGAGCTGTTCTTCCCGACCTCCAGCGAATACTCGTCGCTGCTGCTGACCACCGCGACGTTCGGCGTCGCGTTCTTCATGCGTCCGATCGGCGGCATCGTGTTCGGGCTGTACGCGGATCGCGCGGGCCGCAAGGCCGCGCTGTCGCTCGTGATCCTCCTGATGACGGCCGGCATCTTCCTGCTCGCGGTCGCGCCGCCGTATGCGGCGATCGGCATCGGCGGCCCGCTCCTGATCGTGCTCGGCCGTCTGCTGCAGGGCTTCTCTGCGGGCGGCGAATTCGGCAGCGCGACGGCGCTGCTGATCGAAGCCGCGCCATTCTCGAAACGCGGCTTCTACGGCAGCTGGCAGATGGCGAGCCAGGCGGCCGCGCTGCTGATCGGCGCGCTCGTCGGCGCGGCCGTCACGCGCGGGCTGTCGCACGAGGCGCTGCGCAGCTGGGGCTGGCGCGTGCCGTTCATCCTCGGGCTCGTGATCGGCCCGATCGGCTTCTACATCCGCCGCCATCTCGCCGATTCCGAGGCGTTCCTGCATGCGCAGCAAAGCGCGCGCCGCGTGACGCTCGGCGAAGTGTTCACGCGCTACCCGCGCGAGGTGCTGTGCGGGCTCGGCTCGGTGATCGCGCTGACGGTGACGATCTACGTGCTGATCAGCTATCTGCCGACCTTCGCGGTGAAGCAGCTGAAGCTGCCCTACGCGGAATCCTTCTATGCGGTGATCGTCGGCAACCTGCTGCTGATGGTGCTGTCGCCGATCGCGGGCGCGTGGTCGGACCGCATCGGCCGCAAGGGGCTGTCGCTGTGGTCGCTCGCGCTCACGCTCGTGCTGCTGTATCCGCTGTTCGCCTGGCTCGACGCGGCGCCGAGCATCGCGCGGCTGATCGCGGTGCAGGCCGTGCTGTCGGTCACGCTCGCGGGCTACTACGGGCCGTTCGGCGCGATGATCGCCGAGCTGTTCCCGGCCAACGTGCGCTCGACCGGGCTGTCGATCGCGTACAACGTCGCGGTGATGCTGTTCGGCGGCTTCGGGCAGTTCATCGTCACATGGCTGATCAAGGTCACGGGCACGCCGCTCGCGCCGACCTACTACGTGATGGCCGGGATCGCGCTGTCGATCGTCGCGGTCGCGTTCGTGCCCGCGCGCAGCGCCGACCTCGACGCGCCGGCGTGACGACGCGGCGACGCGACAACATGACGATTTGACGACGATCACCGGATCGTTTCGCAAAACGCAATGATGTGCTGCGGAACACGGGAAAGCGGTGCGCCGGGCCTTCGTGTTCGCGCCCGAATTGTTTAGTCGTCGAACGAAACTTGCGCGAAATGAACGAAATGGGCGCTCGCGCGCGTTGTCGCATTTTTTACTCCCACTAAACATCGGCAAAAACCCGGCGGGACATCTAGAAGAGTTTTTTCTCCAGCTTGTTGCCACATCGTTAGCTCAAGTAATATCCGCGTACGCCGGCCCCTGGCGGGCCGGTTCCGATCTGGAGACCTGGAGGAAACATGGAATACAACCGTCTGTTGCACACCCTGCGTGTTACCGCCATTGCAGGCGTGGCAGCGGCATCGCTCGGCGTCGCGGGCTCTGCATTCGCACAGATTCCGAACAAAACGCTCGTCTACTGCTCAGAAGGCAGCCCGGCGGGTTTCGATTCCGCGCAATTTACGACCGGCGTCGATTTCACCGCCGCCACGTTCACCGTCTACAACCGCCTCGTCGAATTCGAGCGCGGCGGCACGAAGGTCGAGCCGGGCCTCGCAGAGAAGTGGGACGTGTCGCCGGACGGCAAGGTGTACACGTTCCATCTGCGCCACGGCGTGAAGTTCCACACGACGGACTTCTTCAAGCCGACGCGTGAATTCAACGCGGACGACGTGCTGTTCACGTTCCAGCGCATGCTCGACCCGAACCAGGCGTTCCGCAAGGCGTACCCGGTGTCGTTCCCGTACTTCACCGACATGGGTCTCGACAAGCTGATCACGAAGGTCGAGAAGGTCGATCCGTACACCGTGAAGTTCACGCTCGCCGAGCCGAATGCGCCGTTCATCCAGAACATGGCGATGGAATTCGCGTCGATCCTGTCGGCCGAATACGGCGACCAGCTGATGAAGGCAGGCAAGGCCGCCGACATCAACCAGAAGCCGGTCGGCACGGGCCCGTTCATCTTCCGCAGCTACACGAAGGACGCGACGATCCGATTCGACGGCAATCCTGATTACTGGAAGAAGGGCGAAGTGAAGATCTCGAAGCTGATCTTCTCGATCACGCCGGATCCGGGCGTGCGCGTGCAGAAGATCAAGCGCAACGAATGCCAGGTGATGAGCTATCCGCGTCCGGCCGACATCGCGACGCTGAAGGCCGATTCGGGCGTCGACATGCCGTCGCAGGCAGGCTTCAACCTCGGCTATCTCGCGTACAACGTCGAGCACAAGCCGGTCGACAAGCTCGAGGTGCGTCAGGCACTCGACATGGCGATCAACAAGAAGGCGATCCTCGAGTCCGTCTACCAGGGCGCAGGCCAGGCGGCGACCGCGCCGATGCCGCCGACCCAATGGTCGTACGACAAGAACCTGAAGATGGCGCCGAACGACACCGCGAAGGCGAAGGCGCTGCTCGCGAAGGCCGGCTTCCCGAACGGTTTCGAGATCACGCTGTGGGCGATGCCGGTGCAGCGCGCATACAACCCGAACGCCCGCCTGATGGCCGAGATGATCCAGGCCGACTGGGCGAAGATCGGCGTGAAGGCGAAGATCGTCACGTACGAGTGGGGCGAGTACATCAAGCGCGCGCACTCGGGTGAGCAGGACACGATGCTGATCGGCTGGACGGGCGACAACGGCGATCCGGACAACTGGCTCGGCACGCTGCTCGGCTGCGAAGCGATCAAGGGCAACAACTTCTCGCACTGGTGCTACAAGCCGTTCGACGAGCTGGTCCAGAAGGGCCGCACGACGACGGGCCAGGACGCGCGGACCAAGCTCTACATGCAGGCTCAGCAGATCTTCGCGCAACAGCTGCCGTTCTCGCCGATCGCGAACTCGACGGTCTACCAGCCGGTGCGCAAGACCGTGGTCGACATGCGTATCGAGCCGCTCGGCTATGCCCGCTTCGACGGTGTGAGCGTGAAGTAACGCACCCGGCGTAAGCTGTCTACGAAGACCGAGACCGGCTAATTCATCCGGCGGCGGGAGGCCAAAAGCTTCCCGTCGCCGGTCGCACATTTCCCACAAGAAAATACGAGACGCATCATGTTCACATTCGTGTTGCGCCGCGTGGGCATGGTGATCCCGACTTTCATCGGCATCACCATCCTGGCGTTTGCGCTGATTCACCTGATACCGGGCGACCCCATCGAAGTGATGATGGGCGAGCGCGGCGTCGATCCCGCGATGCATGCGGAGGCGATGAAACGCCTCGGGCTCGACCAGCCGCTGCCCATGCAGTACATCCACTACATCGGCCGGGCGCTGCATGGCGACCTGGGCATGTCGATCATCACCAACACGAGCGTCGCGGGCGAGTTCTTCGCGCGCTTCCCGGCGACCGTCGAGCTGTCGCTGTGCGCACTCGTGTTCGCGCTCGCGGTCGGGCTGCCGGCCGGCGTGATCGCCGCATTGCGGCGCGGCTCGGTCGTCGACCATGGCGTGATGGGCACCGCGCTTACCGGCTACTCGATGCCGATCTTCTGGTGGGGGCTGATCCTCATCATGGTGTTTTCGTCATATCTCGGCTGGACGCCGGTGTCGGGGCGCATCGCCGTCGAATACGATTTCCCGCACCCGACGGGCTTCATGCTGATCGACGCGCTGCTCGCGCCGGATGAAGGCGCGTTCAAGTCGGCGGTCAGCCACCTGATCCTGCCCGCGATCGTGCTCGGCACGATCCCGCTCGCGGTGATCGCGCGGATGACGCGCTCGTCGATGCTCGAAGTGCTGCGCGAGGACTACATCCGCACCGCCCGCGCGAAGGGGCTGTCGCCCGCGCGCGTGGTCGTCGTGCATGCGCTGCGCAATGCGCTGATCCCGGTCGTCACCGTGATCGGCCTACAGATCGGCACGCTGCTCGCGGGCGCCGTGCTGACCGAGACGCTCTTTTCGTGGCCCGGTGTCGGCAAGTGGCTGATCGATGCGATCGGCCGCCGCGACTATCCGGTCGTCCAGGGCGGCATCCTGCTGATCGCGACGCTCGTGATCGTCGTGAACCTGGTCGTCGACCTGCTGTACGGCGTGCTGAATCCGCGCATCCGCCACACGAGGTAATCCCATGAGCAATCTGCAAAATACCCTGCCGACCGAATCCGCGCCGGCCGGCGGCCGTGCGCTCGCGCTGCGCGAGTTCTGGGCCAACTTCTCGCGCAACCGGGGCGCCGTCGGCGCCGGCATCGTCGTGATCGTGCTGATCCTGGTCGCGCTGCTCGCGCCGCTGCTCGCGCCGCACAGCCCGGTCGAGCAATACCGCGACTTCGTGAAGATCCCGCCCGCATGGCTCGAAGGCGGCAACTGGAAATTCATCCTCGGCACCGACGAAGCAGGCCGCGACATTCTTTCGCGGCTGATGTTCGGCGCACGGATGTCGTTCTGGATCGGCTTCGTGTCGGTCGTGCTCGCGCTGATCCCCGGCATCGTGCTCGGGCTCGTCGCCGCGTTCTTCCAGAAGTGGGCGGACACGCCCGTGATGCGCATCATGGACGTGCTGCTCGCGCTGCCGTCGCTGCTGCTCGCGGTCGCGGTCGTCGCGATCATCGGCCCGGGCCTCACCAACACGATGTTCGCGATCGCGATCGTCGCGCTGCCGGCCTATGTGCGCCTCACGCGCGCATCGGCGCTCGGCGAGCTGCAGAAGGAGTACGTGACGGCGTCGCGCGTGGCCGGTGCCGGCACGCTGCGCCTGATGTTCTCGCAGGTGCTGCCGAACTGTACGGCGCCGCTGATCGTGCAGGCGACGCTCGGCTTCTCGTCGGCCATCCTCGATGCGGCCGCGCTCGGCTTCCTCGGCCTCGGCGTGCAACCGCCGACCGCCGAGTGGGGCGCGATGCTGGCCTCCGCGCGCGACTACATCGACAATGCGTGGTGGATCGTGACGATGCCGGGCCTGTCGATCCTGATTTCGGTGCTCGCGATCAACCTGCTCGGCGACGGGCTGCGCGACGCGCTCGATCCCAAACTGAAACGGATGGCGTGAACATGAGCCAAGATCTTCTGACCATCCGCAATCTCGCGGTGAACTTCAACGGCCTGCCTGCGGTCGACCGGATCAACCTGTCGATCGCGCCGGGCGAGGTGGTGGGCGTCGTCGGCGAATCGGGCTCGGGCAAGAGCGTGACGATGATGGCGCTGATGGGCCTGATCGACGCGCCGGGCAAGGTGACGGCGGACGAAGTCACGTTCAACGGCGTCGACCTGCTGAAGGCGTCGCCGAAGGCGCGCCGCAAGATCGTCGGCAAGGACATCGCGATGGTGTTCCAGGACGCGCTGACGAGCCTGAACCCGAGCTATACGGTCGGCTACCAGATCAAGGAAGTGCTGAAGCTGCACGAGGGCTTGCGCGGCGACGCGCTGCACCGGCGCGCGCTCGAGCTGCTCGACCAGGTCGGCATTCCCGATGCGAAGAACCGCATCGCGTCGTTCCCGCACCAGATGTCGGGCGGGATGAACCAGCGCGTGATGATCGCGATGGCGGTGGCGTGCAATCCGAAGCTGCTGATCGCCGACGAGCCGACCACCGCGCTCGACGTGACGATCCAGGCGCAGATCATGGACCTGCTCGTGAAGCTGCAGAAGGAGCGCGGGATGGCGCTCGTGCTGATCTCGCACGACCTGGCCGTGGTGTCGGAAGTCGCGCAGCGCGTGGCGGTGATGTACGCGGGCGAGGTGATCGAGACCAACCGCGTGCCCGACATCTTCCGTGCACCGCATCATCCGTACACCGAAGCGCTGCTCGCGGCGATTCCCGAGCACAATCAGGGGGCGCGTCGCCTTGCCGCATTGCCCGGCATGGTGCCGGGCCGCGATGATCGCCCGTCCGGGTGCCTGTTCGCGCCGCGCTGCAAGTACGTCGTCGACGACTGCCGCAAGGCGCGGCCGGCGCTCGACACGCTGGTGCCGGCCAACGATGCGATGCGCGCGCGCTGCATCAAGCCGCTCAACGTTTCCAACCTCGACCTGACGGGAGGTGCACGATGAATGCAGTCAATCAAACGCCTCGCGTGTCGCACGACGAGGAAGCCGTGCTGGTGGCCGACGGCCTCGCGAAACACTATTCGGTGAAGCGCGGGATGTTCGGGCAGGGCACGGTGAAGGCACTGAACGGCGTGTCGTTCTCGCTGAAGCGCGGCAAGACGCTCGCCGTCGTCGGCGAATCGGGCTGCGGGAAGTCGACGCTCGCCCGCCAGCTGACGATGATCGAGACGCCCACCTCGGGCAGCCTGACGATCGACGGCAAGAACGTCGCCGGCGCCAGCCGCGAGACGGTGGCCGACCTGCGCCGCCGCGTGCAGATGGTGTTCCAGAACCCGTTCGCGTCGCTGAATCCGCGCAAGACCGTCGAGCAGACGCTTTCCGAGCCGCTCGAGATCAACGCGAACCTGACCGCCGCCGAACGCGCGCAGCGCATCGCGCAGATCATGCGCACGGTCGGCCTGCGGCCCGAGCACGCGAAGCGTTATCCGCACATGTTCTCGGGCGGCCAGCGCCAGCGTGTCGCGATCGCGCGCGCGATGATTCTCGATCCGCGCATCGTCGTCGCCGACGAGCCGGTGTCCGCGCTCGACGTGTCGATCCAGGCGCAGATCCTGAACCTGTTCATGGATCTGCAGGAGCAGTTCAAGACCAGCTACGTGTTCATCTCGCACAACCTGTCGGTGGTCGAGCACGTCGCGGACGACGTGATGGTGATGTACTTCGGCAGCGTCGCGGAGCTGGGCGACAAGGCGACGATCTACGCACGGCCGCGCCATCCGTACACGCGCGCGCTGATGTCGGCGACGCCGGCGATCTTCGAGGAAGACCGCCGCGTGCAGATCAAGCTGCAGGGCGAACTGCCGTCGCCGCTCAATCCGCCGTCGGGCTGCGCGTTCCATCAGCGCTGCCCGTATGCGGTCGAGCGCTGCCGGGTGGAGGAGCCGCAGCTGCGCGAGGTCGACGGCCGGCGCGTGGCCTGCCATCGGGCCGAGGAAGTCGGGGAGGAGAATGCCTGAGGTGTTGGCGGCGCGCGCGTCCGGCGTGCGCCGTGCGGGGGCAAGCAGCGCGCGCGTGATGCGCGCGTGCCGCTACGCGCGGCGCTGGAGCGTGCGTACCGTCACGGGCGCGGCGCTGGCCGGCGCGTGCGTGGCGGCCAGCCTCGTGGTTCCCGTCGAATCCGCGCGCGCCGAAGGGCGCGCGCCGGCCACTTCACCGATCCATCCATCGCAAGTCCCGCCGCCCGGCATGAGCCTGCCGGGCTTCCACGCGCCTGCCGTGTCGAACGGCACGGTTTCAAGCGGCTCCGTGCGCGTGCAGCCCGCCCGCATGCCGTTCTACGTTGCAACCAAGGGCAAGGTCACGCTCTACGTGCTCGGCACGCTGCACACCGGCGACCCGTCCGACTACCCGAGCGTGCAGCCGTTCCGGCCGCGCATCCTCGCGGCGCTCGCCGCGTCGCCCACCCTGGCGCTCGAGCTGTCGCCCGACGACCTGCTCGAATCGCAGGACGACGTGTCGAAGTACGGCGTCTGCCGCTACCCGTGCCTGCAGCGCCTGCTGCCCGAGCCGCTGTGGCAGCGGCTCGCGGTGCGCCTGCGCGGCAACCCGGCCGCGCTCGTCGAGATCCGCAAGATGCGGCCGTGGCTCGCGGCGCTCGTCGTCGAGACCTACGATTCGCTGTCGGCCGGCCTGCAGACGGAATACGGCACCGAGGCGCAGCTGCAGAACGTGTTCCTGAAGAAAAAGGGCGGCCGCGTGATCGGGCTCGAGACGCTCGCCGAACAAATGCGCGCGTTCACCGGGCTGACGCTCGCCGAGCAGCGCGAGATGCTCGCGCAGGACATGGTGCAGACGCCCGCGCAGAACGCCGACGACATCAAGGCGCTGCATCGACTGTGGCGAATTGGCGACGCCGATGCGATCTCGGCATGGGCGGTCGCGAAGAGCGAACGGCTCGCGCGTTCGAAGGCGTTGTCGGACGCGATCGACAACAAGATCGTGTACGAGCGCAACCGGCGCTTCGTTGCACGGATGACGGCAATCGCCGCACCGAACCGGCCGCTGTTCGTCGCGATCGGCGCGCTGCACCTGGGCGGCCCGCGCGGCGTGCTCGAATTGTTGCGTCAACAAGGTTACAGCGTCGACGCGAACTGATCGCCGTCACCGCGCCCGAACCGATCCTCCCCTGTTTGATCGACGCCGTGCGAGCGGCTCAAACGCCTGGTTGGGCACGCGATTCGATAAGGAAAACCCTCGAATCATCAGAAAATAGCGTTTCAAACGATTGACATCCCGATCTGCCAATATCTATTCTTCGATCCACAAGTTGAAAAAATGAAAAGAATAGAAAAAGTTCTACGGGGTAGCAGAAAATAAAGCGCGGGGTTAGCGCGTTGCCGGCACGTGGTGCACGTGCCGGCCGCGGAAGTGTCTGCATGTACGGCGGGGCCAATCATCGTCGGACAACAACAAGGCATGCAGGCCGACTTGCGGGATAAGCGACGTTCCGTCGTCCCACCGGGGAAAGGCAGTAATCGGGCGGCGGCGGACGTTTTTTAATCCGGAATAGTTTTCCGGTCACCGTCGCAAGACGGTTTCGGGGGGCGAATCGACAGACGGCGAAGCCGCAGCGATTGTGCCAACGGAAAAGCGCCACGAGGGCGCTTTTTTCTTTTGTGCGACGGATCGTGCGTCCGCCAGCGCGAGCGGCCGGATCAGGCGCGTTCGTCGGCCTGCAGCATCCCGGGTGCGACCACGTCGACGCCCACCGCCTCGAGCGCGGCGCGAATCCGTTTCGCGAATGCCAGCGCGTGCGGCCCGTCGCCGTGCAGGCAGACGGTCTGCGCATTGAGCATCACCCATTCGCCGCCGATCGCCCGCACCTGCCGGCTGCGCACCATGTCCAGCGTGCGCGCGATCATCGTATCCTCGTCGTCGATCAGCGCGCCGGGCTGGTTGCGCGGCACGAGCGAGCCATCGGCGCGGTAGCCGCGATCGGCGAACACTTCCTCCACCGCGGCGAGCCCCGCGTGCCGCGCGGCCGCGACGAACACGCTGTTCGCGAGCCCGAACACCGCGAGCGACGGGTCGAAATCGCGGATCGCGGACACCACCGCATCGGCGATCAGCGGGTCGCGCGCGGCCTGGTTGTACAGCGCGCCGTGCGGTTTCACGTGCGCGATGCGCCCGCCCTCGGCCTGCGCGATCGCCGACAGCGCGCCGAGCTGGTACAGCACGCCCGCGTAGATGTCGCTGGCCGGTAGCTGCATTTCCTTGCGGCCGAAATTCTCCGGATCGTGAAAGCTCGGGTGCGCGCCGATCGCCACGCCTTTCTGCACGGCCCAGCGTACGCAGTCGCGCATCGCGTTCGCACCGCCCGCATGCCACCCGCATGCGATGTTCGCGGACGTCACGAGGTCGAGCAGCGCCTCGTCCGAACCGCATCCTTCGCCGAGATCGGCATTCAGATCGATTTGCATGATGTTCCTCGTCCACTGATTGCGTGGCCCGTTTTCTCTACCGCGACTGCCTTCGGTACCGCTACCGCCATTGTCACGCCGCGCGCGACTCGGCGCGGCGGCGCGCTTCCTCGCGCATGTCGATCGCCACGTCGATCTGCCGCAGATACGCACGTTCCGCGGCCAGCGCGGCGCGCGCGGCGTCGGGTGTCGTGCGCACGAAGCGGATCGGCAGGTTGAGCCGCGCCTGCGCGAGTTTCCACAGGTCCGCCCGGATCACCGTGCCGATCTTCGGGTAGCCGCCGGTGGTCTGCGCGTCGTGCATCAGCACGATCGGCTGGCCGTTCGGCGGCACCTGGATCGTGCCGGGCAGCACCG
Organism: Burkholderia sp. HI2500; assembly: GCF_002223055.1. NCBI lineage: Bacteria > Pseudomonadati > Pseudomonadota > Betaproteobacteria > Burkholderiales > Burkholderiaceae > Burkholderia > Burkholderia sp. HI2500. Next base: position 882,568 of record NZ_NKFL01000005.1, on the reverse strand, counting down.
CGTGCGACAGCAGCTCGGCCGGCCGCTCGCGCACGAGTTCGACACCGGCCAGCCGGTAGCCCATGCGGTTGCTGTTCGCCGTGACCAGCCATTCCTCATCCCAGAACGCCTGCTGCGAATCGGCGGCGAACGACGCGTAGTCGGGGCCCGGCAGCACGCGCACCGGCATCGCCCACGGCGCATGCGCGGGGCGGTGACGGCGCGGCGGCTCGTCGACGCGCACGAACGCGCACCACGCCGGCGCCTTGACGCCGAATTCGGGCGCGTCGGCCGCGAGGCAACCCATCCCGGCCGGAAGCACGCCGACCGGGAGGCGATCGCCGTCGCGCAGCGCGCGGCCGCCGAGGCCGCCGAAGCGCGACGCGAGATCGGTGCTGCGCGAGCCGAGCATCGGCAGCACGTCGATGCCGCCGGCGATGCACAGGTAGCCGCGCATCCCGCGTTTCGCGGCGGGCAGCACGAGCGTCTGCCCGGCCTCGACCGGCAGGCTCCACCATGAATATACGCGCTGGCCGTCGAGCGTCGCACCGAACTCGGTGCCGGTGATCGCGATGCGGGTCGCGCGCGTGAAGCGGAACGCGGCCGGGCCGATCGTGATCTCGACGGCCGCCGCATCGGCGCGGTTGCCGACCAGCCGGTTGCCGACTTCGAGCGCGAGGCCGTCGAGCGCGCCGCCCTGCGCGACGCCGAGATGGCGCGCGCCGCGGCGCCCGAGATCCTGCACGGTGGACAGCGGGCCGGCCCGCACCACTTCGATGGTGCCCGGTACGGTGCTCTGGGTCATCGTGCGTCGACTCCGGCAATGGTGAAGCGCACGCGGTCGCCGGGCAGCAGCAGCGTCGGCTGCGGCCGCGCCGGGTCGAACAGCACGTGCGACGTACGGCCGATCAGTTGCCAGCCGCCGGGCGACGTGGCCGGGTAGATGCCCGTCTGCGCGCCGCCGATGCCGACCGAGCCGGCCGGCACCTCGAGGCGCGGCGCCGCGCGGCGCGGCATGTGCAGCGCGGCGTCGAGCCCGCCGAGATACGCGAAACCCGGCTGGAAGCCGACGAAGAACACGACGTAGGCGCCGGCCGCGTGGCGCGCGACGACTTCGTCGGCCGACAGGCCGGTATGCGCGGCGACGGCCGGCAGATCGGGGCCGGCGGCGCCGCCGTATTCGACCGGGATCTCGACCTCGCGGCCGTCCGCGTGCTCGACGTCGGCCGTCTCCCACGCGTCGCGCAGCGCGGGCGTGAGCGACTCGGCCGTCGTGGCGAGCGCGTCGAATACGATCGTCAGGTTGTTCATGCCGGGCACGACGTCGATCACGTCGGGCCACGCGCGCGCGGCCTCGGCAACGGCCCAGACGCGGCGCTGGCAATCGAGCGTGGCGGGCGGCGGCACCTCGCAGACGAGGGCGGCATCGCCGAGCGGATAAAAGCGGGGTTGCGTCATCGGACTGGCACGGTTCGGACGGCAATGTTAGCGCACATTGTCAATAAAATATCGACAACTTCCCAATAAGCGTTTTCGCCTAGCCCGTATGTCGGGGCTTCTGGCGTACACTCGGCACACCCTGTCATCCGGCTTGCTCCGCCTTTCCATGAAGCGTCCTGCGACCAAGATCGTGTCATCCGAACACCTCGTTTCCGATTCGAGCGCGGAGCTGTCGGAACTCGAATACGGCCTCATCATGGCAGGCAATGCTTTCAATCGGTGGATGGTGCGCTGCATGTCGGCGGCCGGCGCGAAGGACATGACGGCGGTCGAGGTGTCGCTGCTGCATCACGTCAGCCATCGCGAACGCAAGAAGAAGCTCGCCGACATCTGCTTCGTGCTCAATATCGAGGATACGCACGTCGCGACCTATGCGCTGAAAAAACTGATCGCCCGCGGCTATGTGAAGAGCGAGAAGAACGGCAAGGAAGTGTTCTTCTTCGCGACCGACGCGGGCCGCGACCTGTGCCTGAAGTACCGCGAGGTGCGCGAGCACTGCCTGATCGAGACGCTGAAGGACAGCGGGCTCACCAACGAGCAGATCGGCGACGCGGCGCAGTTGCTGCGCAACGCATCGGGCCTGTACGACACGGCCGCGCGCGCGGCGGCGTCGCTGTAAACGGTTGCGCCGCGGCTGGCGCGCCGCGGTGCGCTGACGGGCGTGCGACGACGGATGCGGCGCCGCCCGCCGCGTCATCCGGCGGCCGGGTACAGCGCGCCGTCGGTCACGATCCAGTGCAGCGCGAGATCGTGCGCTTCGGCCGGCAGCGCATCGACGCGGCACGCTTCGTACGCGATGCCGACCGTCACGGGCAGCTCGCTGCCCGGCCAGGCGGCAAGCGTGCGGTCGTAGTAGCCGCCGCCGTAGCCGAGCCGGTAGCGCTGCAGATCGAATCCCACACAGGGAATCAGCAACAGGTCGGGCACGACGACGATTCCCGACGCCGGTTCCGGAATCCGGTGATGACCTTCGCGCATCGGCGTGTGCGTGTCCCACGCATGGAACTCGAGCGGCGTGTGCCGCTCGTCGATCACGGGTAGCGCAGCCTGCCTGCCGGCGCCGGCCGCGCACCACGCGAGCACGGCCTCGCGCGCGTCGAATTCACCCGGCAGCGGCCAGTAGAACCCGACCGTGCGCGGCGCGAGCCGGTCGAGCAGCGTGCGCAGCCGCGCATCGAGCGCGGCGTTCGCGGCGGGTTGCGACGCGGCGTCGCGACGCGCGCCGGACAGCGTTTTGCGTAGCGCAACCTTCGGGTTCGGCACAGGGTTGCGTGCTATGCTTTCGCTCACTTCGTGCTCCATTCAAAACGATGTCGAACAGCCTTTTCCGAGTATATCGCGCGGTCGCGCTCACACTTTCGGCCGCCGCGCTCGTCGCGGGGACGGCTGCGTGCGCCGCACCGAACGACGATACGGTCGCCGGGGATGACCAGACCTTCGTGCAGCTTCGTGAAGCCGCGCGTCGCAACGACGCCGCGAAAGCCGCGCAGCTCGCGTCGATGATCCCGAACTATCCGGTACCGTCCTACGTCGAGTATTTCCAGATCAAGCCGCAGTTGTTCGATTCGACGGGCCGCGCGCGCGTGGACGCGCCGGACGCGCCCGTGCAGTCGTTCCTGCAGCGCTACGACGGCCAGGCGATCGCCGACCGCCTGCGCAACGACTACCTGCTCGTGCTCGGCGCGCGCCACGACTGGCGCAACTTCGACGAGCAATACAAGCGCTTCGTGCTCGACGACGACACGCAGGTCAAGTGCTATGCGCTCGAATCGCGCGCGGCGCGCGGCGAGAACGTCGCCGAAGCGGCGCGTGCGCTGCTCGTCGAGCCGAAGAATTACGGCGACGCGTGCGTCGACCTGATCACCGCGCTCACGGTCAACCAGCAGTTCACGAGCGACGACGTGTGGCAGCAGGCGCGCCTCGCGTACGAGCAGAACTACACGACGCTCGGCGGCAAGATCGTCGACGCGCTCGGCCCGCGCCCGGTCGGCTTCGACCAGGCGACGAGCGCGCCGCCGCTGTACCTCGCGCGCGGCGTCGGCCCCGACGCGACGTCGCACCAGATCGCACTGATCGCGCTCAGCCGCATGGCGCGCAACGATCCGGACGCCGCCGCCGGGATGCTGACCACGGTCGCGCCGTCGCTGACCAAGCAGGAGCAGGCGATCGCGTGGGGCGCGATCGGCTACCAGGGCGCGATCAAGCGCTCGCCGCTCGCGTCGGTCTGGTACGCGAAATCGACGAATGCGCCGCTGTCGAACCCGGGCTACGAATGGCGCACGCGCGCCGCGCTGCTCGCCGGCAACTGGCCGATGGTGCGCTGGTCGATCGAGCAGATGCCGCCGTCGCTGCGCGACGATCCGGCGTGGATCTACTGGCATGCACGCGCGCTCAAGCAGAGCGGCGACACGCTGCAGGCGAACCAGGAATTCGAGCAGGTCGCGGGCCAGTTCAACTTCTACGGGCAGCTCGCCGGCGAAGAGCTCGGCCAGCGCACGACGATCCCGCCGCGCACGAAGGTGAGCGACGCCGAGATCGACGCGGTGAGCAAGATTCCGGGCTTCGCGCTTGCGCAGCGTTTCTATGCGCTGAACCTGCGCCTCGAAGGCAACCGCGAATGGAACTGGCCGCTGCGCGGGATGACCGATCGCCAGCTGCTGGCCGCGGCCGAATACGGCAAGCGCGTCGAGCTGCTCGACCGCACGGTCAATACGGCCGACCGCACGAAGGCCGAGCACGACTTCACGCTGCGCTACCCGTCGCCGTACCGCAACATCGTCGAGCGCTATGCGCAATCGACGGGCCTCGACACCGAATGGGCGTACGGGCTGATCCGCCAGGAATCGCGCTTCATCATCAGCGCGCGTTCGTCGGTGGGCGCGGGCGGCCTGATGCAGCTGATGCCGGCCACCGCGCAGATGGTCGCGAAGAAGCTCGGCATGGGCACGATCTCGCGCGCGCAGATGCACGACATCGATACCAACATCCAGCTCGGCACCTGGTATCTGGCGGACATCTACAACAACTTCGACAGCTCGCCGGTGCTCGCCACGGCCGGCTACAACGCGGGCCCGGGCCGGCCGCGCCAGTGGCGCCAGGTGTTGACGCAGCCGGTCGAAGGCGCGATCTTCGCAGAAACGATTCCGTTCAACGAGACGCGCGACTACGTGAAGAACGTGCTGTCGAACACCGTCTACTACGCGGCGCTCTTCGAGGGCAAACCGCAGTCGTTGAAGAAACGTCTAGGCATGATCTCGCCCTGATACGCAATCTTCACACTGCCGCGCGAGACGCGGCAGTGTTCTTTTGAGGCTCACGACATGGATCGCCAGACCGTCGCGCTGCTGGGCGGCACCGGCTTCATCGGCAGCCGGCTCGTCAATGCGCTGATCGAATCCGGCAAGCAGGTGCGGATCGGCACGCGCCGGCGCGACCACGCGCGCCACCTGCAGATGCTGCCGGTCGAAATCGTCGAGCTCGACGCGCTCGACACGCGCACGCTCGCGCGCTTCGTCGCCGGTGCGCACGCGGCGATCAACCTGGTCGGCGTGCTGCATGGCGGCCGCGGCACGCCGTACGGGCCCGGCTTCGAGCGCGCGCACGTCACGCTGCCGGCCGCGCTCGCGACCGCCTGCACCGAGGTGGGCGTGCAGCGCGTGCTGCATATGAGCGCGCTCGGCGCCGATTCGCATGGCGCGAGCATGTACCAGCGCTCGAAGGGCGATGGCGAGGCCGCGCTGCATGCGATCGCGGCGACCGATTCGCTCGCGCTGACGATCTTCCGCCCGTCGGTCGTGTTCGGCCCCGGCGATGCGTTCCTCAACACGTTCGCGAACCTGCAGCGCTCGGTGCCCGTGCTGCCGCTCGCGATGCCCGACGCGCGCTTCCAGCCGGTGTTCGTCGGCGATGTCGTGCGCGCGTTCGTCAACACGCTCGATCTCGCAGCCGCACACGGCAGGACCTACGAACTCGGCGGCCCGACCGTCTACACGCTCGAGCAGCTGGTGCGCTATTGCGGCACGCTGGTCGGCCGCCAGGCACGCATCGTGCGGCTGCCCGACGCGCTTGCGCGGCTGCAGGCGAGCGTGTTCGAATGCCTGCCCGGCGAGCCCGTGCTCACGCGCGACAATCTCGCGACGATGTCGGTGCCGAACGTGCTGTCGGGGCCGCTCGCGCCGGAGCTCGGGATCTCGCCCGCGAGTCTCGAAAGCATCGCGCCCGCGTATCTCGGCCAGGCCGCGCAGCGCTCCCGGTTCGACTGGTTCCGCTCGCGCCGCTAGCCCGGCAACGTCCTCCTTTCCACCTTCGCGTTTTCCGGAACACCGTCATGAAACTCGTCATTGGAGACAAGAACTACTCGTCGTGGTCGATGCGCCCGTGGCTGCTGCTCGCGCATTTCGGCATCCCGTTCGACGAGATCGCGATCGAGCTGCGCCACGATGACACGGCCGCGCGCATCCGCGAGTATTCGCCGTCCGGCAAGGTGCCGTGCCTGGTCGACGACCACGGCGTCGCGATCTGGGATTCGCTCGCGATCGCCGAGACGCTCGCCGAACGCTATCCGCAGTTTCCGATGTGGCCGGCCGATCCGCTCGAGCGCGCGCATGCGCGCTGCGTCGCGGCCGAGATGCATTCGGGCTTCGCGGCGCTGCGCACGCAGATGGGCATGAACGTGCGCGCGTCGATGCCGGGGCGCGGCGCGACACCCGACGCGCTCGCCGATGTCGCGCGCATCGATGCGCTGTGGAGCGCGTGTCTCGAGGCGTCGGGCGGGCCGTTCCTGTTCGGCGAATTCGGCATTGCCGATGCGATGTACGCCCCCGTCGTGATGCGCTTCAACACGTACGCGCCGGGCCTGTCGCCGGAAGCGGCCGGCTATGCGGCGCGCGTGACGGCGCTGCCGGCCGTGCAGCGCTGGATCGATGCCGCGCGCCGCGAAACGAACGTGATCGCCGAATACGAGCCTCAGCCATGAATATCTACGCAGTAGGCGGCGCCATCCGCGACGAACTGCTCGGCGTGCCCGTGCAGGACCGCGACTACGTGGTGGTGGGCGCGACCCCCGAGCAGATGGCCGCGCAGGGGTTCCGGCCGGTCGGCAAGGATTTCCCGGTATTCCTGCATCCGCGCACGCAGGAGGAGTACGCGCTCGCGCGCACCGAGCGCAAGACGGCGGCCGGCTATCACGGCTTCCAGTTCCATTACGCGCCGGACGTGACGCTCGACGAGGATCTCGCGCGGCGTGACCTGACGATCAACGCGATGGCGCGCGAGGTGAGCCCGGAGGGCGAGCTCGTCGGGCCCGTGATCGATCCGTTCGACGGGCAGGCCGACCTGCGCGCGCGCGTGTTCCGGCACGTGAGCGACGCGTTCGTCGAGGATCCGGTGCGGATCCTGCGCATCGCGCGCTTCGCCGCGCGGTTCGCGGATTTCACGGTCGCGGACGAAACGCTCGCGCTGATGCGGCGGATGGTCGAGGCGGGCGAGGTCGACGCGCTCGTGCCCGAGCGCGTGTGGCAGGAAATCGCGCGCGGGCTGATGGAGGCGAAGCCGTCGCGGATGTTCGCGGTGCTGCGCGAGTGCGGCGCGCTCGCGCGCATCCTGCCCGAGGTCGATGCGTTGTGGGGCGTGCCGCAGCGCGCCGACTACCACCCGGAAGTCGACACGGGCGTGCACGTGATGATGGTCGTCGACTATGCGGCGAAGCAGGGCTATTCGCTGCCGGTGCGCTTCGCGGCGCTCACGCACGATCTCGGCAAGGCGACGACGCCCGCCGACGTGCTGCCGCGCCACGTCGGCCACGAGGGGCGCAGCGTCGACCTGCTCAAGCCGTTGTGCGAGCGGCTGCGCGTGCCGAACGAATGCCGCGATCTCGCGCTGGTCGTCGCGCGCGAGCACGGCAACCTGCATCGCGTGATGGAGATGGGCGCGGCCGCGCTGGTGCGGCTGTTCGAGCGCAGCGACGCGCTGCGCAAGCCGGCGCGGTTCGCCGAGATGCTGCAGGCGTGCGAATCGGATGCGCGCGGGCGGCTCGGGCTCGACACCCAGCCGTATCCGCAGGCCGAGCGGCTGCGCGTTGCGCTCGCGGCCGCGCGCAGCGTCGATGCCGGGGCAATCGCGCGCGGCATCGGCAACGATACGGAGAAGATCAAGGACGCCGTGCATCGCGCACGGATCGAGGCCGTCGCGCACGCGCTCGAGATCGGCGAATAGGGCCGGCGAATAGGGGCGGCGAATAGGGGCGGCGAATAGGGGCGGCGAATAGGGCCGGCGGGAAGGGCGCGCGCCTTGCGTCTGCCTCCCCGGCAACCGTTACGACTTCTTCTTGCGCGCCGGCTTCGCGGCCGCCGGGCGTTTGCCGGCGGATGCGCGCGGCTTGGCCACGGCCTTCTTTTCCTTTCCCGCCGCGCCGGCGTCGCGCTCGCGTTCCGCCCGCTTGGGCGCCGGCCCACGGCGGCTCACGCGCGGCTCGCCCGGCGTCGCACGTGCGGCGGGCGCCGGCTTACCGACGTCCATCGTCGCCGACACGAACCCGGCGCCACGGTCGTCGAACAGCGGCAGCGTGCCGACCGCGATCACCTCGGCCGGCCCGTCGCCCACGTTGGCGACCCGATGCCGCTTGCGCGCGTCGAAGTGCAGCGAGTCGCCGGGCGACAGCGGGTAATCCTTCTTGCCGACCGTGTAGCAGATCCGGCCGGCCAGCACGTACACGAATTCGTCGCCGCCGTGCGCGACCCATTCCGAGCGGTAGCCTTCCATCATCTGCACCTTGAGCGCGTTGATCTGGCTGCCGTCGAACGTGGTGGAGAGGCGTTCGTACCACTGCGACCTGGCGTCGAGCGCGTACGGCTTGCGGCGACCCTCGTACGAATCGGGCTGGGCCTGACGCGGCTGGTCGATCAGCGCGCCGAGCGGCACGCCGAGTGCCTTCGCGACGTTGACGAGCGACGACAGCGAGATGCCCGTGAGGTGGCGCTCGACCTGGGACAGGAACCCGACCGACAGCTTCGCCTCGGTCGCGACTTCCAGCAGCGTCTTCTTCGCTTCCCGGCGCAGGCGGCGAATGCGCTGGCCGATACGCATGATGTCTGAATCCATGAATCTCTTTCGTGACAACGAGTCGGGAGGCGAGCGGACGGGCGGTGCAGTCGCCGGACGGTGATTTCCGCGCCTCGCACGAAGCACGGCCGTCGGGGCGGCGATGCCGGCGCATTGTACCGCGCCGTGTCGCCGGGAGAATGCATGTCGCGTTGTGCCGGGATGCGCAGGCGCCGCGCCGATTTTAGCCCTACGAAAATTTTAGCTTGACCTCAATTTCGGCGTGTTCTAGATTCTGTCGCGCGTATCAAAAAAAGTTAAGTGGGACGAAAATTTTTTCAAGGACTGCTGCCGGAACGGCACGGCGGTCCGGCGCCGTGCCGCGCCGGGCCGAACGTCCACCTGCAGCGGCGCCGTGCCGCATCAGGCCTGCCTCGGGCCTGCACCCCGCCGCGTCACCGCCGGCCGCCGACAACAATGCATAACGGGCTTCCGATGATCGATCGACTGAAATACAGCTTCTCCGGCCTTCCCCCGTACGACGCATCCGTCGTCGACACGCAGGCGGGCCTGTCGCGCCTGCTCGATGCGGCGCGGCTCGACGCGGTGCTGGTCACGTCGCAGGACGAATACGTGACCGAGTACCTGCCGCTCGCCAACAATCCGCGCTACGCGGTGTCGGGTTTCGACGGCTCGGCCGGCTGCGGGATCTTCCTGAGCGCGGCGACCGCGCAGGCACTCGATCTGCCCCCGTTCGTGCTGTTCGTCGACGGCCGCTATCACCTGCAGGCCGAGCAGCAGTGCGATCCGGCGCGCGTGCGCATCGAGAAGCTCGGGATGAACGTGACGATCTGGCAGGCGATGGCCGACTGGCTGGTCGCGCACGGCAGCCGGCTCGCGCGGGTCGGCTACGACGCGCGGCGGGTCAGCGTCGCGCAGCGCGATCGTCTGTTCGAACAGACGCAGGCCGCGTCGCTCGACTGGACGAGCCTCGTCGACCGGGAGATCGATCGCGCGATCGCGCTGCCGGGCTGGGTCGTCGAGCGGCCGATCTTCGAAGTGCCTGAGTCGGCGACCGGCCTGAGCGTTGCGCAGAACCTCGACACGCTGAACCGCCGGCTCGCCGCGCATACCGGCGCGCCGGACGGCAAGACCGCGTTCTTCACCTGCGCGTCGGACGATCTCGCGTACCTGCTGAACAGCCGCGGCTATCACATCCCGAATGCGTCGTCGCACCTCGGCTTCCTGTTCGCGGTCGGCGGCCAGGTGGCGTTGTTCCTGCCGGAAGGCTGCGACCGCTGCGAGGTCACGCTCGCGTCGTATCCGGCGCTGCACGTGATCCGGCGCGATGTCGCGGCGCTCGAGCGCTTTCTCGCGCAGTTCGACGTCGAGCACGTGTGCTACGGCTTCGAGTCGGTGAACTGCGCGCTCGTCGACGCGGTGAAGCGGGTGTGGCCGCACGCGCGGCAGGCCGACTTCAACCCGGTCGAGGCGATGCGGGCCAGCAAGACGCCGGCGGTGCTCGACCAGTTCCGCGACGCGTTCGCGCGCAGCTCCGCGGCGATCGCCGAGACGATGCGCTGGGCGAAGGCCGGCGAGCCGGGCGCGCGCCACACCGAATACGATCTGGCTCGCACGATCAACGACGCGTACGGCGCACGCTCGGCGGTGGCGCTGACGTTTCCGTCGATCGCGGCGAACGGCGCGAACAGCGCGTTCGCGCATTACACCGCGGCGAGCGCGGACGTCGAGCTGACGGAAGGCGAACTCGTGCTGCTCGACAGCGGCGCGTACTACGAAGCCGGCTTCGCGACGGACTGCACCCGTGTGGTGCTGCGCCGGACCCGGCCGGAAACGGTCGCGCAGCCGTGGCAGCGCGAGATCTACACGGTCGCGCTGAAGGCCTGCATCAAGGGGCTCGTCACGCGCTTTCCGAGCACCGCGACGGGCGGCGACGTCGATGCGCTCGTGCGGCAGGTGTGCCGCGACCACGGCCACGATTTCGGCCACGGCACCGGGCACGGCGTCGGGATCCACGTGCACGAGGGCGGCGTGCGGTTCGCGCCGGGCGCCAAGTACGGGCTCGTGCCGAATGCGGTGATCTCGGTCGAGCCGGGCATCTATGTGCCGGGCAAGGGCGGCGTGCGGATCGAGAACATCGTGATCATCCGCCAAGACGACGCGCAGCCGGACACCGTCACGTTCGAGAACATCGTGACGGTCGGCTACGACTGGGACCTGATCGATCTCGACCTGCTGGACGACGACGAGCGCGCGTACCTGCGCGACTACGAGCGGCTGTGCGTGGAGCGCGGCACGCAGGTCACCGCGTGTCCGCTGCTGTAGGCACGGCCGCCCGCGCCGGTCAGTTCAGCAGGCGTGCCCGCACGAACGGCGCGATCCGCTCGGCGAGCCACGCGTGCGTGCGCGTGGTCGGGTGCAGCGTGTCCCAGAACACGAAGCGCGCCGGGTCACGGCAGTCCGCACGCGGCGTCTGCGCGCCCAGGTAGGTGAGCGACGACGGTTTCGGGATGTCGAGGCACGAACGCTTCGCATCGTCGAAGCCATACTGGGCCGGGTGGCTCAGCAGGTCGTCGAACAACGCATACGCATCGAACACCTCGAGCCGCAACGTCGCGCCGTAGCGGGCGCGCAGCGCGGCGGCCGCGTCCGCGAGGCGCTGGTTGTAGTCCTTCACCTGCGCGGCCACGCTCGCGGTGTCGGTGCGGGTCGCGAACACCGGCGCGCGCGACACGTCCGGCAGCGTGACGAGCATGATCCGCGTCGCGCCGGCCGCGGCGAGCCGCTCGAGGCTGTCGCGCACCGCATTCGCCGCCTGTTCGGGCGAGCGCCCGTAGTTCACCAGGTCGTTGCCGCCCGCGAACACCGCGAACAGCGTGTTGGCGGGCCGGTAGTCCGGCGCGCGATCCATGTATTCGCGCCACGAATCGATCTGCTGCACGAGGCCCGGCACGACGAGGTACTGGTCGGTCGCCGCGCCGCCGATCGCCCAGTTGTAGAACGGCAGCCGCAACGCGTTCGCGAGATATTCGGCCCACACCGGGCCGTTGCTGAAGCGCCCCGCATTCCAGCTCGTGCCGTTCGGCAGCTTCCACTGGCTCGCGTTGAACATGTTCTGCGTGTCGGACAGGCTGTCGCCGAACACGATCAGCTTGTTGACGCGCGCGTCCTGCTGCGCGGCGTCGATGGTCCACACCGTGTAGTTGAACGACAGCGCGTTGTTCGCCGCGACCGCCTGCACGAGGTCGGTCTTGATGCCTTTCGCGGCCAGCGTCTTGCGGCACACGTCGGCGAGCGTGTCCTGCGGCGTCGTGCTGTAGAACATGTTCTTCCACTGCGTGATGCCGTCCGCCCACCAGTAGCCGGACACGCGATACCAGTCGCCGCCGGCCGGGTTGCGCGCCCATTCGTAGGTCGCGGCCGGCTTCAGCGGGTCCGCGTCGATCCGGTACCAGCAGCGCAGGTACGTGTAGGTGTCGGAGCCGCGGCGGGACGCGCGCGGCGTGGCGCCTGGCGGGCTCGATGCGGACGGCGGCACGACGTCGGGGCCGGCCGGCGACAGCGACATGTCGCCCGTCGGCGTGGGCAGCGGCGCGGGGCCGGCGGCCTGCGCGGCGGGGAGCGTCAAGGCGGCGCCCAGCGTGGCGACAGCGGACACGGCGGCGACGCGGGATGAAAACGGAATGCGGAAATATGGCATGCGGCCCTCTTCTGATTGTTGTGACGGGACGGCGCGCGGCTGCGCGACCGTGTATCGGAAGGGACCGTGGGTGCCGGGCTCGGGCCCGGTCTGTCGAAACGTGGCGTGCCGCGAACGGCGGGGGAGTACGGTGGCGGCGCTGCCGCCGATCAGTCAGTCAGTGCTTCAGCGCGTGAGGGCCGACACACGGCCATCGGCGCCGTAGATGCCGGCCGGCGCGGGCGCCGAGCGCAGTACCGCGAGCGCGCGCTCGTTGTAGTCCATCCGGATCCGGATCAGCATCCCGTTGTTCGCATTGGCCTGGCGCGCGCGTTCGGCGGACTGCTGCAGCAACTGCCAGCGGCCGGCGAGGCGGGCATCGCGCTCGGCGGCCTGGTCCATCCCCTTCTTGCCGGCCGGAAAGCCGAGTGCGGAAAGCTGGGTGTCGCGCGTGCGTTCGAGCTGCGCGAGCCGGTCGATCAGCTCGCTTTTCTTCTCAACGATCCCGGGCAGCATCTCGAGCGGCTGCGCCGTCGTCAGCGCCTTTTCCTCGTACGCAAGCAGGGACGCGAACGCTTCGACCGTCGCGTGTTCGTCGTTGACCGTGGCCAGCAGCTCTTCTCTCATCGCGTCATGCTCGTCGCGCCGGCGCGGGTAGCGCCGGCAAACCGGGGGGGCGGGCCTCGCGAGGCCCGCTTCAGTTGCCCGGGCGCTGCTGCTGCAGCAGCTCTCGGGCGGTATTCAATACGCCGTCGGCGATCTTGTTCGCGTCGATCGTCAGCGTGCCGTTGTTCAGCGCGTCCTTGATCGACTGGACCAGGCCCGTGTCGATATCGCCGTTGCCGGACGCGGATACCGAGCGCAACTGGCCGGACAGACCCGACAGGTTCACGCTCCGGTCGCCGCCGGTCGACCCCGCATCGGCCGCCTGCGCGGACGAAGACGAGGCCGTGCCGGATTGCGCACGGGTCGCGCCGTTGCCGGTCGGCGCCAGGGGGCTCGGGTTCGGAGTGGAATCGATCTTCACGATGGGTTTCCTGTTCGGTTTGACCCAGATAACGGCCGGGTCGGCCCGAACTTTAGCATCGCGAGCCCGAAATGCTCCGAATAAACAATTCTTTACATTCTTGCCGTGAGATCCGTCCCTATAGCGGAATTTCCACGGTGCCGGCGTCCTTGACGATCGCCGTGACGATCTGCCCTGCCGCCATCCGTACCCGCACCGACTGGCCGGGCGCCGCATTCGCCAGCGCGCTGCCCTCGGCCGAAATCGTGAAACCGGGCCCGGCCGCGACCACCCGCACCGTCTGGCCGGCCGACACCGACGCCGCGCTCTTCAGCAGGTCCTGCCGCAGCGGCAGCCCGGCCGAGATGCGCGCGAGCGCGGTCGCGCCGATCGCCTGCGCCGGATCGGTGATCACCGCGAGCGGCAGCACCGTCAGGTCGCCGTCGCGGGCGACCAGGTCGGCCGCGGAAAGCGGCTCGCCGGGCGCGATCTGGCGCGCGGCGACGTAGTAGGTGGCCTGCACGGTGACTTTCGCCTGCAGGTAGACGGTCCACGGCCGTTCGCCCGCGCAGCGCACGCCGACCGTCGTGCGGCCCCACAGGCGCGCGCCGGTGGGCATGAACGGCTCGAGCGTCGTGCACGCGGCGAGCCCGCGCGGAAACGCGGTCGTGACCGTCGTGGTGGTCTTGCCGGGCAGGCCCGCGACCTGCTGCTGCAGGAAGGCGAGGGCCGTGCGGCGGATCGACTCGGGATCCTGCTGGCCGGGCGGTGTCGCGGGCTGGGCCGCGGTGGCGGCATTGGCGGCATTGGCCGCCGGGGCTGGGTTCGAGGAAACCGGGACGGCGCGCGGCGCCGGCGCGGCGGACGCGGCGCGAGCCGCCGCCAGGCGCGCGGTCATGGCCGGCTGCGGGGCCGGCCGTACGGGATTCGATGCGGGTTCGGCCGTGCCGGCGACGACCGTCGCGATCGCGTTCGGATCGGCGGCGCGCGGCGCGCCATATCCGGTTCCGGCATTCATGCGGGCGGCTGCATAGACAGGGCGCGGCGCTGCGGCTGGCGCAGGAGCCGGCGGCGGGACGGTCGTCACGACCATCGTGCCGGCCGGTTGCGCCGCGTAGCCGGCGCCGGACGCGCCGGCGGCACCCGCACCCGCGCCGCTCGCGGCACGACCCGTGTCCGGCGCCAGGCCCGAACCCGGCGCCGTCGCCGCATTCGCGCCGTTCGCCGCATTCCCGCCGAACTGCCCGCCGCTCGCCGCATTGGCGTGCGCGAGCGCGGTTTCGGCCGTCTCGCCGCGCCCCGGAATCACGATCATCGCGTCGTCCGCGTGCGCGGCCGGGGCGGCGATCCACAGCGCCGCGGCGAGCGCAAACGCACGCCGGACGTGCGTGAGCCGCCCGTTCCTTCCGCGAAGTGCGCTGCCAGTCATCGCCGTATCCCCGATCCGTTGCTCCGCTTCGCATTCTAGGGAGCGGGGCGGTCGCGCAAACGATGAATAGAGGGGGCCTTTGCCGCGTTATTCGCCCGATTGCCGGTTGCGTCCGACGCCTACCATCGCTGTCATGGAAAAAAGCCTCTCGAGTCGCCATCCGGCGCGAGGGGCGTGCAGCGCTTCATACGGAGAGACGCACACATGCTGGACAAACTCGATGCGGAATTCGCGTTCGGCCGACAGGCGCTGGACGTGCGCGCCTACCGGCAGGAACTGCTGTCGTCGAACATCGCGAACTCCGACACGCCCGGCTACCAGGCCCGCGACGTCGATTTCGCGTCGACGCTCGCACGCTCGCTGAAGCAGGCGGGCGGCGGCCTCGCGCCGAGCAACGCGGCGCAACTGCCGATGGCGCAGCCGGCCGGCGTGACGAACGGGATGTCGATGGTGTCGACGGCGGCGGGCCACATGGCCGGCACCGCGAAGCTGATCCCGACGGGCGGCCCGTCGGACGACTACGGCCGTGCGCAGTACCGGATGCCGCTGCAGCCGGCGCTCGACGGCAACACGGTCGATCTCGACGTCGAGCGCGTGCAGTTCGCGAACAACGCGCTGCACTACCAGACCGGGATGACCGTGATGACCCAGCAGATCAAGGCGATGATCGCCGCGATCACGTCGAACCAGTGATGGCGCGCACCGCCGCCGAATCCGAGCAAAAGGAGCTTCCATGCCTTCGTTGATGAACATCTTCGGCGTCGCCGGCTCGGCGCTGTCCGCGCAGTCGCAGCGCCTGAACGTCACCGCGTCGAACCTCGCGAACGCCGACAGCGCGACCGGCCCCGACGGCAAGCCGTACAAGGCCAAGCAGGTCGTGTTCGCGACCGACCCGATCGGCGGCGCGCGCACCGCGTCCGGCCAGGGCGTGGGCGGCGTGCGCGTGACGAAGGTGATGGACGACCCGTCGCCGATGAAGTCGACCTACGACCCGTCGAACCCGGCCGCCGATTCGAACGGCTACGTGCAGATGCCGAACGTCGATCCGGTGCAGGAGATGGTGAACATGATCTCGGCATCGCGCTCGTACCAGGCCAACGTCGAGACGCTGAACACCGCGAAGACGCTGATGCTCAAGACGCTGACGATCGGCTCGTAAGCCGCGCCGACCGACCTTACCGACCCGACAGAAGGCCACCCAGGATGACTTCCTCCAACACGACGATCGGCAGCAACGGCACCAACGTGTCGAACCTGCCGACCGACACGATGAACACCAACAAAGTGTCGTCGACCAACGGCACGTCGGCGAGCGACCTGCAGGCGACGTTCCTGAAGCTGCTCGTCACGCAGCTGCAGAACCAGGATCCGACCAGCCCGGTCGACAGCTCGCAGATGACGTCGCAGCTCGCGCAGATCAACACGGTGAGCGGCATCGCGCAGCTGAACACGTCGCTCACGTCGCTGTCTTCGCAGCTCACGGCCGGCCAGCAGACGCAGGCCGCGCTGCTGATCGGCACGAACGTGCTCGCGCCGGGCAACGCGGTCGCGGTGAAGAGCGGCGCGGCGTCGCCGTTCGGCGTGTCGCTCGCGAATTCGGTGTCGAACCTGACGATCACCGTGAAGAACGCGGCGGGCACCGTGGTGAACACGATCAACGCGGGCGCGCAGTCGGCCGGCACCGTGCCGTTCAACTGGACGCCGACCGACGCGGCGGGCAACGCCCTGCCGGACGGCAAGTACACCGTCAGCGCGTCGTACACCGACAGCAACGGCACGCCGCAGCCGGCCACGACGCTCGCGGCGTCGACCGTGCAGAGCGTGATCAAGCAGGCGGACGGCACGGCGGGGCTCGTGCTGTCGAACGGCACGACCGTGGGGTTGACCCAGGTTGCGTCGATTTTCCCGAACACCACCGCGTCGTCGCCATCCGGCAGCGGCACCACCTCCAACTGATACTGATCGAGCAATCTCGAAACGGAGACCGAAATGGGTTATCAACAGGGTCTGAGCGGCCTCGCGGGTGCATCGAACGCGCTCGACGTGATCGGCAACAACATCGCGAACGCGAACACGGTCGGCTTCAAGTCGAGCACCGCGCAGTTCGCCGACATGTATGCGAACTCGGTCGCGACGTCGACCAACACGCAGATCGGTATCGGCACGTCGCTGAACGCGGTGCAGCAGAACTTCGGCCAGGGCACGATCAACACGACGAGCTCGTCGCTCGACGTCGCGATCAACGGCAACGGCTTCTTCCAGATGTCGAACAACGGCGTGACGACCTACTCGCGCGACGGCACGTTCCAGCGCGACAAGAACGGCTTCATCGTCGACTCGCAGGGCCGTAACCTGATGGGCTACGCAGCCAACGGGGGCGGCGTGATCAACACCGCGCAGACCGTGCCGCTGCAGGCGCCGACGACCAACATCGCGCCGACCGCGACGACCAAGATCGCCGCGCAGTTCAACCTGAACTCGCAGGACACGGTGCCGGCCAAGACGCCGTTCAGCGCGACCGACAACACGACCTACAACTACTCGACGTCGATCCAGGTGTACGACTCGCTCGGCGGTTCGCAGGCGGTCAACATGTACTTCGTGAAGTCCGCGGCCGGCACGTGGGAAGCGTACGCGGGCGTGCAGGGCGGCGCCACGTCGGATCTCGGCACGGTCACGTTCGACGCGTCGGGCGCGATCAAGAGCACGACCACGGGCACGCCGCCCGCGCCGACCACGTCGGTCGGCCAGTTCCAGTTCACGGTGCCGAACACCGACGGCTCGGCGACGCCGCAGAGCCTCACGCTCGACCTGACCGGCACGACGCAGTACGGAGGCAAGAACGGCGTGAACAACCTCGCGCAGGACGGCTACGCGAGCGGCACGCTGACGACCTACACGATCGGCGCCGACGGCAAGCTGACCGGCAACTACTCGAACGGCCAGACCGCCGTGCTCGGCCAGATCGCGCTCGCGAACTTCAACAACCCGAACGGGCTGGTGAGCCTCGGCGGCAACCAGTACGCGGAAAGCTCCGCGTCGGGCGTGCCGCAGATCTCGGCGCCGGGCAGCACGAACCACGGCAAGCTGCAGGGCAGCGCGCTGGAAAACTCGAACGTCGACCTCACGTCGCAGCTCGTCAACCTGATCACCGCGCAGCGCAACTACCAGGCGAACGCGCAGACGATCAAGACGCAGCAGGCCGTCGACCAGACGATCATCAACCTGTAAGCGCGGACAACGGGCAGCCATGGACCGACTGATCTACACGGCGATGACGGGTGCGTCGCAGTCGCTCGACCAGCAGGCGGTGGTCGCGAACAACCTCGCGAACGCGTCGACGACGGGCTTTCGCGCGCAGCTCGCGACGTATCGCGCGGTGCCGATGAATTTCGGCGACGGCAGCACGAGCGACCCGACGACGACGCGCACCTACGTGCTCGCGTCGACGCCCGGCGCCGACTACACGCCCGGTCCGATCACGCGCACCGGCAACCCGCTCGACGTCGCCGTGCAGGGCGCGGGCTGGCTGGCGGTGCAGGCGGCCGACGGCAGCGAGGCGTACACGCGCGCCGGCAACCTGCACGTCGACGAGAACGGCCAGCTCGTCAACGCGAGCAACCTGCCGGTGGTCGGCAATGGCGGCCCGATTTCGGTGCCGCCGAACGCGGAAGTGACGATCGGCAAGGACGGCACGATTTCCGCGCTGATGCCGGGCGACCCGCCGACGGCGGTCGCGATCGTCGACCAGATGAAGCTCGTGAACCCCGACCCGGCCACGCTCACGCGCGGCAACGACGGGCTGTTCCGCACCGCCGACGGCAATCCGGCCGACGCCGACCCGAACGTGGTCGTCACGCCGAATTCGCTCGAAGGCAGCAACGTCAACCCGGTGACCGCGATGGTCGCGATGATCGACAACGCGCGCGCGTTCCAGCTTCAGTCGAAGCTGATCCAGACGGCCGACCAGAACGAGCAGACGGCGAACCAGCTGCTCAATTTCAGCTGAGCGCCCGCGCCAGCCTACGCAGGAGAACTGACAAGTGAACCGTTCGCTCTACATTGCCGCCACCGGCATGAATGCGCAGCAAGCGCAGATGGACGTGATTTCGAACAACCTCGCGAACACCAGCACGAACGGCTTCAAGGCGTCGCGCGCGGTGTTCGAGGATCTGCTGTACCAGACCATCCGCCAGCCGGGCGCGAACTCGACGCAGCAGACGGAATTGCCGTCGGGCCTGCAGCTCGGCACCGGCGTGCAGCAGGTCGCGACCGAGCGCCGGTACACGCAGGGCGGCCTCACGCAGACCGGCAACGCGAAGGACGTCGCGATCAACGGCGCCGGCTTCTTCCAGGTGGTGATGCCGGACGGCACGAACGCCTACACACGCGACGGCGCGTTCCAGACCAACGCGCAGGGCCAGCTCGTCACGTCGAGCGGCTACCAGGTCCTGCCGGCGATCACGATCCCGCAGAACGCGACGTCGCTGACCATCGGCAAGGACGGCGTCGTGACGGTCACGCAGGCGGGCTCGACCAATTCGGTGCAGATCGGCTCGCTGCAGGTCGCGACCTTCATCAACCCGGCCGGCCTCGAGGCGCGCGGCGAGAACCTGTTCTCCGAGACGACGTCGTCGGGCGCGCCGAACGTATCGCAACCGGGGCTGAACGGCGCGGGCACGCTCAACCAGAACTACGTCGAAGCGTCGAACGTGAACGTCGTGCAGGAGCTCGTCAACATGATCCAGACGCAGCGTGCCTACGAGATCAACAGCAAGGCCGTGACGACGTCCGACCAGATGCTGCAGACCGTCACGCAGATGAAGAGCTAACCGGAACACCCGCCGTCGCCATGAAGCAGGTTCGCCTCCTCCCGTCAGCCACCGTCCGCGCCGCATGCGCGGTCGCGGTGGCGGCGTTCGCCGCCGGTTGCGCGCAGATTCCGCGCGATCCGATCATCCAGCAGCCGATGACGGCGCAGCCGCCGACGCCGATGTCGATGCAGGCGCCCGGCTCGATCTACAACCCCGGCTACGCGGGGCGGCCGCTCTTCGAGGATCAGCGTCCGCGCAACGTCGGCGACATCCTGACGATCATGATCGCGGAGAACATCAACGCGACCAAGTCGTCGGGCGCGAACACGAACCGGCAGGGCAACACCGACTTCAACGTGCCGACGGCCGGCTTCCTCGGCGGGCTGTTCGCGAAGGCGAACCTGTCGGCGGCCGGCAACAACAAGTTCGCGGCGACCGGCGGCGCCAGCGCGGCGAACACGTTCAACGGCACGATCACGGTGACCGTCACCAACGTGCTGCCGAACGGCAACCTCGTGGTCAGCGGCGAGAAGCAGATGCTGATCAACCAGGGCAACGAATTCGTGCGCTTCTCGGGTGTCGTGAACCCGAACACGATCTCGGGCGCGAACTCCGTCTACTCGACGCAGGTCGCCGACGCGAAGATCGAATACTCGTCGAAGGGCTACATCAACGAAGCCGAGACGATGGGCTGGCTGCAGCGTTTCTTCCTCAACATCGCGCCGTGGTGATGACGATGCAGAAGACGCTTCTCGACCGCCTCTCGGCCCGCGCGCATGCCGCCGCGCGGCTCGCCGTCGCGCTCGTGGCGATGGCCTGCGCATTCGGCGCGGCGCCCGCGCACGCGGAGCGCCTGAAGGATCTCGCGCAGATCCAGGGCGTGCGCGACAACCCGCTGATCGGCTATGGCCTCGTCGTCGGCCTCGACGGCACGGGCGACCAGACGATGCAGACGCCGTTCACCACGCAGACGCTCGCGAACATGCTCGCGAACCTCGGCATCTCGATCAACAACGGGTCGGCCAACGGCGGCGCGTCGCAGCTGAGCAACATGCAGCTGAAGAACGTCGCGGCCGTGATGGTGACCGCCACGCTGCCGCCGTTCGCGCGGCCGGGCGAGGCGCTCGACGTCACCGTGTCGTCGCTCGGCAACGCGAAGAGCCTGCGCGGCGGCACGCTGCTGCTGACGCCGCTGAAAGGCGCGGACGGCCAGGTCTACGCGCTCGCGCAGGGCAACATGGCGGTCGGCGGCGCCGGCGCCAGCGCGAACGGCAGCCGCGTGCAGGTGAACCAGCTCGCGGCCGGCCGGATCGTCGGCGGCGCGATCGTCGAGCGTTCGGTGCCGAACGCGATCGCGCAGATGAACGGCGTGCTGCAGCTGCAACTGAACGACATGGACTACGGCACCGCGCAGCGGATCGTGTCCGCGGTCAACTCGAGCTTCGGCCCGGGCACCGCGACGGCGCTCGACGGCCGCACGATCCAGCTCGCCGCGCCGGCCGATTCGGCGCAGCAGGTCGCGTTCATGGCGCGGCTGCAGAACCTCGACGTCAGCCCGGACAAGGCCGCGGCGAAGGTGATCCTGAACGCGCGCACCGGCTCGATCGTGATGAACCAGATGGTCACGCTGCAGAGCTGCGCGGTCGCGCACGGCAACCTGTCGGTCGTGGTCAACACGCAGCCGGTCGTGTCGCAGCCGGGGCCGTTCTCGAACGGGCAGACGGTGGTGGCGCAGCAGTCGCAGATCCAGCTGAAGCAGGACAACGGCGCGCTGAAAATGGTGACGGCCGGCGCGAATCTCGCCGACGTCGTGAAGGCGCTGAACACGCTCGGCGCGACGCCCGCGGACCTGATGTCGATCCTGCAGGCGATGAAGGCCGCCGGCGCGCTGCGCGCCGACCTGGAGATCATCTAAATGACAGCCAGTCTCCCGAACGCGAACGACCTCACGCAGCGCTTTGCGCTCGACGTGCAGGGTTTCGACGCCCTGCGCGAGCAGGCGAAGCAATCGCCGCGGGCCGGCGCGAAGGCGGTCGCCGGCCAGTTCGACGCGATGTTCACGCAGATGATGCTCAAGAGCATGCGCGACGCATCGCCCGACGGCGGGCTGTTCGATTCGCATACGTCGAAGATGTACACGTCGATGCTCGACCAGCAGCTCGCGCAGCAGATGTCGACGCGCGGGATCGGCGTGGCCGACGCGCTGATGAAGCAGCTGCTGCGCAATGCGGGGCAGGGCGCGGGCAGCGATTCGGCGGCCGACGTCGGCGCGGCCGGGCTGGGCGCGGCCGGCTTCGGCGCGTCCGGCAACGAAGGTGGCCTCGCCGCGATGAACGCGATGGCGAAGGCCTACGCGAACTCGGCCAACAACGGCGGGCTTGCCGGCACGCGCGGCTATTCGGCCGGCAGCGCGCTGACGCCGCCGCTGAAGGGCGCGAGCGGCGTGCAGGACGCCGACGCGTTCGTCGACCGGCTCGCGGCCCCCGCGCAGGCGGCCAGCGCGTCGACCGGCATCCCGGCGCGCTTCATCGTCGGCCAGGCCGCGCTCGAATCGGGCTGGGGCAAGCGCGAGATCCGCGCGACCGACGGCTCGACGAGCTACAACGTGTTCGGCATCAAGGCGACCAAGGGCTGGACCGGCCGCACGGTGTCGGCGCTGACCACGGAATACGTGAACGGCACGCCGCGCCGCGTGGTCGCGAAATTCCGCGCGTACGATTCGTACGAGCACGCGATGACCGATTACGCGAACCTGCTGAAGAACAACCCGCGCTACTCGGGCGTGCTGAGCGCGAGCCGCAGCGTCGAAGGCTTCGCGTACGGGATGCAGAAGGCCGGCTACGCGACCGACCCGAACTACGCGAAAAAGCTGATCTCGATCATGCAGCAGATCGGCTGACGGCCCCCGTCGGCTCCCGCCTGTTGCACCCTCTGGACCGCGCCCGGCAGCCCGCCGCGCGCGGTTTCAACGTTTGCGCGAAAAAAATCCCCAATTCGATCTAAACTTTCGGTCAGCACTGCCGCTAAGTGTGAGAGACCTGCGACCGGGCCCCCGTTCTGGCCCGGTTTTATTGCGCACCGGTTGCCCGGGCGCCCATGACAAGAATGACCGGCTAGCCATGAATATCGAAACGTCGACGGACCCCAGCCTGGATGCAGGCCACTCCGGGCCCGACTATGCCCGCCGCAATCCGCTGGAAATCGGCGTGCAGCTGCGCAACCTCGTCAATCGCGGCGATTTCCTGACCGTCCAGTACCCGGGCGGCCAGCTCGTCACGCGCCTGCTCGAGGTGGCTGTCGGTGCGCGGACGTTTACGTTCGACTGGGGTGCGCTGGCGGAGCAGAACGCCAGCATCCTCGGCGCGTCGCACTGTACGTTCGCGGCCGCGCCGGAGGGCGTGCGCGTCGAATTCTCCACGGGCACGCCGCGCGAGACGCGCTACGAGGGGCTGCCCGCGTTCGTCGCCGATTTCCCCGACGTCCTGACGTGCATCCAGCGCCGCGAATATTTCCGCGTCGATGCGCCGATCGTCGATCCGTTCCTGTGCCGCGGCAAGCTGCCGGACGGCGAAAGCTTCCTGTTCGAGGTGCATAACCTGTCGCTCGGCGGCGTGGGGCTGCGCACGGCCGACGAACGCGTCGAGGCGCTCGAGGTCGGCACGCTGCTGCCCGACGTCGAGCTCGAGCTGACCGGCCACGGCAAGCTGTCGCTCGACCTGCAGCTCGTGTCGCAGCGTTCGACGCAGATGCCGAACGGGTCGCGGCGCTACCAGCTCGGCTTCCGCTACATGTCGCTGCCGGGCAGCGCGGAGAACACGCTGCAGCGGCTGATCACGCAGCTCGAGATGAAGCGCCGCTCGCTCGCGCGGGCCTGACGCGCAAGCGGCGGCCGGCCCCGCCCGGGGCGGCCCGCACGGCGTTTGCGGCACCCTCGGCCGCACGCCTGAACCGGCGACGCGCACGTGCGCGTCGCGCGTGCATTTTTTCCTCAATTTTTTCGATCGGCGGCCGTTATACCGGGAGTCACGCAACCCGGCGGCCGCGACGCGCGGCCGGCTCATCAGGATCGCGCATGTCCAACACACTCATGAACCTCGGCGTCAGCGGCCTGAATGCCGCGCTCTGGGGCCTCACGACGACCAGCAACAACATCAGCAACGCGGCGACGCCCGGCTATTCGGTCCAGCGGCCCGTGTATGCGGAAGCGAGCAGCCAATACTCGGGCAGCGGTTACATGCCGCAAGGCGTGAACACCGTCACCGTGCAGCGGCAGTACAGCCAGTACCTGAGCGACCAGCTGAACACCGCGCAGACGCAGGGCGGCGCGCTGTCGACGTGGTACACGCTCGTCGCGCAACTGAACAATTACATCGGCAGCCCGACGGCGGGGGTCTCGACCGGGATCACGAACTACTTCACCGGGCTGCAGAACGTCGCGAACAACGCGTCCGACCCGTCGGTGCGGCAGACCGCGATCAGCAACGCGCAGACGCTGGCCAACCAGCTCAACGCGGCCGGCCAGCAGTACGACGCGCTGCGCCAGAGCGTGAACACGCAGCTCACCAGCACCGTGTCGCAGATCAACACGTACACCGCGCAGATCGCGCAGCTGAACCAGCAGATCGCGGCGGCGAGCAGCCAGGGGCAGCCGCCGAACCAGCTGCTGGACCAGCGCGACCTCGCGGTGTCGAACCTGTCGGGCCTGGCCGGTATCCAGGTCGTGCGCAACGACAGCGGTTACAGCGTGTTCATGTCGGGTGGCCAACCGCTCGTCGTCGCCGACAAGAGCTACCAGCTGGCGGCCGTCACGTCGCCGTCGGATCCGAGCGAACTGACCGTCGTGTCGCAGGGGATCGCCGGCGCGAAGCCGCAGGGGCCGAACCAGCCGTTGCCCGATTCGTCGCTGTCGGGCGGCACGCTCGGCGGCCTGCTCGCGTTCCGCAGCCAGACGCTCGACCCCGCCCAGGCCCAGCTCGGCGCGATCGCGACCAGCTTCGCCGCGCAGGTCAACGCGCAGAACGCGCTCGGCATCGACCTGTCGGGCAACAAGGGCGGCAACCTGTTCTCGACACCGTCGCCGACCGTGTACGCGAACCAGGGCAATACCGGCAACGCGTCGCTGTCCGTGTCGTTCGCGAACGCGTCGCAGCCGACGACGAGCGACTACACGCTGTCCTTCGACGGCGCGAACTACACGCTGACCGACCGCGCGAGCGGCGCGGTGGTCGACCAGAAGGCGGGGCCGATGCCGGTTTCGCTCGGCGGGCTGAATTTCTCGGTCCCGTCGGGCTCGATGAGTGCCGGTGACAAGTTCACCGTGCTGCCGACGCGCGGCGCGCTGAACGGCTTCGGCCTCGCCACGACGAGTGCGTTGGCGATCGCGGCGGCCTCGCCGGCCGTCACGTCGGCGGCGAGCACCAACACCGGCACGGGCAAGATCACGCTGGGCGGCGTCACCGCGGGCTATCAAGTGCCGACGACCAAGCTGACCTATGACGCGACGGCGAAGACGCTGACGGGTTTCCCGGTCGGCACCACGGTGACGATCGGCACCACGCCGCCGACGTCGGTCACGATCAACAACCCGACGGACACCGTCCCGTACGACCCGGCGGCCGGCGCGACGATGACGATGTCGGGAACGGCCGCGGGCGCACTCAACGGCGTGAGCGTCACGCTGTCCGGCGCACCGGCGACCGGCGACTCGTTCACGATTGGGCCGTATGCGGGCGGCACCAGCGACGGCTCCAACGCGCTCGCGCTGTCGAAGCTGGTCAACTCGAAGGCGTTCGGCAACGGCACGACGACGCTCACGGGCGCGTATGCGAGCTACGTGAACGGCATCGGCAACACGACGACCCAGCTGAAATCGTCGAGCGCCGCGCAGACCGGGCTGATCGGCCAGATCACCCAGGCGCAGCAGTCGGTGTCGGGCGTGAACACGAACGAGGAAGCGGCCAACCTGATGCAGTACCAGCAGTTCTACCAGGCGAACGCGAAGGTGATCCAGACGGCGGCGACGCTGTTCCAGACCGTGCTCGGCCTGTTCAATTGACCGGATTCGAAGGATAGAAGCGATGCGGATTTCCAGCGCCCAGTTCTTCCAGCTGAACGTTTCACAAATGAACGATCAGCAGACCCAGCTTGCGCAGCTGTATCAGCAGATCTCGAGCGGTGTGAGCCTGCAGACGGCGGCGGACAATCCGGCCGGCGCGGCGCAGGCCGTGCAGCTGTCGATGACGTCGGCGACGCTGTCGCAGTACGCGACCAACCAGAACGCGGCGCTCGCGTCACTGCAGGCCGAGGATCAGACGCTGCAGAACGTGAGCACCGTGCTGACGAACACGCAGTCGCTGCTCGTGCGCGCCGGCGACGGTTCGATGTCCGACAGCGACCGCTCGGCACTCGCCACGCAGCTGCAGGGTTACCGCGACCAGTTGATGACGCTCGCGAACACCAACGACGGCGCGGGCAACTACCTGTTCGCCGGCACGAAGAATTCGGCGGCGCCGTTTTCGACGACGGCGAGCGGCAGCGTCACCTATGTCGGCGACACCGGCACGCGCCAGGTGCAGATCGCCGATTCGAGCACCGTGTCGCAGGGCGACACGGGCGCGGCCGTCTTCATGTCGGTGCCGGCGATCGGCAGCTCGCCGGTGCCGTCGGCCGGCGCGGGCAACACGGGCACCGGCACGATCGGCGCGGTCACGGTGACGAACCCGTCGATCGCGACGAACGGCCATCAGTTCTCGATCAAATTTGGCGGCACGGCCGCTGCGCCGACCTACACCGTGACCGACAACTCGGTCAGCCCGCCCACCACCACGCCGGCGCAGGCTTATTCGTCGGGCTCGGCGATCTCGCTCGGCGGCGGAATGACGGTGGCGGTGTCGGGCACGCCGGCCGCCGGCGACACGTTTGCCGTTGCGCCGGCGCCGCAGGCGAGCGGTGGTTCGGACGTGTTCTCGACGCTCGACGCGATGATCGCGGCGCTGAAGACGCCCGTGACGGGCAACGCGGTGGCGGGTGCGGCGCTGAAGAACGCGCTGATGACCGGCTCGACCAAGCTGGGCAACACGATGCGCAACGTCACGACGATCCAGGCGTCGGTCGGTGGCCGCGAGCAGGAAGTCAAGGCGATGCAGGCCGTCAACCAGACCGCGTCGCTGCAGGTCACCAGCAACCTGTCCGACCTGACGAGCACCAACATGGTGACGACGATCAGCCAGTTCCTGCAGATGCAGAACGCGCTGACGGGCTCGCAGAAGGCGTACGCGCAGTTGCAGAACCTGTCGCTGTTCCAGTACATCAACCCCTGATGTCAGCCGCGCCGGCCGCGATGTGAGCGCCCGCTTGCGTCGCGGCAGGCGTCGGTCGCCGCCCGGTCGAGTGTCTGCTCGGGCGGCTGCTGTATCAGGTCGCGCGCTGGGACGTCGACAGCTCGCAACTTTCAGTGGCGTTGATTTCGGCCGCACGGACCTTGACCTTGCGCGTTGTCGTCACGGTGGCGATCGCCAGCATCGCGGCCGCCACGATGCAGACGGCGCGCGGCTGCGGACACGCCCAAAGCAGCGCTTGCGCGCCGGCCTCCCCGAACGCGCCTGCGACCCAGATGAAGCCAAAGTAGCGGCTGCGCGCATGCGCGGGTGCGTGTTCGGAAACCAGGTGGTAGAGCACCGGGATCGACAGGAGTTCGCCGATGCTCAACACGACTATGCCGGCGCCGACCATCCAGCCGGCGGGTGCCGCTCCCACCAGCGCGACGCCGACGGTGGTCAGCGCGAGTCCGGCCGTCACACTGGGCCAGGAGATACCGGTCCTTGCCGGGCGGCGCAGCGTCCACAGGTAAGCGAGTAGGACCGTGGCCGAATTCACGCCCAGCCAGACGTTGCCTTGCGTGCGTAACCCGAGTTCGGCTGCAATCAGGGGGGCGCTGGAAAAGATCATCGTGTAGCACACCCTCAGGAAGATCGGGTCGTGCAGCGGTGCGAACCAGGACGCGGATCGATGCGGTGCCGGTATCGCGCGCGATTCTGCCGAGGACGCGAGTACGGTCACCAGTGCGACGCCAGCCGGGAGCAGGAGCCACAGGCATGCGTTGCCGAAAGCAGGCCACAGGACAAGCGGGCCGGCCAGCGCCCCGACGTTGATCAACAAATAGTGCGTGGAAAAAGCGCGGCTGCCGGCCGGGCCTGATACCTGGCTCAGCATCGAATAAATGACCGGATTCAGGAGCCCTCCACCGATTCCGACCAGTCCGCCCGCGAAGAACAGCGCTTGCGACGAGGTGGCCTGACACAGTGCCGCCAGCCCGAGCGCCTGTAGCAGCGAGCCGAAGGCGAGCGTCGAGCGTTTCGAATACCGGTCCGCGAGGAATCCACCCAGTAAAGGGAAGAGCCGGTAGCAGAAGATCTGGATCACGAAGAACAGCGCGAGCCCCGAATCATCCAGCCAGCCTGCCTGCCAGGCGGAAATGGGTTTGTTCGGCGCAATCGAGAAGAACAGGAGCTTGTCGAGCGCGTGAAAGGCGAGCAGCGTAAGCAGCGGTCGATTCATCGCGCGATCCTGACGACGACATCGCCCAGCACCGCCTGTACCCGGTCGGCCGCGATATCGGCCGTGTCACCGGTCACGATAACGAATGCGATCCGGTCAGCGGAGCTTTCGGGTGGACGAATGCGGTCCCCCGGTTTCTTTTCCAGCCCGCAATGGACGACGTAGTCGCGCCGAGTGACGTCGTCCCAACCGTCGAGCGCTTCCAGCACGCCTTCGCGCGGGGCAACGACGAACCCCACGGCCGCCGCCGCGTTTCGAGCGGGGGGCGTTGTTTCGGCATCACCCAGCAGCGCTCGCAGGTGGAGCTTGAACAGATCGATGCCGGTTGCGAGCGGGACCAGGTGCGTTGTGATGTGATCGCCGCCGGGGCGCGGGTTGGTCTCGATAATGCGCGGGCCAGTCGAAGTCCAGCGCAACTCGATGTGAAATACCCCGGTATCCAGGCCGAGCGCCTGCGTCGCGGAGCGGGCCGCGTCGAGCAGTGCCTGGCGTTGCCGCGCGGGCAGGCGCGCGGGGAATACGTGACCGATCTCGACAAAAGACGGCGGTGACGTCACCCATTTCTCCGTTACGCCGGCAAACCGAACGGTTCCGTCGACTAGCGCCAGCTCGACGCTGAACTCGCGACCGTCCGCGAACGCCTCGAGCAGGTACTCCGTACGGCGTGCCAGGCCGAACATGCCGAAGTCCGTTTGCTGCAACTGCCGATATGCAGGTTCGAGCGCGCTCTCGTCTTGCAGCAGCGTGACCCCCTTGCTCGACGCGCTGCTGGTCGGCTTGATCACGAGCGGGTAACCGATTCGGGCTGCCGCGGCTTGCGCGTCGTCCAGGGTCGCGACCAGTGCGTAGTCGAGCGACGGCGCCCCCGCCTGCCGATACGCGTGCCTTGCGAGATCCTTGTGGACGCCGCATTCGGCCGCGAGCGCGGGGACGCCGCGCAGTCCCAGCAAGGCGACCAGTTTCGCGGCTGTCACGGTGACGAACTGATTGCCGGCGACCACGGCTGCGATGGTCGGCAGCAGGTCTGCTTCGTCCAGCGCGTGCTTGACGGCTTGCGCGTCGTTTACCGGGCACACCAGCACACCACGCACCTGATCGCGATAGTTGTACTGATCCGGATGCGTCGCGTCGCTGGTTACCGCCCAGCATTCCAGGCCTAGCGCACGGGCCGCCTGAATGTAACCGAGGCCGAAGAAGCACGGCTCGATGATGAGAACCTTCATGGGTTTGCTCCTCTCGTGGCGCGCGCGCCCTTTGCCGTTCACGCACGCTCTGGATTACCGGCGGTCAGGCGTTCCTGTCTCTCCAGTTTTTATTGGCATTCGGATGCGTCCGCTCTCCGCTGTTCCGGAATAAGCGGACTGCACGCGCTGATGCAGGCTTTCTCGTGTTGAACTACTGTTTGAACTCGATGGATCCGTGCCGCCACGCTCGCAGCGGGGCAGTCCAGCTACTTTAGGGTGGGCGGCCCCGGCCGTGAATTGGACGAGTTCGAATCTGCAGGGCTGCCGTTCGGCAGCCGCATGCGCGTCCGCCGCTTGCCAGCCCCATTTCCGCTCCGTAAACTCGCGCCAGATTCCAGACCGGCGCATCCTCCGCAGCCGGCGACCGACAGGAGCCCTTTTCCCCATGTCCGATTCCTACTTCCCGCGCTGGCGGGTGCAATCGACCGGCGCGGCCTCGCGCGTGGTCGGCCCCGACGAGCGCCTCGCGTGGCCGCAGATGGTCGCGATGGGCGTGCAGCACGTCGTCGCGATGTTCGGCTCGACCGTGCTCGCGCCGCTGCTGATGGGCTTCGACCCGAACCTGTGCATCTTCATGTCGGGCATCGGCACGCTGCTGTTCTTCGTGCTGGTCGGCGGCCGCGTGCCGAGCTACCTCGGCTCGAGCTTCGCGTTCATCGGCCTCGTGATCGCGGTGACCGGCTACGGCGGCAGCGGCCCGAACCCGAACATCCCGGTCGCGCTCGGCGGGATCGTCGCGTGCGGCGTCGTGTACGTCGCGCTCGGCCTGCTGGTGCAGGCGATCGGCACGCGCTGGATCGAGACGCTGATGCCGCCCGTCGTGACCGGCGCGGTGGTTGCGGTGATCGGGCTGAACCTCGCGCCGATCGCGGTCAAGGGCGTGTCCGGGTCGACCTTCGAATCGGTGATGGCGCTCGTCACGGTGCTGTGCGTCGGCGGCGTCGCGGTGTTCTCGCGCGGCATGGTGCAGCGCCTGCTGATCCTGGTCGGGCTGGTGATCGCTTACGCGATCTACGCGGTCGCGACCAACGGGATGGGGCTCGGCAAGCCGATCGATTTCTCGATCGTCGGGCAGGCGGCCTGGTTCGGGGTGCCGAGCTTCCGCGCGCCGGTGTTCGATCCGCACGCGATGCTGATGCTCGCGCCGATCGCGGTGATCCTGGTCGCGGAAAACCTCGGCCACATCAAGGCCGTCAGCGCGATGACGGGCGCGAGCCTCGATCGCTACGTGGGCCGCGCATTCATCGGCGACGGGCTCGCGACGATCGTGTCGGGCAGCGTCGGCGGCACGGGCGTGACGACCTACGCGGAGAACATCGGCGTGATGGCCGTCACGCGGATCTACTCGACGCTCGTGTTCGCGGTCGCCGCGGTGATCGCGATCGTGCTCGGCTTCTCGCCGAAGTTCGGCGCGGTGATCCAGACGATTCCGGGCCCGGTGCTCGGCGGCGTGTCGATCGTCGTGTTCGGGCTGATCGCGGTGACGGGCGCGCGGATCTGGGTCGTCAACAAGGTCGACTTCTCCGACAACCGCAACCTGATCGTCGCGGCCGTCACGCTGGTGCTCGGCGCCGGCGACTTCTCGCTGAAGATCGGCGGCTTCGGGCTCGGCGGGATCGGCACCGCGACGTTCGGCGCGATCATCCTGTACGCGATCCTGCGCAAGGAAAAGGAACCGGGCCCGGTGGTCTGAGCGTCCGGCGGGCGGCGTCCTGCCGCCCGCGCCATCTTTTGCGTCGACCGTCGACGCGCTACGCGCCGACGTTCGACTGCGTCTGCAGCCACGCGCAGAACTGCGCGACGAGCGGATCGTCCGCCGGCGCGCGCGGCGCGATCCACCAGTAGCTGCGCGTCGCGATGCGCGGCCCCTCCAGCGGCATCACCAGCCGGCCGCTCGCGAGCTCGTCGTCGATCAGCGGCAACGGGCCGAGCGCGACGCCCAGGCCGTCGACGGCCGCCTGCAGCGCCAGGTAGAAGTGGTCGAACGACTGCCGCTTGCGCCCCTTCATCGCCACGCCGGCCGCCGCGAACCAGTCGCGCCAGCCTTCCGGCCGCGTATCCGAATGCAGCAGCACGTGGCGCGCGAGATCGTCCGCGCGCGCGATCGGCGCGCGCTTGAGCAGCGCCGGGCTGCAGACGGGTATCACGCTTTCGTCGAGGAAGTGGCCGCTCGTGCAGTTCGGCCAGTGGCCGGGGCCGCGGCGGATCGCGACATCGAAGCCGTCGAGCGTATCGAGGGGCGCATTCGACGTCGACAGCTTCAGCTCGACGTTCGGCACGTCGCGCTGGAACCGCGACAGGCGCGGCAGCAGCCATTTCATCGCGAAGGTCGGCAGCGCATTGATGCGCAGCACGCGTGCCGCGCCCGTGTTGCGCAACTGCTCGGTCGCGAGCGCGATGCTGTCGAACGCCGCGCGCACGGTGTCGAGGTAGCGGCGGCCTTCGTCGGTGAGCTTCACGCGCTTGCCGTAGCGGTGGAACACCGGCTTGCCGAGCCAGGCCTCGAACCCGGCGATCTGCCGGCTGATGGCACCGTGAGTCACATGCAGCTCGTCGCCGGCAGCGCTGAAGCTTTCATGTCGTGCCGCGGCTTCAAAGGCCCGAAGCGCGGAAAAGGGCGGGAGATCGCGTGCCATGCTTGTGATTCTAGATCACAAGGGCGCGCCGATAAAATCGTTTTGCCGGCATACCGAACGGCGGTAACCTCGGGTCACCGTTTGATAAGGAACCCCATGCAATCCGCTTCTCCGCCGGCCGCCCCGCCGCCGGCCGCCTCGCCCCGCGGCGTCGGCCTCGCCGAGCTGTTCACCGGTTTCCTGTCGCTTGGCCTCATGTCGTTCGGCGGCGCGCTGCCGTTCGCGCGGCGCACCATCGTCGAAGAGCGCAAGTGGCTCTCCGCCGACGAGTTCACCGATCTGCTCGGGCTGTGCCAGTTCCTGCCGGGCGGCAACGTGATCAACCTGTCGGTGGCCGTCGGCATGCGCTTTCGCGGCGTCGCCGGCGCGTTCGCCGGCATGCTCGGGCTGATCGCGGGCCCGACGCTCGTCGTCGTCGCGCTCGGCGTGCTGTACGCGAAGACGCAGAACGATCCGCGCGTGCAGCACCTGTTCGCGGGGCTCGCCGCGGCGGCGGCCGGGCTGCTCGTCGCGATGGCCGTGAAGGTCTTGAAGCCGCTGCGGCATGCGCGGGCGGCGGCCGGCATCGCGGTGCTCGCGTTCGTCGCGATCGCGGTGCTGCGCATTCCGCTGCTGACCACGATGCTCGTGCTGACGCCCGTCAGCGTGTGGTTCGCGTCGCGCCGCGGCGACGCGGGCACGCCGCGGCCGGCGCAGGCCGCGGCGCGCGACGCGCAGCGAGGAGAGCGGCCATGAACGACACGCTGATCGCCATCGCGACGATCTTCAGCCAGTTGTCGCTGCTCGCGTTCGGCGGCGGCAACACGATCCTGCCGGAGATGCAGCGGCAGGTCGTCGACGTCCATCACTGGATGAGCGCGCACGAGTTCACCGCGCTGTTCGCGCTGGCCCAGGCCGCGCCCGGGCCGAACATGATGATCGTGTCGCTGGTGGGCTGGCACGTGGCCGGCTGGAGCGGGCTCTTGGTCGCGTCGCTTGCGAAGTTCGGGCCGTCGTCGATCGTTACCGTGCTCGCGCTGCATGCGTGGGAGCGCTTTCGCGACCGGCCGTGGCGCCGCTACGTGCAGCAGGGGATGATGCCGGTCACCGCCGGGCTCGTCGCGGCCAGCGCGGTGCTGATCTCCGAGGCGTCGAACCGCACCGCGATCCAGTGGGGCATTACGGCCGCGTGCGCAGTGCTCGCGTGGCGCACGCGCATCCATCCGTTGTGGCTGCTCGCGGGCGGCGCGCTGATCGGGCTCACGGGCATCGGGCAATGACCGGCGCACTTTGACCGCCCGTGCGCCATACTGCGCGAATCTTCACGGGAGGCTCGATGGATCTCGACGGCGCCAGCCGCAATCTCACTGTCGCCGCGTTGCTGACGCTGTCCGGCGGCTATCTCGACGCGTATACGTATGTCGGCCATGGCCACGTGTTCGCGAACACGATGACCGGCAACGTCGCGCTGCTCGGCATCAACCTGTCGGCCGGCGAATGGGCCGCCGCGCTGCATCACGTGCCGCCGCTCGTCGGCTTCACGATCGCGGTGTTCGTCGCGCACCTGCTCGGGCTTGCCGCGCAGCGCGGCTGGATGAAGCACACGGCGTTCGCGAGCCTGCTCGTCGAGATCGTCTTTCTCGGTGTCGCCGCGAGCGGCCTCGTCGGCGCGTCGAGCGCGTGGCTGATTCCGGGCATCTCGTTCGTCGCGACGCTGCAGACGCTGTCGTTCACCCATCTCGAGGAACTGTCGTACACGTCGGTGATGACCACCGGCAACCTGCGGCGCGCCGCGCAGAAGCTGTTCGTCGGGTTGATCCCGCGCTACGACGCGGGTGCGCTGCACGACTCGGCGATGCTCGCGACGATCAGCTTCTGCTTCCTGGCCGGCGCGGTGGTCGGCGGCCTCGTCACGCGACTCGTGCCGGAGGTCGCGCTGTGGGGCGCCGTGCTGTTGCTCGTCGGCGCGTTCGCGGAAATCGTGCGGCGCGCGTGGCGCCGGCACACGGCCGACGGCGGGCCGGCGGCGGTGTGACCGCGCCTCCCGAGGGCGCACCCCTGCGTGTGCCCCCAGCGTGCGCCCCCGGGCGTGCCCGCGCGCGCCCGTTCCGCGGCACCTGCCGCGCGATCCTGACCGACCCGACGCACCGTCAGCCGCGCTCGCGGCCGCTGCCGTGCGGCGCCCGATGCCCGCCGGATGCGCGTTGCCGCGCGCAGCGTTGTGCGCGGGCGACAGTTCCGCCGTTACCGCGCATTTCAATTTCTTTCAGCGATGGCACTCGTCATATGATTCAGCCCACATCGCGCGCGCCAAGAACGTGAGCGATCGCCACCCGGCTGCGCACGCGGCCGGCCATGAATGGAGACACCTACAAAAAGGAAAGCTCATGAAGCAGACCACCCGACTCGCAGCCATCGCAGGGGGCGCCGCGCTCGCATTTGCCAGCCAGTATGCGGCCGCACAAAGCTCGGTCACGCTCTGGGGCGTCGCCGACGCCAGCATCCGTTACCTGACCAACGCCAACGCCAAGAACGACGGCCTGCTGTCGATGACCAACGGCGCGATCACGAACAGCCGCTTCGGCATCTACGGCACGGAAGACCTCGGCGGCGGCCTGAAGGCCGTGTTCAACCTCGAGAGCGGCGTGAACCTGCAGAACGGCGCCTTCGCCGACAGCGGCCGCCTGTTCAACCGCGCAGCGTACGTCGGCCTGCAGAGCCCGTACGGCACGGTGACCCTCGGCCGCCAGAAGACGCCGCTGTTCGACCTGCTGTCGGATACCTACGATCCGCTGACGGTCGGCAACTACCTCGAAAACGCATGGCTGCCGGTCGCACTCGGCGGCGGCCTGTATGCGGACAACCAGATCAAGTACACCGGCAAGTTCGAAGGCCTGACCGCGAAGGCGATGTACTCGACCGGCACCAACTACGAATCGACCGGCGCGGGCGGCTTCTCGGGCCAGATCCCGGGTTCGCTGGGCAAGGGCAATGCGTGGGGCGTGTCGCTGTCGTACGTGATGGGCCCGCTCAGCATCGCGGCCGGCGCGCAGCAGAACAGCGACAACTCGGCGCGCAAGCAGACGATCTACCACGCGAACGTCGTGTATGCGTTCAGCAAGGCGAAGATCTACGCGGGCTACCTGCGCTCGAAGGACGACACGGGCTTCGTCGACAGCCTGCTCGCACAGCAGACGATTCCGGTCGCGAAGGGCACCGGCCGGATCGACGACGGTCCGTTCGCGGGCGTGAGCTGGCAGGTCAGCGCGCCGCTGACGCTGACGGGCGCGTTCTACTACGACCACATGCGCAACGCGATGACCACCAACGGCACGCTCGCGAGCGGCAACCGCTACGCGATCGTCGGCATTGCCGAGTACGCGCTCAGCAAGCGCACGGAAGTCTACGGCACCGTCGACTTCAACAAGACGAACGGCGCGGCGAACGTCGAGCTGCCGGGTCGCAGCAACCAGACCGGCATCGCGATCGGCCTGCGCAATATCTTCTGACGAACGTCGGAACGCATCGGCCGGCAGTCGTCCGGCCTGCATCGAAGGGGCGCCGCGAGGCGCCTCTTTTTTTTCGTCACGCGACCTTCATACGCGCGCACGACTATTCGGCGAATGCTTCATCACGAGACCCCCGCGCCGTAAGGGTTTCGTCGGCAATCCAGAACATACTTTTACAGTGCGCGCGACGGCTTTCCGCTACGCTGCGTGCATCGCCCGTTGCGTGCCGCCTGGCGCGCGCGTGCGTCGTTCCGGTTGCGCTCGGCGAGTGCGGCCGGCCTGGTGCGTAACTTGTGTATCCGGTGATGACAATCGCGGTCCGCCGGTTTTTTTCGTGGGACGATGCGCTCACGATTTTCTTGAAAGGGGATGACGATGGGTATCCTGAACACCGTGGGTGAAATCGCTGGCGCAGTCGCTGCTGTCGAAGGCGCGGAAAAGCTGGATCCGGATGCGGGCCTGCTGACCAAGGCGGCCGCCGCCGTCGCCGGCTTCAAGGGTGCGGAAGCGATCGAAGGCATGCTCGAGAAGAAGGAAGAGCAGCCGCAGCAGGCAGACGACACGCAGGCGACGGACGGCAGCGACACGTCGCAGGCATGAGCATGGCGGCTGGTCCGGCCGTGGGCGCGCTCTTCGCGCGCCCGGGCGGATCGGTGCCGCGCAGCCGGCAGGTCGGGCATGCGGTCGATCGGTGACGCATGACACACCCGGCAGCTGGTTTGACCGGCGAGAGGCAACGTCTCTCGCCGTTTTTTATTGGGCGGGCGCCGGGCTGCACCGTGCGCCGCAAGAATGCCGGAATCTTGCTATCGTGCCGTCATCCGAACTGCGATGAGGGAATGCGATGGATTTCGACTACGACCTGTTCGTCATCGGCGCCGGCTCGGGCGGCGTGCGGCTCGCACGCATGTCCGCGTCATACGGCGCGCACGTCGGCATTGCGGAAGAAGAGCAGATCGGCGGCACCTGCGTGCTGCGCGGCTGCATTCCGAAGAAGCTGCTCGTCTACGCATCGCACTACCCGCATGAAGTCGAGGACGCGAAGGGCTTCGGCTGGAGCTTCGGCGCCGGCACGCTCGACTGGCCCGCGCTGATCGCCGCGAAGGATCGCGAGATCAACCGGCTCAGCGACATCTACATCAACCTGCTGCGGCAATCGGGCGTCGAGATGCACGCGGGGCGCGCGACGCTCGTCGATGCGCACACGGTCGCGATCGGCGAGCGCACGATCCGTGCGCGCCACATCGCGATCGCGACCGGCTCGCGCCCGTCGATGCCGGCGCGGCCCGGCATCGGGCATGCGATCACGTCGCGCGAGGCGCTGTCGCTTGCCGCGTGCCCCAAGCGCATCGCGGTGGTCGGCGGCGGCTATATCGCGGTCGAGTTCGCGGGCATCTTCAACGGCTTCGGCAGCCACGTCGACCTGTTCTATCGCGGCGAGAAGATCCTGCGCGGCTTCGACGACGACGTGCGCCAGTTCCTGACCGACGAGATGACGAAACAGGGTGTCACGATCCATGCACGCTCGGTGGTCGAGTCGATCGAGCGCGCGGACGACGGCACGCTGAGCGTGCGCGTCGGCGCGGCACGGCACGGGCCGTACGACCAGGTGCTGTATGCGACCGGCCGCGTGCCGAACGTCGACGGCCTCGGGCTCGAGCAGGCGGGCGTGATGCTCGACGCGCGTGGCGCGATCGCCGTCGATGCGTATTCGGCGACGTCGGTGCCGTCGATCCACGCGATCGGCGACGTCACGTCGCGGCCGCAGCTCACGCCGGTCGCGACGCGCGACGGCGGGTTGCTCGCCCGCACGCTGTTCGGCGGGTCGCGCGTCGCGGCCGATCACGAATGGGTGCCGTCGGCGGTGTTCAGCCAGCCCGAGGTCGCGACGGTCGGGCTCACCGAGTCGACCGCGCGCGACCTGTACGACGGCGACGTCGATATCTACCGCACGTCGTTCAAGGCGCTGCGTCACACGCTGTCGGGCCGCGACGAGCGCACGCTGATGAAGCTCGTCGTCGCGCGCGACAGCCAGCGCGTGGTCGGCGCGCACATGGTCGGCCGCGATGCGGGCGAGATCATCCAGGGCATCGCGATCGCGATTCGCGCGGGTGCGACGAAGGCGCAGTTCGACGACACGATCGGCATTCACCCGACCGCGGCCGAGGAGTTCGTGACGATGCGGCAGAAGGTGGCGGATTAGCGGGGGCGCGTCGGCGCACGGCAACAACGGAACGGCTGCGCTTCGACGCGGCCGTTTCTCGTTGATGTGACCCGGTCAATGCACGCCGAATGCGTCGAGCAGCCGGTACCAGCTCATCGCGAGCACCAGCGCCGGCGTGCGCAGCGCCTCGCCGCCGGGGAAGTCGCGATGGCGGATCTTGTCGAACAGGTCGAAGCGGCTCGCCTGCCCGTTGATCGCCTCGGCGATCAGCTTGCCCGCAAGCGCGGTCGTGTTCACGCCGTGCCCCGAGAACCCCTGCGCGAAATACATCGTCGGCGCGATGCGGCCGAAGTGCGGCGCGCGGTTCATCGTGATGTCGACGAAGCCGCCCCACGCGTAGTCGACCTTCACGTCCGCCAACTGCGGGAACGTCTTCAGCATGTCCGCGCGCATTGCCGCCGCGAGATCGCGCGGCTCCCGCGTCGAATAGCTGACCTTGCCGCCCCACACGAGCCGCGTGTCGGGCGCCGGCCGGAAATAGTCGAGCACGAAGCGGCTGTCGCAGATCGCCGCGCGCGCGGGCATCAGCGCGGCGGCGCGCGCGTCGCCGAGCGGCTCGGTCGCGATCACGTAGGTGCCGACCGGCATGATCTTCCTCGACAGCGCGGGCGCGAGCGTGCCGACGAAGGTATTGCACGCGAGCACGACGAAACGCGCGCGCACGTTGCCGCCGCTCGTCTCGACGACATGGCCGCCCGCGACGTCGCGCACGCGCGTCACGCAGCTGTCCTCGTGGATGCGCACGCCCGCGTCGGTCGCCGCGCGGGCGAGGCCGAGCGTGTAGTTGAGCGGATGGAGGTGGCCGCTGTCCGGGTCGTACAGGCCGCCGCAATAGCGCTCGGACTGCACGTAGTCGCCGAGTTCGTCGGCTTCGACGAAGTGGAAGCGGTCGTAGCCGAAGCGCTTCGCGGCTTCGTCGCGCCAGCGTTTCAGGCCGTCGGCGTCGCGCTCGGTGTTCGCGGCGGTCAGGTAGCCGGGCACCAGCGCGCAGTCGATGTCGTGCTGCGCGATGCGCGACTTCACGAGCGACAGCGTTTCGAGCCCCATGTCCCAGATGCGCTTCACGTCGCCTTCCGGCATGAACTGCCCGAACGTGTCGATGTCGCACGCGAACCCGCCGATCAGCTGGCCGCCGTTGCGGCCGCTCGCTGCCCATCCGACCCGCGACGCCTCGAGCACGGTCACCGAATGGCCGCGCTCGGCGAGATTGAGCGCGGCGGACAGGCCCGTGAGGCCCGCGCCGATCACGCACACGTCGGCATCGATCGTGCCGGCGAGCGGCGCGTGGCGGGTCGTATCGTTGGCGGTCGCCGCGTAGTAGGACGCGACGTGCGGCTGGTTGGCGAATGTCTGCATGGTCAGGATAACGGAGGAGTTTGACTCAGAATAGCTCGCGCACGCGGTGGTACAGCATCCCGAGTTCGAGCGCGGGTTGCCGCCATGCGTCGCCGCCGGGGAAGCGCCGGTGACGCATGCGCGCGAACAGGTCGAACGCGCGTGTGTCGCCCGCGATCGCGCCGGCGACCGCGCGTCCGGCGATGCCGGTGAGCGCGACGCCATGGCCGCTGAAGCCCTGGACGTAGAAGAAGTTCGGATCGAGCGCGCCGAAATCCGGCGCACGGTTGCGCGTGACGTCGACGAAGCCGCCCCAAGCGTGGTCGACGCGCACGTCACCGAGCTGCGGGAACACGCCGACCATGCGGCGCCGGATCGTTTCGGCGAGCGTGGCGGGCGACGCGCCGGCCGAATTCGCGCGGCCGCCGAACAGCATCCGGTGGTCGGCCGACAGCCGGAAATAGTCGAGGAAGAAGTTGTTGTCGCATACGGCTTCGCGCTGCG
This sequence comes from Burkholderia sp. HI2500, assembly GCF_002223055.1. Lineage (NCBI taxonomy): Bacteria > Pseudomonadati > Pseudomonadota > Betaproteobacteria > Burkholderiales > Burkholderiaceae > Burkholderia > Burkholderia sp. HI2500. Next base: position 843,115 of record NZ_NKFL01000005.1, on the reverse strand, counting down.
CGATCAGCGCGTCGGCGCGCGCCAGGCCGAGCGGCTCGGTCGCGATGATGTACGACGCGATCGGCGCGATGCGGGCGGCCGTCGCGGCCGGCAGCACGCCGCCGGGGCCCGCGTTGCAGCACGACACGACGAAGCGGCAGCGCACGTCGCCGGTTGGCGTGCGCACGATGGGCCGCTCGCCGCGCACGACGTCGAGCGCGGACGTATGCGCGTACAGCGCGACGCCTTCGCGGCGCGCGGCATCGGCCAGGCCGAGGCAGTACTTGAGCGGATGCAGGTGGCCCGACAGCGGATCGTAGACGCCCGCGAGATAGCGTGTCGATGCGATGCGCGCGCGGATCTCGCCGGTGTCGAGCCATGACAGCGACGGATGGCCCCAGCGCTGGGTCGCTGCGTCCATCCACGCGTGCAGGTCGTCGATGCGGCGCGGTTTCGTCGCGACCGTCAGGTAGCCGCGCGTGAAGTCGCAGTCGATCCCGTAGCGCGCGATCCGCTCGGCGATCAACGCGACGCCGTCGAGCGACAGCGACCACGCGGCGCGCGCGCCGTCGGCGCCGAGCTGCCGCTCGACTTCCTCGTCCTTCGCGAAGCCGGTGATCGCCTGGCCGCCGTTGCGGCCCGACGCACCCCAGCCGGGCCGGTGCGCGTCGATCACCGCGACGGACAGCCCGCGCGCACGGCAGTCGAGCGCGGTCGACAGGCCCGCGAAGCCGGCGCCGATCACGCAGACGTCGACGTCGATCGTCCCGTCGAGCGCCGGGTCGTCCACGGCGGGGCGCACGGCCGTCGCTTCGTAGTACGAGTCGCGCGCGAGCGCATCGGCGCGGCGGGTGAAAGACTGCGTCATGAATCCGGCTCCCTCGTTGCAGCCGGCGGCGGTGCATCGCGCACCGTCGTCCGGCCGGTAAAAACGGCGCGGGACGCCGTGCGTGCGGCACGGCGTCCCGCGCGGGCTGCGTCAGAACGAATAGATGAACTGCGTCGCGAGCAGGTCGTTGGACTTGCCATACGATCCGTCGTTGCGCAGGAACACCTTGTTGTTCGCCCAGTCGTGGCGGTATTCGACCTTCACGGTGATCTGCTGGGTCGGATAGAACAGCAGGTCGAGCGCGACATCCTGGCGCACGGCCCCCTTGCACTCGAAGCCCAGGCCGCCGCCGGCCTTCGACTGCGCGAGGCAGTCCGCGTCGACGCCGAAGCCGTTGCTCGGGTCCATCCCGTTGCCGTTCAGCGCGATGCCGCCGCCGCCGCCGCCGTTCTTCGAGTTGGCGAGCAGGTCGTAGCGCAGCGTCACGCCCATGCGGCCGACCACCGGCGCGTTGAACTTGCGGTGCGCGAGCAGCGACAGGCCGTACCACTGCGCGAGCCCGCCGTTGAACGCCGCATGCTGCTGACGGCCGTAGTCGACTTCCGCGTTGTACTGAATGTCGGCGAGCGTGTAGGTCGCGTCGAGTTCACCGAAGAAGAACGAGCCGTACGCGCTCGGTGCTGCACCACCCGGGCCGTAGTTGACGCCGATTTGTTGGCCGGTAACCGGATCTGTCACAGCTGCCGACGACAGCGTCTGGCGACCGATATTGAACGAACCGCCGATGTCGAGCGCACTCGACCACGTGTAGTCCGCGCGTGCGGTGAAGGTCGGCACCTTGTTGCTGGTGGTGATCGGGTCGCCGAGCGCATTCACGCCTTTCTGCGTGACCGAACCGTACGTGCGGTACTGCTCGTTGCCGAGGAAGAACTTCCACGCCCAGTTGCCCTTCGTGTAGTTCGCGCCGATCCCGACGTAGCTGCCCGGATCCGAGAAATCGTACAGCAGGTTGTGCGTGAGCGTGAGCATCTGGTTCGACTGCTGCACCTCGTAGCCGCCGAAGCTCGGGATCAGGCCGGCGACCAGCGTCGTTTCGGCGGTGATCGGCACGTTGATGACCGCGGTGTTCAGCAGGTTGTCGGTGATCGAGCCGCGCGAGTTCTGCAGCAGCGTGATGCCGTTGCCGCGGTTAGGCATCAGCGTGATTTCCGCCGACGGCGCCATCGGGCCGACGCCGAACGTCTTCTTGATGTCGAGGTAGAGATCGCCGAACGTGCTGTTGAAGTAGTTGTACGCGTTCTCGTGGTTCGCGAACAGGAACGACGACGTGCCGGCCGCGCGGTTGTACATGTAGGTCGGGTCGATGTAGCCCGTCACCGACAGGCCGGCGAGCGGGCCCGTGTTGGCCGCGTCCGTCAGCGAGTCGACCTTCAGCTGCTGGTTCGCGATCTGCTGCTTCATTTCGCCGACCTCATCGTTGGTCAGCGTGGCCTGCGCCTTGCCGTAGTCCGGCGAGCCCGGGTCGACGGCCACCGCGGCCGGCGCGACGCCCACCCCTGCCTTCGTGCCGGCCTGGGCGGTCGCGGGGCCGCCCTTCGCCGACAGTTGCGCCTGCATCGCCTTCATCTGTTTCTGCAGCGCCGCGACCTGCGCCTGCAGCGCCTTGATCTCGGCGGATGTCGAGTCGGCCAGCGCGATGCCCGGTAACGCGCCGGCCACCAGCAGGCAGATCAGTTTCTTCTTCATTGCGGATTCTCCTTGTCGTGTGCCTGTCAAATCGGAATCGAATCGCGCGCCCCCCCCTTGGGGCGGCGCATCTTGCTTGTCTGCAGTGCTTGTTATCTTTGGAACAGGAGGCGATGCGTCACGCCACCGCGAACGCCGCCTTCATGTCGGTGATGCGGCGCCGCTCACGCGCGATCATCATCCGGTTCACGACGATCACGCCGATCGTCACCGCCGTGATGAACAGCGTCGCCAGCGCGTTCATCTCCGGGTTCAGCCCCAGCCGCACGCGCGAGAACACCACCAGCGGCAGCGTCGTCGAGCCCGGCCCGGACAGGAACGCCGACAGCACCAGGTCGTCGATCGACAGCGTGAACGACAGCAGCCACCCCGACAGCAGCGCCTGCGAGATCAGCGGCAGCGTCACCACGAAGAACACCTTCAGCGGCGTCGCGCCCAAATCGAGCGCCGCTTCTTCCAGCGACTTGTTCATCTCCTTCACGCGCGACTGCACGATGATCGCCACGTACGACACGCACAGCATCACGTGGCCGATCCAGATCGTCACCATCCCGCGCCCCTTCGGCCAGCCGAACATCTGCTCCAGCGCAACGAACAGCAACAGCAGCGAGATGCCCTGGATCACTTCCGGGATCACCAGCGGCGCGTTGATCATCCCCGTGTACAGCGTGAAGCCCTTGAAGCGGCCGAAGCGCGCGAGCACGAAGCCCGCCCACGTGCCGATCACGACCGATGCGGTGGCCGTCAGCAGGCCGATCTTCAGCGACAGCCACGCGGCGCTCAGCAGCTCGTCGTCGTCCAGCAGCGCCGCGTACCACTTCAGCGAGAAGCCCGACCACACCGTCACCAGCTTCGACTCGTTGAACGAGTACACGACCAGGCTGATGATCGGGATGTACAGGAACAGGAAGCCGAAGGCGAGGACGCCCGTCGACAGCGGTTTGCTCGGCTTGATCATTTCGCGTCCTCCAGTTCCTTGACCTGGTAGTACTGGAACAGCGCCATCGGCACCAGCAGCAGCAGCACCATCGCGACCGTCACCGCGGACGCCATCGGCCAGTCCATGTTGTTGAAGAATTCATCCCACATCACGCGGCCGATCATCAGCGTGTCGGCGCCGCCGAGCAGCTCCGGAATCACGTACTCGCCGACTGCCGGGATGAACACCAGCAGGCTGCCGGCGATGATCCCGTTCTTCGACAGCGGCAGCGTGATCCGCGTGAACGCGACCCACGGTTTCGCGCCGAGGTCGTACGCGGCTTCGAGCAGCGTGAGGTCCATCTTCACGAGGTGCGCGTACAGCGGCATCACCATGAACGGCAGGTACGAATAGACCATCCCGATGTAGACGCCCGCATCGCTGTGATAGAGGCGCAGCGGCGTATGGATGATGCCGAGCGCGATCAGCGTGTGGTTCAAGAGGCCGTCGTCCTTCAGGATGCCGATCCATGCGTACACGCGGATCAGGAACGACGTCCAGAACGGCAGCATCACGGCCATCATCAGCACGTTGCGGCGGTTCGGTTCGGAGCGCGCGATGTAGTACGCCATCGGATAGCCGATCAGCAAACACAGCACCGTCGACACGGCGGCCATCTTCAGCGAGCTGAGGTAGGTCGCGATGTACAGGTCGTCCTGCAGCAGGAACGCGTAGTGCGACAGCTGCAGCGCGAAGTGCACGACGCCGTCCTTGATCTCGACGAGCGACGTGTACGGCGGAATGCCCATCACCTGGTCGGCGAAGCTGATCTTCAGCACCAGCACGAACGGCAGCGCGAAGAACACGGCAAGCCATACGAACGGCACGCCGATCGCGACGCTGCGGCCCGACGGCAGGAAACGCGACAGCGCAGCAAAGCGGCCCGGGCGGGCGCGGCCGGTGCCGGCGCTCGCGGCGCCGGTCGGCACCGGCGCGGACGGATTGGAGGCGGAGGTTCTCATCGTGGCGTCCTCACTGCGTCAGCACGACGCCGCTGGCCGGCGACCACGACACGAACACGTCGTCGTTCCACGCCGGTGCGTTCTCGTTCATCAGGTGCGAGCTCGACAGGTTCGACACGACCGTCTTGCCGCTCGGCAAGCGCACGTGGTACAGCGAGTAGCTGCCCATGTACGCGATGTCGGTCACGACGCCGCGCGCCCAGTTGTGTTTCGAGCCCGGCTTCTCGCGCGACACGTGAATGCGTTCCGGGCGCACCGAGATGCCGACCGGCATGCCGAGCGGGCCCGTGACGCCGTGGCTCACGTACATGCGGGCTTCGAGGTCGTCGCTTTCGACGAAAATGTGATCGGGCTCGTCTTCGACCACGCGCCCTTCGAACAGGTTGGTCGAGCCGATGAATTCGGCCGAGAAGCGGCTGTTCGGAAACTCGTACACCTCGCCCGGCGCGCCGATCTGCACGATCTTGCCTTCGCTCATCACCGCGAGGCGGCTCGCGCCCTTCGAACAGGTTGGTCGAGCCGATGAATTCGGCCGAGAAGCGGCTGTTCGGAAACTCGTACACCTCGCCCGGCGCGCCGATCTGCACGATCTTGCCTTCGCTCATCACCGCGAGGCGGCTCGCCATCGTCATCGCCTCTTCCTGGTCGTGCGTGACCATCACGCAGGTCACGTCGACCTTCTCGATGATGTTCACGAGTTCGAGCTGGGTTTTCTGGCGGATCTTCTTGTCGAGCGCGGACATCGGCTCGTCGAGCAGCAGCAGCTTCGGGCGCTTGACCAGCGAGCGCGCGAGCGCGACACGCTGCTGCTGGCCGCCGGAGAGCTGATGCGGCTTGCGCTGCGCGTACTTGCTCATCTGCACGAGCGCGAGCGCGTCGGCCACGCGCTCCTTGATCTCGTGCTTCGGCGTGCCTTCCTGCTTCAGGCCGAACGCGACGTTCGATTCGACCGTCATGTGCGGGAACAGCGCGTACGACTGGAACATCATGTTCACCGGCCGGCGGTACGGCGGTAGCGACGCGAGGTCCTCGCCGTCGACGAAGATCTTGCCGGAGGTGGCCGTCTCGAGGCCCGCGAGCATGCGCAGCAACGTCGACTTGCCGCAGCCCGAGCTGCCGAGCAGCGCGAACAGCTCGTTCTTCGCGATCGTCAGGTTCACGTTGTCGACGGCGGTGCTGTCGCCGAATTTCTTCACGACGTTTTCGATGCGCACGAAGGCGTCGTTTTGCGTACGGGCCGCGGGGGCCGGCTGGGTGTGTCGTGCAGCAGCGGAAGAGGGTATCGATTGCATGGGATTCACCATTCGTTCTTCACGGATTGCAGGCGTGAGCGCCCCCGCGCGAGGCGCAAAACGCGACTCACGGGCGACGGCTCGTGCCGGATGGAACAGTGCGCGCGGCGCGCGCGGGCGGACGGAGGTCCGCGGATCTCAGGCGGGCAGGCGTGAAGCGCCGCCTGCGCCGCCGGAATTCAGGTCGATCAGTGGCCGGTCTTCAGTTGGGCCCACAGACGGTTCTCGAGGCGCAGGATGTCGGCCGGCATCGGCTTCATCAGCACCATCTTCTTCAGCACGTCTTCAGGCGGGTAGACGGTCGGGTCCTGCGCGACGGCCGGCGTGACGAACTGGTGCGCGGCCTTGTTCGCGGTCGGGTAGAACACCGTGTTGGTGATCGCCGCGTTGACCTTCGGATCGGACACGTAGTTGATCCACTTCAGTGCGGCTTCGGCGTGCGGTGCATCCTTCGGGATCACCATCACGTCGAACCACAGCAGGCCGCCTTCCTTCGGATTCGAGAACTTGATGTCGTACGAACGCTTCGCTTCGGCCGAGCGGCGATGCGCGATGCCGACGTCGCCCGACCAGCCGAGCACGACGCACACGTCGTTGTTCGCGAGGTCGTTGATGTAGCCGGACGAGTTGAACTGGGTGATGTACGGGCGGACTTTCTTCAGGACTTCGAACGCAGCCTGGTAGTCGCCGGGATTCTTGCTGTTCGGATCCTTGCCCATGTATTGCAGCGTGGCGGCGAACACATCGACGGCCTGGTCGAGGAACGACACGCCGCAGCTCTTCAGCTTTTCCATGTTGGCCGGATCGAACACCAGCGCCCAGCTGTCGACCGGCGCCTTGTCGCCGAGGGCCTTCTTCACCGCCTGCGCGTTGTAGCCGATGCCGTCCGTGCCGTAGGCCCAGGGCACGCCGTACTGGTTGCCCGGGTCGGCATCCGAGATCATCTTCATCAAGAGCGGGTCGAGGTTCGCGAGGTTCGGCAGCTTCGACTTGTCGAGCTTCTGGTACACGCCGGCCTGGATCTGCTTGGCCATGTAGTTCGACGTCGGCACGACGATGTCGTAACCCGAACTGCCGGCCAGCAGCTTCGCCTGAAGCGTGTCGTCGCTGTCGTAGTTGTCGTACTTGACGTGGATGCCCGTCTGCTTCTGGAAGTTCGGGATCGTGTCGGGTGCGATGTAGTCGGACCAGTTGTAGACGTTCAGCTCGTCGGCCGCGTGTGCCGTCGGGCTGGCGACCGACGTGAACGCGGCCGCGGCGGCAAGGGCGGCAACGGAACAGGCTTGGCGAAGAAAGCAGGCACGCATGGTGGAATTCCCCTGGTTATGGCGGCGTGCGGCGCCCGCCGCACGCCTGTAGGCAAAAACCGTTACGAAATACCCAGTTGCTGGGCGGTTGCATCGACTGCTTTTTTCGCCTTCGATACGAGTTCATCGATTTCCGGACGCGAGATCACGAGCGGCGGCGACAGCAGCATCCGGTCGCCGGTCGCGCGCATGATCAGGTTGCCGTTGAAGCAGAAGTCGCGGCAGATCGTGCCGACGTCGCCACCGTTCGCGAAGCGGCGGCGTTCGGCCGGCGCTTCGGCGAGCTGCAGGCTCGCGACGAGGCCGTGGCCATGCACCTCGCCGACGATCGGGTGGCGCGCGAAGGTTTCGCGCATCAGCGCCTGGAAGTACGGGCCCGTGTCGTTCTTCACGCGCTCGACGATCCCTTCATCGCGCAGCAGCTTCAGGTTCGCGACCGCGACGGCCGCCGCGACCGGGTGGCCCGAGTACGTGAGGCCGTGATTGAATTCGCCGTTGTCGATGATCGGCCGCGCCACGCGTTCGTGAATGCCGACGGCCCCCATCGGCACGTAGCCCGACGTGAGGCCCTTGGCCATCGTGATGAGATCGGGTTCGAAGCCGAAGTGTTGGTGTGCGAACCATTCGCCGGTGCGGCCGAAGCCGCCGATCACTTCGTCGGCCACCAGCAGGATGTCGTACTTGCGGCAGATCCGCTGGATTTCCGGCCAGTACGTCGACGGCGGGAAGATCACGCCGCCCGCGCCCTGGAACGGCTCGCCGATGAACGCGGCGACGTGCTCCGCGCCGAGTTCGAGGATCTTCGCTTCTAGCTGCTGTGCACGCGCCAGGCCGAACGCTTCCGGCGTTTCGCCGGCCGCCGCTTCACCGAAGAAATACGGCTGGTCGATATGCACGATGTGCTCGACCTTCGACGGCATCTGCTCGTGCATGTAGCCCATCCCGCCGAGCGTGCCGCCGGCGATCGTCGAGCCGTGATAGCCGTTCTTGCGCGAGATCACGTATTTCTTCTGCGGCTGGCCCTGCACGCGCCAGTACTGGTGCACGAGGCGCAGCACGGTGTCGTTGCCTTCCGAGCCGCTGTTGCAATAGAAGAAGTGGTTGAAGCCGGCCGGCGTGACTTCCGCGAGCATCGCGGAGAGCTCGATCACCGGCGGGTGCGTGGTCTTGAAGAACGTGTTGTAGAACGGCAGTTCCTGGATCTGGCGATACGCGGCGTCGGCGAGTTCCTTGCGGCCGTAGCCGACGTTCACGCACCAGAGGCCGGCCATCCCGTCGATCACCTTGTTGCCGTCCGAGTCCCACAGGTAGACGCCGTCGGCCTTCACGATCACGCGGCTGCCTGCACGGTTCAGCGCGCCCATGTCCGAGAACGGGTGGATGTGGTGCGCGGCGTCGAGCGCGCGGTATTCGGCGGTCGTGCGCGCCTGCGTCGCGCGCGGTGCGGCGGCCGTGGCGCTCGGTGCGGCCGGTTGGACCCAGGCAGATTCGTTGCGGTACGTCATGTTTCCTCCGTGATTCCGTATTCGGTCGAGTGCACGCTCAGACGTGCAGCAGCAGATGGCGGCGTTCCCACGAGCTGATCACGCGGAAGAACGCTTCGTATTCGGTTTCCTTCAGCGCGAAATACGCCTTCAGGAACTTGTGGCCGAGGATCTCGCCGAGCGGCTCGCAGGCGGCCATCAGCGTCAGCCCTTCCTCGAGGTTGCGCGGCAGCTGGTACGGCAGGTCGTAGCCGTCGCTGACGAGCGGCTCGGTCGGCTCCAGGCGCTGCGTCATGCCGAGATAGCCGGCCGCGAGCGTCGCGGCGAGCGCGAGGTACGGGTTGCAGTCGACGCCGGGGATGCGGTTCTCGATGCGGCGTGCCGACGGGCCCGAGTGCGGGATGCGGAAGCCGACCGTGCGGTTGTCGTAGCCCCACTGCACGTTGATCGGCGCAGCCATGAAGCGCGACAGGCGGCGATACGAGTTGATGTACGGCGCGAAGATCGGCATCAGCGCCGGCGTGTACTTCTGCAGCCCCGCGAGGAAGTTGTAGAACATCGACGTCGCGCCGCCGGTTTCCGGCGACGTGAACAGGTTCTGGCCCGTTTCCTCGTCGACGATGCTCTGGTGCACGTGCATCGCCGAGCCCGGTTCGTCTTCCATCGGCTTGGCCATGAACGTCGCGTACATGTTGTGACGCAGCGCGGCCTCGCGCACCGTGCGCTTGAACAGGAACACCTGGTCGGCGAGCGACAGCGCGTCGCCGTGCATGAAGTTGATCTCCATCTGCGCGGCGCCGACTTCGTGGATCAGCGTGTCGATGTCGAGGTTCTGCGCTTCGCAGTACTCGTAGATGTCCTCGAACAGCGGGTCGAACTCGTTGACGGCCTCGATCGAATACGACTGGCGGCCCGTTTCGGGGCGGCCCGTGCGGCCGACCGGCGGGCGCAGCGGCAGGTCGGGGTCCTTGTTCATGTCGACCAGGTAGAACTCGAGTTCCGGCGCGACGACGGGCTTCCAGCCCTTCGCCTTGTACAGGTCGAGCACGCGGCGCAGCACGTAGCGCGGCGAGATCTCGACCGGCGAGCCGTCGAAGTGCACGCAGTCGTGGATCACCTGCGCGGTCGGGTCGACGGCCCACGGGATCAGGCGGATCGTCGACGTGTCGGGCACGCACACCATGTCGGGGTCGGTCACGCCGGTCAGCGAGCCGTCTTCCGGATATTCGCCGGTGACGGTCTGCACCATCACGGCCTGCGGCAGGCGCATCGACTCGCCGGACGTGAACTTGTTGCGCGGCGTGATCTTGCCGCGCGCGATACCGGCCATGTCGGGAATGATCGCTTCGATCTCGGTGATCCGGTGCTGCTTCAGAAAGTCTTCGATGTCTTGCATGTCTGTTCTCGTTGGTTGGGTCGGCGCTCAGGCGAGCGCGGCGGCGGCCATGGCGCGCGTGCGGGCAGCGCGGCGGACGCGGCAGGCATCGCCGAAGGCGCGGAAGATCGCGCTCGACAGCGGGTCCTGCGCATGGCGCCACTCCGGATGCCACTGCACGGCGAGGGCGAAAGCCGGCGCATCGACGACGCTCACGGCTTCGATCAGCCCGTCCGGCGCGACGGCCTCGACGGCGAGGCCGGAGCCGAGTTGCGCGATGCCCTGCTTGTGCAGCGAGTTCACGTGCACTTCGTCGCGGCCGCCGGCGAGCGCGTGCAGCGTGCCGCCGGGCGTCAGGCGCACGACGTGCGCGGGGCCGTACTGCGTCTCCATCGGCGCGTCGTCGTCCTCGCGGTGATCGGCGAGGCCCGGCACTTCGTGCACGCGCTGGTGCAGCGTGCCGCCGCAGACGACGTTCAGCTCCTGGAAGCCGCGGCAGACGGCCAGCACGGGCACGCCCGCGGCGATCGCCGCGCGCAGCAGCGGCAGCGTGGTCGCGTCGCGGGCCGGGTCGTGCTTCGTGCCCGGTGCGCTCGGTTCGCCGCCGTACCGGTGCGGCTCGACGTTCGAGTAACTGCCGGTAAACAGCAGGCCGTCGACCGTGTCGAGTACGTCGTCGACCGACTGGCGCTCGCCGAGCGCGGGCAGCACCATCGCGAACGCCTGCGCACCATCGACGATCGCGGCGACGTATTTGTCGCCGACCGTATGCGACGCATGCGCGCCGATTTGCGTGTGGTCGGCGGTGATGCCGACGAGGGGTTTCCTTCTATCCATGACGTCAATCAGTTATCCGGAGGGTTGTTGCGTCTTGCTTGCCGGATGTGGCGAAACGCCGGCGTGCAACAGCCCCGCAGCCTTGCGCGAGACGCAGGGCCGCTGGTGAATGGGCGCAACGGGATGGCGTGGCGATCCGCGCTGCGCGCGACGATCAGGCCGTCGTTCGTTTCATTGCGACACGCGACGCGGCAACGCATGCGCGAACGCGTTCCGTCACCGCATGGACGATGCGGTTGGCGAATCAGCAGATGAAACGAACGACGTAAAGAAAGGAGAGGCGCTACGGCAGCAGCGACGCCACTTCGTCGGTATCGACGGCGACGAATGCGCGTGCGGAAACGGCGTTGTGACGCCGAACGGAACGACGGGACAGGATGGTGTAGATCGACAGGTGAAGCAGGCGAGGACTATGCCAGCCGCAACTGCCGTCGTCGGAAGCGGACGCCGCGCTGCGCAAACTTCGCACATCGCCTCGATCCCACCTCACCAGAGGGCCACGGACTCTCACGATTACACTCGACTGGGTTGTTGAAAGTATTGAACACCTGACCGTTTCGACGCGCGGGGCGTTTAAAATAATCAAGGCGCCGGTTACGCGTTATTTACATTGATGGGCATCAATTTTTGCGTTGCAATAACGTTTTTTGCTGCCGATGAATGCTTGATGACGCTAACCTGAGAGCCAGCATATACGAGCCAAAAACGGCGTCAAATGTTTTTTAACGGTGCTGTATCAGGGCTTTCCCGAGCAGTGCGAACAAAAGATTCGCAAAAGGAATAATCGACGGGGTGTTCATTATTTCGAACGCCTTTCAGGGTTTTCCCCGCTGATGTGCGGCATAAAGTGATTAGAATATTCAACGGCTGTCCACCGCGTCGTTTCACTTTGTCATCGCACTTATCGTGTCCGAAACCGAATCGATGTCCACCGAAGTCGCCGAGCGCCTGCGTTTCGTGCGCAACAAGCATGGCCTGTCGCAGCGCGAACTCGCGAAGCGGGCCGGCGTGACCAACGGCACGATCTCGCTGATCGAACAGGGCCGCGTGAGCCCGTCGGTCGGCTCGTTGAAGAAGCTGCTCGAATGCATCCCGATGAGTCTCGCGGAGTTCTTCACGTTCGAGCTCGTCGAATCGCGCTCGGTCGTGTCGCGTCGCGACGAGATGCCGAACCTCGGCAACGACACGCTCGCGTTTCATCTGGTCGGCGCGAGCATGAAGGATCGCAACATGTGCATCCTGCGCGAGATCTACCAGCCGCAGGCCGATACGGGGCCCGAGATGCTCGTGCACGCGGGGCACGAGGGCGGGGTCGTCGTGTCGGGCCGGCTCGAGCTGACCGTCGACGGCGCGACGTGGCTGCTCGACCCCGGAGACGGCTACTACTTCGAAAGCCGTTTGCCGCACCGTTTTCGCAATCCCAGCGCGGACCTGATCTGCGAGGTCGTCTCGGCCAATTCGCCGGCGACCTTCTGAGCTCCCCCCGCGCGTCACTGCATTCGCTGCCGGCCGGCTGCGCGTCATGCGCAGCGGCGTGTCGCATCGCGAATGCCAAAAAACTGAGGCATCCTGATGAACAAGTTGACTTTGGCTGACTGGCAGGACAAGGCGGCGTCGCTCGAGATCGAAGGGCGCGCATTCATCGACGGCGCGTCGCGCGACGCGCACGGCGGCAAGACGTTCGACTGCGTGAGCCCGATCGACGGCCGCGTGCTCGTGAAGGTCGCCGATTGCGGCGAAGCCGACGTGAACGCGGCCGTCGCGGCCGCGCGCCGCGCGTTCGACGCGGGCGTGTGGGCCGGCATGAACCCGCGTGCGCGCAAGGCCGTGCTGCTGCGCTGGGCCGCGCTGATGCGCGAGCATCTCGACGAGCTGTCGCTGCTCGAGACCCTCGACGCCGGCAAGCCGATCGGCGACACGACGACGGTCGACGTGCCGGGCGCCGCGTACTGCGTCGAATGGTTTGCCGAAGCGATCGACAAGGTGGGCGGCGAGGTTGCGCCGGCCGATCATCATCTCGTCGGTCTCGTCACGCGTGAGCCGGTCGGCGTGGTGGCCGCCGTCGTGCCGTGGAACTTCCCGATCCTGATGGCCGCGTGGAAATTCGGCCCGGCGCTCGCGGCCGGCAACAGCGTCGTGCTGAAACCGTCGGAGAAATCGCCGCTGACCGCGATCCGTGTCGCGCAACTCGCGGTTGAGGCCGGCATTCCCGCGGGCGTGTTCAACGTCGTGCCGGGCGCGGGCGAGCCGGGCAAGCTGCTCGCGCTGCATCGCGACGTCGACTGCATCGCGTTCACGGGCTCGACGGCGGTCGGCAAGCTGATCATGCAGTACGCCGCGCAGTCGAACCTGAAGCGCGCGTGGCTCGAACTCGGCGGCAAGTCGCCGAACATCGTGCTGCCCGATTGTCCCGATCTCGACCGCGCGGCGCAGGCGGCTGCCGGCGCGATCTTCTACAACATGGGCGAGATGTGCACGGCAGGTTCCCGCCTGCTCGTGCATCGCGACATCAAGGACGCGTTCATCGAGAAGCTCGTCGCGGCCGCACGCGCGTACGTGCCCGGCAATCCGCTCGATCCGTCGGTGTCGATGGGCGCGATCGTCGACGGCATCCAGCTCGAGCGCGTGCTCGGCTATATCGAGGCCGGTCGCAGCGAAGGCAGGCTCGTCACGGGTGGTGCGCGCGTGAAGGCGGAAACGGGCGGCTTCTACGTGGAGCCGACGGTGTTCGAGGTGAAGCCCGACGCGAAGATCGCGCGCGAGGAGATCTTCGGGCCCGTGCTGTCGGTGATCGTGTTCGACGACGTAGACGAAGCGGTGCGGATCGCGAACGACACCGAATACGGGCTGGCCGCGGCCGTGTGGACGTCGAACCTGACGACCGCGCACGACGTGTCGCGCCGGCTGCGTGCGGGCACCGTCTGGGTGAACTGCTACGACGAGGGCGGCGACATGAACTTCCCGTTCGGCGGCTACAAGCAGTCGGGCAACGGCCGCGACAAGTCGCTGCATGCGCTCGAGAAATACACCGAGCTGAAGTCGACGCTGATCCGGCTGCGCTGACGCGCAATCGGGCGCGGGCGCAGCGCCGGTCGGCGGTGTGCCCGCGGTTCGCAGGGTGCGGACGTTATGCGGCGCGCAGCGCGGGGTGGAAGCCGGCGGCTTCGATGATCGACTGCACGCGCTCGGCGCCTTGCGCCGATTCGACCTTGACGATCTTCGCCGCGACGTCGATGTCGAGCTTCGCGGCGGGATCGGCGGCCGTCACCGCGCGCGTGATGGCGTTGGCGCAGCCGCCGCAGGTCATGTCCTGGACTTCGAATTCCATCGTGTTCTCCTGAGTTGACGATTGACAAGCATCGACAGCATGAAGCTTGCCACGGTGGGAAGGTCAAGCGTACGCGTGTTGCGGGAAATCCGTGTCGCGGCGTCGCTGCAGCGACAGACGGTTGTAAACGTGAAGTCTGACGAATTGCGGTCGCGCCTTTGACGTCATTCGGAATTTATCCCGATTGACGGCGAAGCGTTCCGGGCACGGCGGGGCGGATGCCTTGCCGGGCAACGCGCGACTGCGATCCATGAAGCGTGATCACCATGTCGCCAGTAAGGGTACGCGAGTTGAAAATGCGAATCGATCTTAGTATCGGTTCCCTTCGATATTTCAATTCGTTACCCTCATGAACCGTTTTGCTTTCGGCTTCGCACTGGCCCTGCTGGGCGCATCGGCCACGTCCGCATTCGCGGCCGACGATGTCGTCAACCTGACCCTGAAGGACCACAAGTTTTCGCCCGATGGCGTGACGATCCCGGCCGGCAAGAAGGTGAAGTTCGTCGTGAAGAACCTCGACGCGACGCCCGCCGAATTCGAGAGCGACGACTTCAAGGCGGAGAAGGTCGTGCCCGCGGGCAAGTCGGTGGAGATCCTGGTCGGGCCGCTGAAGGCCGGCACGTACGAATTCCACGACGAGTATCACGAAGCGCAGTCGAAGACGCACCTGACCGTCAAATAAGCCCCTATCGCCATGTTGTCTACTGCCCTGATCGTCTTTCGTGAAGTGCTCGAGGCCGCGCTGGTGGTGTCGATCGTGATGGCCGCCACCAAGGGCGTGCCGCGGCGCGGCTGGTGGGTCGGCGGCGGGCTGGCGGGCGGCGTGATCGGCGCCGGCCTGATCGCCGCGTTCGCCGACGGGATCTCGCAGTGGGCGTCCGGCATGGGGCAGGAAGTCTTCAACGCGGGTGTGATGTTCGTCGCGACGCTGATGCTCGCGTGGCACAGCATCTGGATGAGCCGGCACGGCCGCGAGATGGCGATGCAGATGACCGCGGTCGGGCGCGCCGTCGCGGACGGCAGCAAGCCGCTGACGGGGCTGGCGATCGTGGTCGGCGTCGCGGTATTGCGCGAAGGCTCCGAGGCCGTGCTGTTCCTGTACGGCATCGCGGCGGGCGATCCGGGGCAGACGCCGCAGATGATCGTCGGCGGGCTGCTGGGTGTGCTGGGCGGCGCCGGGCTCGGCTACGGGATGTATGCGGGCCTGCTGCAGATTCCGCTGAAGCGCCTGTTCTCCGTCACCAACTGGCTGATCGTGCTGCTCGCGGCGGGGATGGCCAGCCAGTGCGTCGGCTTCCTGCTCTCGGCGGGCCTCGTGCCGTCGTGGGGCGATACGATCTGGGATACGTCGTGGCTGCTCAAGGATTCGAGCCTTGTCGGCAAGGCGCTGCATGCGCTGATCGGCTATACCGCGCGACCGGCGGGGATCCAGATCGTCGCGTACCTCGCGACACTGGCCACGATCGTCGGGCTGGCACGGCTCGTCGGCCGGCCGCAGACGGCCATGCGGCCGCCACGGCCTGCAGCCTGAGTTGTTCGGGGTCGACGAGGAAAGGGGCGTCCATGACGCCCCTTTTTTTCATTTGCGGTGTGCAGCCGGCCGATGCGTGGCGCCGGCTCAGCGGTGGCTGTCGATCCAGGCGCGAGCCCATTCGAGCCCTGCTTCGCGCGCATCGTCCTCGGTGTCGAACACACCGAGCACGCCCGACGCCTCGACCAGCTTGTTGTTCTGCGTGATCGTGCCGCTCGCCGCGAAGCGCTCGGGTTGCAGGATCTCGTCCTGCTGCAGGATCGCGTGGCCCCAGATCTGGTAGCCGTGGTAGGTTTGCGCTTCCATTATCGAGTCACCTCCGCGGAGCGGCCGTGCGTGCCGACCTGCAGCACGTTGCCGTCCGGCGTGTATTGACGCGGGATGTTGGAGTAACTCAGTGCGTGCGGCGCATCGGGCGCAGCCGGCTGCATCACCGTCAGGCGTCCCGGTGCGGGCTGCGCAACGGGGCGCGGAGCGGCCGGCGTCCCGGCCGCGGGCGGGCGATGCGAATCGGCTTTCACCGCCTGCGCGACGCGGCGCTTGTGCGGCTTCGCCGCGGCTTTCGGGGTGGCGTTCGCGTGCTTCTCCGCGCTCTTGCCGGTGCGCGCGTCGGCGCCCGTGTGCGTGGCCGGGGTACGGGCGTCCGGCATACGGGCTTCCGGCGTACGGGCTTCCGGCGCATGGGCCGCCGGCTTCCGCGCCTCGGGCGGGTTCCAGACCTCGACGTAATGCTCGGCGGCCCAGCCCGTCGACGCGAACGTCAGCGCCAGCACACCGCATCCAATCAGTCTTACCATTGTCTCTCCGTCATATTCCTTGCGACCCGCGTTCGGCCGGCCGTGCATGCGCATTCGGGGCAGTGGCTCAGGAGAACACCTCGAGCCCGTGCTTCTCGACGATCTGCAGCATCCGGGCGGCGATGCCGCTCGGCCGCTTGTCGCCCTGTTCCCATTGGCGGATCGTCGAAGCCGTCGTGTTCAGGTAGAGCGCGAACACGCTCTGGCTGACGTTGACGGATTTGCGGATGCGGGCGATTGCCTCGGGGTCGAACTGCGGCGCGGCTTCGATGCAGAGATCGTCGTATTCGCGCATCGTCTTCTTGTCGATCAGCTTGGCGCGATAGAGGCCCGACGCGGCGCTGTGAATCGCCTCCGTCGCATCGCTCTTGAATCGACTCTTAGCCATTGCAAATCTCCACAAGCTCTTTAAGTGCGATCAGCGTCGCGACCTCGGTGTCGCTGCGGCGCCCGATATCCGCGGCGAGCTTTCTGAAGGCGCGCAGTTCGCGTTCGTCGATGTCGTCCCGATCGCGTTTCGCGAACAGGAACACGAACACCCACGCTCGCCCGACCTTGCTCAGCACGATCCCGCGCTGCCGATTGCCGTCCAGGCGCTTTTTCCAGACGTTGCCGCCGAGCTCGGTGCCCTGGCCGCGTGCCAGTTCCTGCGCGACGCGGCAGCGTTCGGCATCGGCGATACCTGATTTTCTCGCTGCCTTGTGAAACCACTTCGTCTTGAAGACGCGTCGTACGGAAGCAGGCATGTCGGGTCGGTCGAGTTTGCACAGGATTATATACCACCAAGTGGTATATATTTCGACCTGGCCGAATGGCCTGCTTCACGCCGGACCGCGCCCGGGACGGCCCGGCGGAGGCCATCCCGACTTCCCGCCTTATTCCACCGTCACCGACTTCGCGAGGTTCCGCGGCTTGTCGACGTCGGTGCCGCGCGCGCACGCGGTGTGATACGCGAGCAATTGCAGCGGCACGACGTGCAGGATCGGCGACAGTTGCCCGTAGTGCTCCGGCATCCGGATCACGTGCAGGCCGTCGTCGTTGACGATCTGCGTGTCGGCATCGGCGAACACGTACAGCTCGCCGCCGCGCGCACGCACTTCCTGCATGTTCGACTTCAGCTTCTCGAGCAGCGTGTCATTCGGCGCGACCGTGACGACCGGCATCGCTTCCGTGACGAGCGCGAGCGGCCCGTGCTTCAGTTCGCCGGCCGGATAGGCCTCGGCGTGGATGTACGAGATTTCCTTCAGCTTCAGCGCGCCTTCGAGCGCGATCGGGTAGTGCAGCCCGCGGCCGAGGAACAGCGCGTTTTCCTTGCGCGCGAATTCCTCCGACCACGCGATGATCTGCGGCTCCAGCGCGAGCACGCTGTTCAGCGCGGCCGGCAGGTGGCGCAGCTGCTTCAGGAATTCGGCTTCCTGCGCGGCATCGACGTGCCCGCGCAGCTTGCCGAGCGTGGCCGCCAGCACGAACAGCGCGACGAGCTGCGTCGTGAACGCCTTCGTCGACGCGACGCCGATCTCGGTGCCCGCGTGCGTCAGGAACTGCATTTCGGTGAGGCGCACCATCGCGCTCGTCGCGACGTTGCAGACCGCGAGCGTATGCGTATGGCCGAGCGACTGCGCGTGCTTGAGCGCGGCGAGCGTGTCGGCGGTCTCGCCCGACTGCGAGATCACCAGCACGAGCTGGCGCGGGTTCGGCACCGATTCGCGGTAGCGGTATTCGCTCGCGATCTCGACCTGGGTCGGGATCTTCGCGATCGATTCGAGCCAGTACTTCGCGGTCAGGCCCGAGTAGTAGCTCGTACCGCACGCGAGGATCAGCAGGCTGTCGATCTCCGCGAACGCGGCGGGCGCGGCGTCGCCGAACAGCGTCGCGTCGAATGCATCCGTCTGCGGCACGGTATCGCTGAGCGCGCGCGGCTGCTCGAAGATTTCCTTCTGCATGAAGTGGCGATACGGCCCGAGTTCGACCGCGCCGCCGTAGGCGCTGACCACGCGGATCTCGCGCTGCACGGTGGCGCCGTTGCGGTCGACGATCTTCACGCCATCGAGCGACAGCTCGCACACGTCGCCTTCCTCGAGGAACGTGAAGTGGTCGGTGCTGCCCGCGAGCGCGAGTGCGTCGGACGCGAGGAAGTTCTCGCCGTCGCCGTGGCCGACCACGAGCGGCGAACCCTGGCGCGCGCCGACGACGGTGTGCGGCTGGTCCTTGTGGATCACGGCGATCGCATACGCGCCGTGCAGCTGGCCCACCGCCTCGCGCACCGCGTCGAACAGGTTGCCGCGATACAGGCTGTGCACGAGGTGGGCGATCACTTCGGTGTCGGTCTGCGACACGAATTCGTAGCCCTTCGCGCGCAGCGCTTCGCGCAGCGATTCGAAGTTCTCGATGATGCCGTTGTGGACGAGCGCGAGCGCGTTCGACGAGAAGATCGGATGCGCGTTGTGCGTGACGGGCGCGCCGTGCGTCGCCCAGCGCGTGTGCGCGACGCCGGTGGTGCCTTCGAGGTGCGATTCGCGCACCTGCGCGTCGAGATCGGCGACGCGTGCGACGCTGCGCGCGCGCTTCGGTGCGCCCGGCTCGAGCACGGCGACGCCGCACGAGTCGTAGCCACGGTATTCGAGGCGCCGCAATCCTTCGATCAGCACCGGAACGATATTACGCTGCGCAACTGCGCCGACAATGCCGCACATGAATGAGTGAGTCCTGTAAGTCGACGCGGACGCCGTCGGGGCGCCCGCAAAAGGTTCAGCTTTTCTTCTTGACCGGGCGGACGTAGCCGCTCTTCGCGGTCTGGGTCTTCTCGTTCAACGCGAGCAGGCCGTCGGCCACGTCCTTCCAGATCGTCGTGCCGGCGGCGATCGTCACGCCGCGGCCGACGCGCACGGGCGCGACGAGCTGCGTGTCGGAGCCGACGAACACGTCGTCCTCGATCACGGTGCGGAACTTGTTCGCGCCGTCGTAGTTGCAGGTGATCGTGCCCGCGCCGATGTTCACGCGCGCGCCGATGTCGGCGTCGCCGATGTACGTGAGGTGGTTCGCCTTCGAGCCGTGGCCGATCACCGCGTTCTTCACCTCGACGAAGTTGCCGACGTGCGCTTCGTCCGCGAGTTGCGCGCCGGGGCGCAGCCGCGCGTACGGGCCGATCACGGTGTGCGCGCCGAGCTCGGCGCCGTCGATGTGCGTGAACGCGTCGATGCGCGTGCCCGCGCCGACCGACGCGTTGCGGATCACGCAGTTCGCGCCGATCGTCACGTTGTCGGCGAGCGTCACGTTGCCTTCGAACACGCAGTTCACGTCGATCGACACGTCGCGGCCGCAGCGCAGCGTGCCGCGCACGTCGACGCGCGCCGGATCGGCGAGCGTGACGCCGTCGACGAGCAGTGCGTCGGCGATATTGCGCTGGTGGATGCGCTCGAGCTCGGCGAGCTGCGCCTTGCTGTTCACGCCGAGCGTTTCCCATTCCTCGTCGGGCTGCGCGGTGACGACCTCGAAACCGGCCTCGATCGCCAGTTCGACGACGTCGGTCAGGTAGTACTCGCCCTGCGCGTTCTCGTTCTTCAGCGCGCCGAGCCACATCGACAGCTGGGCCGTGGGCGTGACGATGATGCCGGTGTTGATCTCGGCGATCTTCAGCTGTTCGGGCGACGCGTCCTTCTGTTCGACAATGCGCGTGACGAAGCCGGCCGCGTCGCGCACGATGCGGCCGTAGCCGGTCGGATCGTCGAGCGTGACCGTCAGAATCCCGTAGCGGCCTTCGCGCGCGGCGTCGACGAGGCGCTGCAAGGTCGACGCGCGCGTGAGCGGCACGTCGCCGTACAGCACGAGCGTCGGTTGCGCGGGATCGAGGAGCGGCAGCGCCTGGCGCACCGCGTGGCCGGTGCCGAGCTGCTCGGCCTGCACCGCGAACTGGACGTCGGGCGCGGCGACGGCGGCCTGGACCTGCTCGGCGCCGTGACCGACGACGACGACGAGCCGGGACGGCTGCAGCGTGCGCGCGGTGTCGATGACGTGGGAGAGGAGCGGCCTGCCGGCCAGGGGATGAAGCACTTTCGGCAGCGCGGAACGCATGCGCTTGCCGGTGCCTGCCGCCAAAATCACGATATTCATGGCGCCAGCTGTAAGAGGAGTTCGAAGCCGCCTATTTTAGCATGCGGCCCCCGGCGTCCCGGGCCTGTCGCGGCGGGGCGACAGTGCCGGAAAGAGGACTTGCCGCCCCGTTCCGACAAGGGTTCCGGCCCCGCTTACAGGTCGTCGAACTGGACGATCGAGATCGGTTGGGCGCCGCCCGGCGCCGCGCTGTCGTCGCCCGACGCGCACGGTTCCTCGTCGAACGCGATGTCGCCCTGCGGATCGGCCTCGCCCGTCGCGCGCAGCGACTGGAACGGGTACAGCGTCGTGTCCATCAGGTGCGACGGCACGACCTTCGCGAGCGCGTTGAACATATTCTCGACGCGGCCCGGGAAGCGCTTGTCCCATTCGCGGATCAGCGCCTTCATTTCCGCGCGCTTCAGGTTCGGCTGGCTGCCGCACAGGTTGCACGGGATGATCGGGAATTCGCGCAGTTCCGCGTATTTCTCCAGATCGGTTTCCTTCACGTACGCGAGCGGACGAATCACGATGTTCTTGCCGTCGTCCGACTGCAGCTTCGGCGGCATCCCCTTCAGCTTGCCGCCGTAGAACATGTTGAGCAGCAGCGTCTGCACGATGTCGTCGCGGTGGTGGCCGAGCGCGATCTTGGTCGCGCCGAGCTCGCCGGCCACGCGGTACAGGATCCCGCGGCGCAGCCGCGAGCACAGCGAGCAGGTCGTCTTGCCCTCGGGCACGAGGCGCTTGACGATGCTGTAGGTGTCCTGGTTCTCGATGTGGAACGGCACGCCGACCTGCTTCAGGTATTCCGGCAGCACGTGCTCGGGAAAGCCCGGCTGCTTCTGGTCGAGGTTCACCGCGACGATGTCGAAATCGATCGGCGCGCGCTCGCGCAGGCGCAGCAGCACGTCGAGCATCGCATAGCTGTCCTTGCCGCCCGACAGGCACACCATCACCTTGTCGCCCTGCTCGATCATGTTGAAGTCGCCGATCGCCTGGCCGACCTGGCGCACGATCCGCTTGAACAGCTTGTTGTTCTCGTACGCGTCCTTCTGTTCGCGGCGCGTGAGCGCCGGGCGGCCGGCCGGGGCCGCGGGCGTGTCGAGGGTGGCGGCATCGGCCGCCGTGTCATTCATGTGGGGGGCGTTCATGCGCGCTCCTCGTCCTTGATGCGAAAGACTTCGACGCCGACGGCGTCGCAGTCCGGATAAGCGTCCGGTTTCTCGGTACAGACGCGTACCGCGCGCACGGCATCGTGCGCCAGCAGGCGCGCGGCGATCGCGTCGCACAGCGTTTCCTGCAGGTGGATGTGGCCGCGCGCCAGGCATTGCGTGACGCTCTGCTTCATCAGATCGTAGTCGACGATTTCATGCAGCCGGTCGTCGACGGGGGTGGACAGCGCGAGCGGCACGAACAGGTCGACATTGATGACGACGCGCTGCTCGCCGCGCTTCTCGTGTTCGAAGGCACCGATGTTGATGTGCACTTCGTAGTCGCGCAGGTAGAGCCTGCGGCAGTCCGCGAGGCGGGGGTGCAGGAGAGCGGAAAACATGGTCGTCCCAGTCAAATTGGCGTGCGCACACGCAAAGCGGCGCGGGCGGCGGCGCTCAGGCCGCGCGTTTCCGCGCAGTTCATTCATTCGGGCCGACGGCGGGCGGCACGAGGTGCTCGCCGCCGTCGACGGTCAGCGTCGCGCCGGTGACGCCCGGCGCGCTCGCGAGATAGCAGGCGGCCGCCGCGATGTCGTCCGCGTGCGGCGCGTGGCCGCGCACGAGCGCCGCGACCCGCACCTTCGGCGCGAGCGCCAGCGCCAGCGCCGACGTCGCGCGATTCAGCGCGGCCTGCATCAGCGCGTGCGACATCTGCGCCGGCGCAGGGTGAAACAGGGCCTGATCCAGCACGTGGATCGCGCAGGCGCGCAGCGCCTCGTGCTCGCGCGCGGCGTCGGGCGTCGCATCGGCGAGCGCGCGGGCCAGCGCGAGCGGCGCCGTCACGTTGCGCGCGAGGGCGCCGGCGAGCGACGCGCCGTCCACCGTGTGCGCGTCGTCGGCGCCGGCGCTGGCGCTCACGAACACCGCGCACGCGGGCCGGCCGAGCGCCGCGCCGCACGCGGCGACGAGTCCGGCGGCGTCGGCTTCCAGGGCCAGATCGGCGTCGAGCACAATCGCGCGGCGGCCGAGCGCCGCGACTTCGGCGACGAGTGCGTCGGCTGCCGCATGCGGCGCGCCGTGGCTGCGCTGCAGCGCGACGTCCCAGCCGCGCCGGGCGAATCCGGTGGCGAGCGCACGACCGATCGACGCGGCGTCGGCCGCGCTGCCCAGGGCACCCGTGACGAGCGCCACGCGCTGGGTCGACATATCGGCTGAAACGGTCATTTACAATGCCGGGATGAACCCGAAAGCTCACGAACCCGCTAGTTTACCTGCTCCCGGCCCTGACGCGCTTGCGCAGTCCGAAACCCTCGCCGCGCAACTGCGCGACGAGATCGCGGCGGCCGGCGGCTGGCTGCCGTTCGACCGCTTCATGGAGCGCGCGCTGTATGCGCCCGGCCTCGGTTATTACAGCGGCGGCGCGCGCAAGTTCGGGCGCCGCGCCGACGACGGCAGTGACTTCGTCACCGCGCCCGAGCTGTCGCCGCTGTTCGCGCAGACGCTCGCGCAGCCGGTCGCGGAAGCGCTTGCGGCGAGCGGCACGCGCAGCGTGATGGAATTCGGCGCCGGCACGGGCAAGCTCGCGGCCGGGCTGCTCGCGGCGCTCGACGCGCAGGGCGTCGAACTCGACGCCTACCTGATCGTCGACCTGTCCGGCGAGCTGCGCGAGCGACAGCGCGACACGATCACGGCCGCCGCGCCGGCGCTCGCCGCGAAGGTGCGCTGGCTCGACGCGCTGCCCGAGCGGTTCGACGGCGTCGTGGTCGGCAACGAGGTGCTCGATGCGATGCCGGTGCGCCTGTTCGCGAAGGCGGGCGGCGCATGGCAGGAGCGCGGCGTCGCGCTCGACGCGCGGCAGGCGTTCGTGTTCGAGGACCGCCCGGCCGCACCGGCCGGCTTGCCGCCGGTACTCGCGGGCCTCGACGATGCGGCGGACGGTTACGTGACCGAGACGCACGAGGCCGCGCTGGCGTTCACGCGCACCGTCTGCACGATGCTCGGGCGCGGCGCGGTGCTGCTGGTCGACTACGGCTTTCCCGCGCACGAGTACTACCACCCGCAGCGCGACCGCGGCACGCTGATGTGCCACTACCGTCACCATGCGCACGACGATCCGTTCCTGTACCCGGGGCTGCAGGACATCACCGCGCACGTCGAATTCACCGGCATCTACGACGCGGCCGTCGCGACCGGCGCCGATTTGCTCGGTTATACGTCGCAGGCGCGCTTCCTGCTGAACGCGGGCATCACCGACGCGTTGTCCGCGATCGATCCGTCGGACATCCACGCGTTCCTGCCGGCCGCGAACGCGGTGCAGAAGCTGATTTCCGAAGCCGAGATGGGCGAGCTGTTCAAGGTGATCGCGTTCTCGCGCGGCATCGACGGCACGCTCGACGCGTTCGCGCGCGGCGACCGCTCGCACGCACTCTGACGGGAGCCGACATGCTGCGCTGGCTGATGACGTCGTTCGTCGCGGTGATGATCCTGACGCGCTGCTGGCCGTGGCTCGGCAAGCTCGGCATCGGGCGGATGCCGGGCGACGTCACGCTGACGCTCGGCGGGCGGCGCTACCCGTTCCCGTTCATGTCGACGCTGGTGCTGACGATGCTGCTGTCGATGGTGGCGCGGCTGCTCTGAGCCGCGCCTGAATGGCGGCGCGCTACAGCTCGATTTCGCCGAGGATCCGGTGCGCGAGCGCCTTTGCCTCCTCGAATGCTTCCTCCTCGCTGGGGCTCGTCGAGTGGACGTCGTAGCGCGTGTTCTCGGTGTCGTCCCCGTCGTCCCGCGCGAGGATCACGTAACCCTGGAACTGCCCGTTGCCCGCATGCTGGGTATGCGCCTTGGCCGTGTAGATGCCCTTCGTGAACGTGTTGGTGTCCATGGTGCTCTCCCGCAAAAGGACACTTCATCGTAGCACTGCGGCGCAGCATGTACAGCGCGGCTTATCGGTGACCGAACGGAGTCCGGCCGCCATCCTGCCCGTCATCGTTCGATCAGCGCGACGACCTCGTCGAGCGTCGGCGCGTGCGCGCCCGTATGCCGGCAGGCCGCGGCGCCCGCCGCCAGCGCGAACACGAGGTGCTCGCGCCAGGTTCGCTGCGGCGCGGCCATCAGGCTGAACAGCATGCCGCCGATCGATGCGTCGCCCGCGCCGACGGTGTCGGCGACCTCGACGCGCGGCGGGCTCGCTTCATGCACGTCGCCGTCCGCGTAGAGCGTCGCCGCCTGCGCGCCGCGCGTGACGAGCACGGCCGCGTGCGGGTTCAGCGCGCGCACCGCGGCGATCGCGTCGGGGCCGTCGCCGCCGAACAGGTGCCGCAGGTCCTCGTCGGACACCTTGATCAGGTCGGCGAGCGCGGCCATCTTCTCGAGCGTCGGCCGGAATGCGGCCGTCATCAGGTTCCGGACGTTCGGGTCGAAGCTGATCTTCACGCCACGCGCGTGCAGGTCGGCCGCGAGCGCGGCCAGCGTGCCGGCGAGCGGTTCGCGCACGAGGCTGATGCAGCCGAAGTGCGCCCATTTCACGTGGTCGGTCCAGCCGGCCGGCAGCCGCGCCGGATCGAACGCGAGGTCGGCGCTCGCTTCGCCGATGAAGAAGTAAGCAGGCGGGCGCGTCTCGTGGACGATCGCGAGCAGCGGCGGCCGCGCGACGCGCTGCAGGAAGCGCAGGTCGAGCCCGGCCGCTTCGCTCGTGCGCCACAGCACGTCGGAGAAGCAGTCCTCGCCGATCGAGCCCGCGAGCGCGCTCGGCACGCCGAGCCGCGCAACCGCGCGTGCGACGTTCCAGCCGGCGCCGCCCGGCACCGAGGTCCATTGCGCGTCGCCCGCGCGCACCATGTCGGTCAGGATGTCGCCTGCCGACACGAAAGCCGGAAACGTGCCGCCGCTCATTGCGTCGGCTCGCTGCGTTGCGCGCGCGCGAGGGTCGCGAGCACGTCGTAGCACGCGCCCATCGTGTGATAGTCGGTCTTGCCGGCCGGGCTCTTCTCGTCGCTGTACTTGCGGTTGTCGCAGGTGAGGATGCGGTACCACGCGCCGTAGCGGTGATCGACGAAGTGGGCCCAGCTGTAGCGCCAGATCTCGTCGTACCAGTCCCAGAAGCGCTCGCTGCCGGTGCGCGCGCCGAGCATCGCGGCGGCCGCGAAGGTTTCCGCCTGCACCCAGAAATACTTGTTGTGGTCGCAGATCGTGAAGTCGGGGCCGAAGCCGTAATACAGGCCGCCGTGATCGGCGTCCCACGCATGCGTGAGCGCCGCGTCGAACAGCTCGGCCGCGCGCGGCACGAGCCAGTCGAGCGGGCGATGCCGCTCGAGGATCAGCAGCAGCTTCGCCCATTCGGTCTGGTGTCCGGGCTGGAAGCCCCACGGGCGGAAGATGTTCGAGCTGTCTTCCTTGTTGTAATCCCAGTCGACCGACCAGTCCGCATGGTAGTGCTCCCACACGAGCCCGCCCGACAGCGCGGCCTGGCGCTGCGTGATGTGGGACGCGAGCTTTTCCGCGCGATCGAGGTACGTGAGGTGGCCGGTCGCCTCGTACGCGGCGAGCAGTGCCTCCGTCATGTGCATGTTCGCGTTCTGGCCGCGGTACGACGACACGATCCAGTTCGGCGTCGCATCGTCCGCATAGAGGCCCGCGGCCGCATCCCAGAAACGGTGCTCGGCGAGCTCGAAGGTGGCCGCGATCAGCGGGCGGGCCTCGTCGAGGCCGGCCATCGTCGCGTGCGCGGCCGCGAGCAGCACGAACGCGAGCCCGTAGCAGTGGCGCGTGCCGTCGAGCGTCGCGCGCTTCGCGCCGTCGCGCCAGTCGAGTTCCCAGTCGTAGCCCTGCAGTGCGTCGTCCCAGTGCGCGTCGCGCAGGAAGCGCAGCCCGTGGCGCGCGTATTCCAGGTGGCGCGGATCGCCGAAATGCCGGTACGCCATCGCGTAGTTGAAGACGAACCGGCAACTGCTGACGAGGTGGCGCGACGTGCGGTTGTAGATGCTGCCGTCGTCGCGGAAGTAGTGGTAGAAGCCGCCCGTCGGGTCGAACGCGTTCGTCGCGTAGAAGCGCAGCGTGTCCTCGATGTGCGACAGCAGGAACGACGGGTCGCGGAAGCTCGCGACGAACGGCGCGGCTTGCGTGTGGGCGGCCGGCGCGGCCGTGCAGGGTTGGACCGGGGGCATGTTCATGATTCGGTGACCGTGGCGGTATCGAGTGCCGGGGAGCCGGCGGGCTGGCTGCTGGCCCGCACGATCAGCTCGACGGGCAGGGAGATCTCGGTGCGCTCGGGCGCCTCCGCGAGCAGCAGCTCGACGCCGCGGCGGCCGAGCGCCTCCTTGTCGACCGCGAGCGTCGTGAGCGGCGGGCTCGCGTGCGCGGCGGCGGGGATGTTGTCGAAGCCGACGATCGCGATGTCGTCGGGAATGCGCAGCCCGCGCGCGGTGCAGACGCGCTGCGCGGCGAGCGCGGCCGCGTCGTTGTACGCGAACACGGCTTCCGGGCGCGGGCCCGGCGCGTCGAGCAACTGCTCCATCGCGCGTGCTGCGCCGGTGTCGGGATCGAGCCCCGCATCGATCGTCACTTCGTACGCGGGATCGAACAGCCGCCCGGCCTCGAAGAATGCGCGCCGGTAGCCGATCGCGCGCTGCGCGATGCTGTAGTGCGCGGGCGAGCCGCCGATGAACGCGATCCGCGTGCGGCCGGTGGCGAGCAGGTGGCGCATCGCGAGCGCCGCGCCCGTCGCGTTGTCGATGTTCACCGAGCGCAGCCCGGGCGCCCACAGGTCGATCAGCACGAGCGGTCGGCCGGTCGCGGCGAGCGCCTCGATCGTCTCGGGCTCGATGAAGCCGGCCACCGCGATCGCGTCGGGCGCGTGCGGGCGCATCTGGCGCAGCACGTCGTCGTTCGGCCCGACCGTGAGCAGCGTCGGCACGATGCCGCGCTCGCGGCACGCATCCTCGACGCCGTGCAGCACGTGCGAGAAGAATGGGCTGGCCGGGAAGCGGTTGTGCTGGCGATGCAGCAGGAACGTGAGCCGGCGGATGCGCGGCCGCAGTTGCGCGGGATCGTAGCCGAGCCGCTGCGCGATCTCGACGATGCGCGCACGCGTCGCTTCGGACAGGCCCGGCTGGTTTTTCAGCGCGCGGGAGACGGTGCCGATCGAGACCTCTGCCGCCCGCGCCACATCGCGAATGGTCGTACCCATCGTTCGGGGTCCGGTTTGTTTAGGGTGAAAGCGATTGTATAGTAAAACGTATTGCGGAATTCGGGCCGGATAGCCGGGGAATACCCGCAAATTCCCGGGTTTTAAGCGCTAATCTGCGAAAACACCGTTACTAAAAATACTAAACAAAGCGCGAAAAAGGCAAGGTGAACGTGCGGGTGCATGGCGAGCGGGAAGCGGGCGGCAAGCGGGCTGGCTTCACGCATTCGCGCGAGTCGTGCGCGGTTGCCTCCGCCGGCCGCCGGAAAGGTGCAGTGCAACTAACGGTCTGGCTGCATGGTGCATGAATGCGCGCCCCCGCCGCACCGGGCGCGTCGTGTCTGCAAACGGCGATCGCCCGCCGTTCAGCGGATTGCCACGGCCGGTGGTTCGCCGCGATGGCGCAGCGCAGCGCGGCCCGCATCGAGGTCGACGACCGCGAGCCCATCCGGCTGCTGTTTCGCGCGCCGCTTCGCGAGCGCGGCGACCGATGCGATCTCGTCGCTGCCGTAGCGTTTCGCGCCGTGCGCGCCGGCCGCCACGCCGACCGCGCCGATCGCCATCGTCACGAAGCCGAAGAACGCCGGGTTGCCATGGCGGTCCTCGCCGTGCAGCCCGCCCGCCTGCCGGTCGGCCTGCGTGTAGAAGAGCTGCGCGCCTTCGTTGAAGCGGGCGATCGCGTCGGCGGCGCGTTCGCGCCAGTCGGCGCGCTGGAACAGCACGAGGAAATCGTCGCCGCCGACGTGCCCGAGAAAGTCGCGTTGCGGGTCGCACACGCCGGCCAGCACCGTCGCCGCGAACTTCAGCACCTCGTCGCCCTGCCAGTAGCCGTACTGGTCGTTGAACGGCTTGAACTGGTTCAGGTCGACGTAGCACGCATGAAAGCCGGCGTCGCGCTGGAGCAGGCGGTCGATGTGCGCGCTGATCGGGATGTTGCCGGGCAGGAACGTCAGCGGATTCGCGTAGCGCGCGGCCTCGATGCGCATCTCGGTCACCGCGCGCACCAGGCTCTCGCCGGTGCCGAGCCCGACGTAGCGGCCGTGTTCGGTGATCACGAAGCCGTCCGCGAGATAGCGCTGGTCGTGGCTCGCGAGCAGCATCGCGAGCTGCTCGAAGGTCGTCGCGTTGTCGATCATCAGCGGCGCGTCGTTCGCGAACTGCAGGCACGGCTTCTTCCCGAACACCTCGCGGTGATACGGCAGCGCGAAGCGGTCGATGAAGCCGCGGCGATTCACGAGCGCGACGGGCCGCCCGCGTTCGACGAGCGCGACCGCATGCAGGTCGGGCATCCGGTTGAACAGGTCGAGCACGTCGTTGCTGGTCGCGTCGCGCGGCAGCGCCGGCGCCGGCACCAGCATCTTCCCGGCGATCGTGCCGGCCGGCCGCACCGAGCGCGTCGCGCCGGGAAACACCGCGATGTGCGGCGCGCGGATCGCATCGCGCGCGGCCGGCGCGACGACCCGCGACGGCTGCGCGTTCGGCCGGCCGAGCAGGAAACCCTGCACGCAGCAGATGCCCATGTCGCGCACGACGATCAGGTCGCTTTCGTTCTCGATGCCTTCCGCGATCAGTTTCGCGCCGCTCGCCTGCGCGAAGTGCTGCATTGCCTTCACGGCTTCGAACTTGAGCGGGTCGCGGGCGATGTCGTGGATGAAGAAGCGGTCGATCTTCACGACATCCGGATGCAGGCGCAGCCACAGGTTCATGCTCGCGTTCGCGGTGCCGTAGTCGTCGAGCGCGAACTGGATGCCGGCGTCGCGCAGCGAGGCGACGGCCGGGCCGATCTGGGCGACATCGGGAATCGCATTCTGCTCGGTCAGCTCGATCACGATGCGCTCGGCGCCGATCCGCGCGCGCACGAGGAGCTGACGTGCACGCTCGCGTTCGCTGGCGAGCTTCAGGATCGTCCCGGCGCTGAAGTTGAGGAACAGCTTGCCGTCGCAGCCGAGTGCCGCGAATGCGTCGAGGCAGGTGCGCGCGGCGGCCTGTTCGAGTGCGATCGTCTCGCCTTCGCGCGCGGCCTGCGCGAACAGCGCGGCGGGTGGTTCGAGGTCGGTGCCGCGCGGGCCGCGTATCAGGCCCTCGTAGCCGACGACCGTCCCCGACCCGAGATCGACGATCGGCTGGAAGACGGCGGCGAGCGCGCGATCCGCGATCAGGCGCGTGATGCTGGCTGCAGCGGAATCGGAGTGGGGCGCGGGCATGGGCGAGAGCAGCCGAATCGACGGGACGCCCGACATAACGGCATCGCGCGCGGAGAATTGAATGAAGATTTCGTGACGCGATGGGCGTTGGTGGTGCATCGCGTCGGGTGTGAAGCTGGAAGGGCGGTGAGGCGGTGAGGTGGTGAAGCCGGAAGCGGACGGCGGAAAGCAGGAGGGCGGAAAGCAGGAAGGCGGAAATCAGGAGGACAAAACCGCCGGAACGGCACCCCCCGCTGACCGTCCCGCCGCCCTGCTCGTCAGCGCTTGCCCGGGCTCAGCGCGCCGGACGCCGATGCCGCGTCGCCCTCGTCGTGCTCGCCGCTCATGTCGCGCGCGCCCCAGCGCTGCGCGAGCGCCGCGCACGCCATCAGCTGGATCTGGTGGAACAGCATCAACGGCAGCACGATCGCGCCGACCGCGTTCGCCGAGAAGATCACCTTCGCCATCGGCACGCCGGCCGCGAGGCTCTTCTTCGACCCGCAGAAGATGATCGTGATCTGGTCGGCGCGGTTGAAGCCGAGCCGCTTGCTGACGAACGCGGTCAGCAGCAGCGCGATCGCGAGCAGCACGAGGTTGACGACGAGCAGGCCGCCGAGCGCGCGCGGCGGGATCTGGTGCCACAGGCCTTCGTTGACGGCCTCGCTGAAGGCAACGTAGACGACGAGCAGGATCGAGCCCTGATCGACGAAGCGCAGCACGCCGCGGTTGCGGTCGATCCAGCCGCCGATCATGGGCCGCAGCAACTGGCCGGCGATGAACGGCACGAGCAGCTGCAGCACGATGCTGCCGACGGTGCTCCACGGCGACGCGGCGGCCGCCGACTGCGACGTGATCATCAGCCCGACGAGCGCCGGCGTGACGAAGATCCCGAGCAGGCTCGACGCGGATGCCGCGCACACGGCGGCCGGCACGTTGCCCTTCGCGATCGACGTGAACGCGATCGACGACTGGACCGTCGACGGCAGCGTGCACAGGAACAGCACGCCCGCATACAGCGTCGGCGTGACGAGCGGCTGCAGCACGGGTTTCAGCGCGAGGCCGAGCAGCGGGAACAGCGCGAACGTGCTGAGCAGCACGACCGCGTGCAGCCGCCAGTGGGTCGCACCCGCGATGACGGCTTCGCGCGACAGCTTCGCGCCGTGCAGGAAGAACAGCAGGCCGACGGCGATGTTGGTCGCCCAGTTGAACGCATGGGCGGCCGGGCCACGGCACGGCAGGAAGCTTGCGAGCACGACGGTGCCGACGAGCGCGAGCGTGAAGTTGTCGGGAAGAAAACGGGGACGGGCCATCGGGAACTCGATTCGGAAACGGCAAAGGCGCGCGTCGCGCGCGCGGATGGCGTCATTGTCCCGGTCGGCGATTCACTACACAAATGCATTGTGGGAATCGATTGATGAGCTGATCTCATGCAACAGCGCCCGCGGCATCGGCCCGGCCGGGCGCGAAACGGCAGAAGAATGTTCTGTCGCGGTCGCGCCCGGAAGTGAAAAAACCTAGCAGTAACATGGTGTTACACCGATGCCGGCGACATAACACTTTTTGGCTCGACACGCTTTCGGCCCGCTCATAAATTACTGCTGAAAGCCTTGGGTCGGCCGAAAGGAGCCGGCGGCGGGCGTGGACAGGCACTGAACGATGACGGAACGGGTGAAACGGAAGATCGGACGATGGGTGGCAGGCGTGCTCGGCGCGCTGCTGTTGCCGCTCGCGCTCGCGCAACCGCCCCACGGCGGCGGTCATGCGTTCGGCGGCCACGGCTTCGGTGGCGGCGACATGCGCGCGTACGGCGCGTACGGTCAGCCGGCTGGTGGTGGGCCCGTCTGGCGCCGCGCGGCGCCCCTGGCCGGTGCACGCGCCGGCGGCGTGAACGGCTACGGCTCCCGCTGGGGGCTGCGGCCGACGCCGTCGTATGGCCATTACGCCGCGCAAAGCCCGTATCGTCCGATCAGCGCCGACGTGCGTCAGGTGCCGCGCCCGCCGGGCGGCGGCAACGTGCCGCTGCGTGCCGGTTCGATCCGCGCCGACGTCGCGCGCTACAACGAGGAGCGCGGCGGACGTCCGATGCCGCCGCCCCGCTCGCAGGAAGAGCCTGCGCACTCGCCGTCTTTCTCCCCGTTCTACCGAAACTGAGCGCCCGCGCGCTCGTCCCTCCGCCGGCTGATGCGAATTCGCCACAGTCGCGCACAGATTTCCGCTGATTTTCCCGTCGCATTGCGCTATCTTTCGCGCCCGGCTCGCGTGTGCCCCGCTGCCGTCCCGCCGCGCGACCGCGTTCGTGCGGGGCCGCCGGCAGGTGCCCGGCCATGTATCCATTCCGCGAAGTTAATGCTGGCGCTATACCAGCAATAAGTGTGCGCAATTTTGGCCGGACGAATGATCCGTAAAGATGGCTGCGCCCCATACGACGCAAGCACTCGGCTCCATAAAACAACGCTCGCGCCACTTATCGACAATTCGACAAAATCTGGAGATCCAATGAAAGCATTCGCTCGCCGTGCGTCGCGCACGTCCGTCAAGCTGATCGCCGCGGCCGCCTGCGTGGCGGCTACCGCCCCCGTCCATGCACAGTCGAGCGTGTCGCTCTACGGGCAGGTCGACGAATGGGTCGGCGCAACCAAGTTCCCGGGCGGCAACCGCGCATGGAACGTGAGCGGCGGCGGGATGTCGACGTCGTACTGGGGCCTGCACGGCGCCGAGGATCTCGGTAACGGCTACAAGGCGATCTTCACGCTGGAAAGCTTCTTCCGCGCCCAGAACGGCCAGTTCGGCCGCTTCCAGGGCGACACGTTCTTCGCACGCAACGCCTACGTCGGCATCGATTCGCCGTACGGCACGGTGACGGCCGGCCGCCTGACGACGCACCTGTTCCTGTCGACGATCCTGTTCAACCCGTTCTACGACTCGTACACCTTCTCGCCGATGGTGTATCACGTGTTCCTCGGCCTCGGCACGTTCCCGACCTACCCGAGCGACCAGGGTGCCGTCGGCGATTCGGGCTGGAACAACGCGCTGTCGTACACGTCGCCTTCGTTCGGTGGCCTGAATTTCGGCGCGATGTACGCACTCGGCAACCAGGCCGGCGACAACGGCTCGAAGAAGTGGAGCGCGCAGTTCAACTATGCGAACGGTCCGTTCGCGGCGACCGCGGTCTACCAGTACGTGAACTTCAACAACGGCCCGCGTGACCTGAGCGCGCTGGTGGCCGGCATGAAGAGCCAGGGCATCGCGCAAGTCGGGGCGACCTACGACCTGAAATACGTGAAGCTGTTCGGCCAGTACATGTATACGAAGAATGACCAGGTCGCGGGCAGCTGGCACGTGAACACCGCGCAGGGCGGCGTGTCGGTGCCGCTCGGCGTGGGCAACGCGATGGCGTCGTACGCGTACTCGCGCGATTCGGGCGGCCTCGACCAGACGCGCCAGACCTGGGCCGTCGGCTACGACTATCCGCTGTCCAAGCGCACGGACGTCTACGCCGCGTACATGAACGACCACATCAGCGGCCTGTCGACCGGCAACACGTTCGGCGCCGGCATCCGCGCGAAGTTCTGACGCGCACGCGCGGCCGGCGTGCCGGACGCGGGTGAAAAGCGCGTCCGGACTGCATGTTTTCCCGCCAAAAACGGCGCTGCGACCCCGCGGCGCCGTTTTGCCTTTCTTGACCTTTCTGTTTCCCCGCCTTTGTTACCCTATCTCGTAATTGGACCATTCCCCGTCATTACGAGCTAGTTCGATGGATACCCTCGTCAGCATGAATGTGTTTCGCTACGTCGTCGAAGTGGGCAGCTTCGTCGGCGCGGCCGAGCGCATGCAGATGTCGGCTGCGATGGCGAGCAAGCACGTGATGCATCTCGAGCAGCAGCTCGGTGCGCGGCTGCTGCATCGCACGACACGACGCGTCGCCCCTACCGAGGCGGGACGCGAATACTATGAGCGCCTCGTGCAGGCGCTGTCCGAACTCGACGAAGCCGGGCAGGCCGTCGGCGCCGCGAGCGTGGTGCCGCAAGGCCGGCTGCGCGTCACGTCGCTATCGGCGTTCGGGCTGCGGCACGTGATGCAGGCCGTCACCGACTATGCGGGCCGGTTCCCGGACGTGACCGTCGACATGACGCTGTCCGATCGCGTGGTCGACCTGATCGAGGAAGGCTACGACGTCGCGGTGCGCGCGGCGCCGAACGGATTGAAATCGTCGTCGCTGGTCGCACGTCAGATCGCGACCGCGCACATCCTGCTGGTCGCGTCGCCCGAGTATCTCGAGAAGCACGGCACGCCCGCGACGATCGGCGATCTCGCGCACCACAACTACCTGCGGCGCGACTCGAATTCGACGATGCTCGACGCGCTGGTGATCGACGCGGCCGCCGCGTCGCGCGTGAACCTCAACGGCAACCTGATCGTGAATCATCTCGAAGGGCTGCGTGCGGCCGTGCTCGCGGGCGCGGGCATCGCGCTGCTCGGCACCGAGGTGGTCGGCGACGACATCGAGTCCGGCCGGCTCGTGCCGGTGCTGCTCGATGCGGTGCCGCCGCACGAGGCGCCGATCTACGCGGTCTACGCGAGCCGTCGTCACGTATCCGCGAAGGTGCGTTCGTTCGTCGACTTCCTGGCGGCGCGTTTCGAAGGGCAGTCGCTGTGCCCGTCGATCGAATCGCGCCTGCGCGTGATGCCGATCACGCGGATGAAGCGCGCGGTCTGAGCCGCCGTGTGTCCCGCTACAGCGGGGCAATGAAAAAGCGCGAACCGCTGCGGTTCGCGCTTTTTGTTTTGTCCGCCGGCATGCGCGCCGGCGGCGGCCGCGAGGGCCGACGCATCCGTCAGCGCGGAATGCCGAGTCGCGCCTTCGCGTCGTCGTATTCGCGCTTCAGGCGCTCGACGAGCGCGCCCACGCTCGGCAGGTCGTCCATCAGGCCGACGCCCTGGCCGGCGCCCCAGATGTCTTTCCACGCCTTCGTCTTGTCGCTGCCGAAATTCATCTTGGTCTTGTCGGATTCCGGCAGCGCCTCCGGATCGAGGCCGGCCTTCTCGATGCTCTCGCGAATGTAGTTGCCGTGCACGCCCGTGAAGAGGTTCGTGTAGATGATGTCCGACGATTTCGCGTTCACGATCGCGTGCTTGTAGTCGTCGATCGCGTGCGCTTCCTGCGTCGCGATGAAGCGCGTGCCCATGTACGCGAAGTCGGCGCCCATCGCCTGCGCCGCGAGGATCGAGCCGCCGTTCGCGATCGCGCCGGACAGCACGATCGGGCCGTCGAAGATCTTGCGGACTTCGCCGACGAGCGCGAACGGCGACGTCGTGCCCGCATGGCCGCCTGCACCGGCCGCGACGAGGATCAGCCCGTCGACGCCGGCTTCGAGCGCCTTCTGCGCGTGGCGCAGGTTGATCACGTCGTGCAGCACGATGCCGCCGTAGCTGTGCACCGCGTCGACGATCTCGCGCGCCGGTGCGCGCAGGCTCGTGATGAAGATCGGCACCTTGTGCTCGACGCACACGCGCACGTCGTGCTCGAGCCGCGCATTCGACTGGTGGACGATCTGGTTGACCGCGATCGGGCCGATCACCGCGCCGGGATTCTTTGCCTGGTGATCGGCGAGATCGGACTGGATCTGCGTGAGCCACTCGTCGAGCAGTTCGGCCGGACGGGCGTTGAGCGCGGGGAACGAACCGACGATGCCCGCCTTGCATTGCGCGAGCACGAGTTCGGGGTAGCTGACGATGAACATCGGCGATGCGATGACGGGCAGCGTCAGGTTCTGCAGGACGGTGGGCAATGCCATGTGATGTCTCCAGTCTCCAGGGGCGCCCGCGCGGTCGCGCCGGCGCCATGCTTTGCGGTCGAACGGTGATTCGAGTGTAGCGGCGAAACGATGTCGTCCTTATTAATACGAACGATCGTGCGATTCTACGCGAGCTTAACAAAATGCGCGGTGTGCCGGCAATCGAGTGAGTGTTCTCTTTCTACGGATTCTGGCTGTTGCGCCGCTGTGCTGACGCGCAAGCGCTCCTAAAATAGCCGCCATAACAAACCAACGAGAAACAAACCATGTCGTTTGAGGCGTTTGCACCGTTTCGCGTGACGGTGCAGGACACCGACATCTTCGGTGTCAAAGGAGGCGCGGGTCCGCCGCTCCTGTTGCTGCACGGACATCCGCAAACCCATATGATCTGGCATCGCGTTGCGGCGACGCTCGCGAATCATTTCACGGTGATCGCCACCGACCTGCGCGGGTACGGCGCGTCGGGCAAGCCGCCGAGCGACGCGCAGCACGTGCCGTATTCGAAACGGGCGATGGCGGCCGACCAGGTCGCCGTGATGCGGCATTTCGGCTTCGAGCACTTCCATGTGTGCGCGCACGATCGCGGCGCGCGGGTCGCGCACCGGCTCGCGCTCGATCATCCGGACGCCGTCGAGCGGATGATGCTGCTCGACATCGCACCGACGCTCGCGATGTACGAGAAAACCGATCGCGCGTTCGCGACCGCATATTTCCACTGGTTCTTCCTGATCCAGCCGGAGCCGTTGCCCGAGACGCTGGTCGGTGCGCATACCGATGCGTACATCGAGCGCGTGATGGGCAACCGGTCCGCCGGGCTGGCGCCGTTCGCGCCCGAGGCGCTCGCCGCGTACCGCGCCGCGCTCGCGCAGCCGGGCGCCGTGCATGCGATGTGCGAGGACTACCGCGCGTCCGCGACGATCGATCTCGAGCACGATCGGGCGGATCTCGAGCGCGGCAACAAGGTCGCGTGTCCGCTGCGCGTGCTGTGGGGCGAGAACGGGATCGTCGGCCGCTGCTTCGATCCGCTCGACGAATGGCGCCGTGTCGCGCGCGACGTCAGCGGCCGCGCGCTCGAGTGCGGGCACTACATTCCGGAAGAGGCGCCCGTCGCGCTGATCGACGAACTGCTGGCGTTCTTCGAGGCGCGCGACGCGGCTGCCTGACGGTACGCGCGGGCACCCGTCGGCACGCGGGCGGCGCGGCCGCGTACCGGCTCGTTCAGCGGTGCGCGCCGTCGTCCTCGACGAGCGGCGGCAGCCGGCGCGGCACCGGCGTCGACTTCACGATCGCGGTGCTCGTCTCGGCGCGCTCCGTCACTTTCGACAGGATGTCGTCGAGGTGCGCGATCGTGCGCAGGTAGAGCCGGCAGATGAAGCAGTCGTCGCCGGTCACCTTGTCGCACTCCACGAATTCGGGAATCCGCCGCAGCATCTCTTCGACGAGATGCAGCTGGCCGGGCAGCGGCTTCACGCGAACGATCGCCTGCAGCGTGTAGCCGAGCGCGCGCGGGTCGAGCTCGACGGTGAACGCGGCGATCACGCCTTGCGCCTCGAGCCGCCGCACGCGGTCGGCGGTCGCGGGCGCCGACAGCCCGATCTGCCGGGCGAGTTCG
This sequence comes from Burkholderia sp. HI2500, assembly GCF_002223055.1. Taxonomy (NCBI): domain Bacteria; kingdom Pseudomonadati; phylum Pseudomonadota; class Betaproteobacteria; order Burkholderiales; family Burkholderiaceae; genus Burkholderia; species Burkholderia sp. HI2500. Next base: position 805,658 of record NZ_NKFL01000005.1, on the reverse strand, counting down.
CTGGTGGCGATGCGCGCGTCGTCGGCCAGCGCCGCGAGGATCGCGCGGTCGGTCGCGTCGAGCGACGCGACGGCGGGCGGGGAAAGGCGTTTCGGCATGATCACTTTGCTTTCGAAGGTGAATCGGTCGATTCACTTCAGTTTAGCCGTGGTTGCCGCGAAAGCAAGTTTCTAGAATCGAAGTCATCCACTCTTCTGAACGGAGTTCACGATGGCTTCGAATGAAATTCGCCGCGGCGCCGCCGAGATGGTCGTCGCGATGATGATGTCCGGCACGATCGGCTGGCTCGTGATGTCGTCGCAGCAGCCGCTGACGAACGTCGTGTTCTTCCGCTGCCTGTTCGGCGCCGCGACGCTCGCGATCGTCTGCGCGGCGTTCGGGTTCCTGCGCCGTGCACTGTTCTCGCCGCGGATGCTCGCGCTGGCGACCCTCGGCAGCGTCGCGATCGTCGCGAACTGGCTGCTGCTGTTCGCCGCCTATTCGCGCGCGTCGATCTCGATGGCGACCGCCGTCTACAACACGCAGCCGTTCATGCTCGTCGCACTCGGCGCGATCGTGTTCCGCGAGCGGATCACCGCGTCCACCGTCGCGTGGCTCGCGCTCGCCTTCGTCGGGCTCGTCGCCGTGGTGCGCGTCGAGCCGGCCGTGCTCGCGGTGCCGGGCGAATACCTGGAAGGCGTCGCGCTGTCGCTCGGCGCGGCGTTCCTGTATGCGATCTCGTCGATCGTCACGAAGCACCTGAAGGGCACGCCGCCGCATCTGCTCGCGCTGCTGCAGGCCGGCCTCGGGGTCCTGCTGCTCGCGCCGTTCGCGCACTTCGGCACGTTGCCGGCGACCGCCGGGCAGTGGCTCGACCTCGTCGTGCTCGGCGTCGTGAACACCGGTCTGATGTATGTGCTGCTGTACGGCGCGATCCAGAAGCTGCCGACCGCGATGACCGGCGCGCTGTCGTTCGTCTATCCGGTCGTCGCGATCGTCGTCGATCACGTCGCGTTCGGGCAGACGCTCGCGTGGACGCAGGTGGTCGGCGCGCTGCTGATCCTGCTCGCGGCGGCCGGCGTGAATCTCGGCTGGCGCATCGTGCCGGCCCGTCGTGCGGCCGTCGGCCATTGAAACGGTCGTGCGATTCGGCGAGCCGCTACGGGGCAGCGCAGCCGCTCGTCGAATGCGTATTTCGGGCGCGTGTATTGCGGAGACGGCGTGTGCGTGACGAGCAAAAGTCGTGCGCGCGCACGCGTCCGAGACGCTGTAAGAAGTTGTAGGGAAACACCCGATGCGATGCGGCCGCGTCGCTCGTATGATGCGGGCTGTGACGTTGATCACGTTCACAGGATTCCGATCTCGATGCCGTTCGCCTGTCAGGTTGAACGGCTTTTTTTTATGCGCCGCTTCTCGCCAGCAGACGCCGCCGCGCATCGAGCCGCGCGAGCAACGCGCGCCGCGCGTCGTCGTCCGACGCACGCCATCCCTTGATCTCGCCGCGCGTGCGCAGGCAGCCCGCGCACCAGTCGGTGCGCGGATCGATCCGGCATACGTCGGTGCACGGCGACGCGACCGTGCCGACCGGCACCGTCACCGGCACGTCGCTCATGCGGGCTCCCGCAACGCGACGTCCGCGACCGGCGCGCCCGTCAGCGACACGAGTTCGTTCGGCGACAGGTTGAACACCGCGTGCGGATGGCCGGCGGCGGCCCACAGGCTGTCGAGCTCGAGCAGGTCGGCGTCGATCAGCGTGACGGGTTCGACGAGATGACCGATCGGGCACACGCCGCCGATCGCATAGCCGGTGTGGTCGCGCACGAACTTCGCGTCCGCGCGGCCAACCGCGCCGACTTGCGCGGCGACCTTCTTCTCGTCGACACGATTCACGCCGCTGGCGACCACGAGCACCGGCGCGCCGTCCGACTGGCGGCGAAACAGGATCGACTTCGCGATCTGCGCAACCGAGCAGCCGAGCCCGGCCGCGGCCTCGGCCGAGGTCTTGCCGGTTTCGGCGAGCATCACGATGCCTTTCGCATGGCCACGCTCGCGCAGCAGCAGCGCGACGCGTCGCGCGGAGTCGGGGAGGGAATCGAATGAAGCAGGTGTCGTCATGTTGAGGAATCCATCGAATACCGGGGTCATACGCAGTTCGCGGCGTCGGCCGCGCTCTGCGCCTTGGCGAGCAGGGCGCGACCGGCGCGCGACACGTTCGCGCGGCCGATCGCGTTCGAGATGAAGTCGCCGGCGGCGACGACCTGCGCGAGGTCGATGCCGGTGTCGATGCCGAGGCCCTGCATCAGGTACAGCACGTCCTCGGTCGCGACGTTGCCGGTCGCGCCTTTCGCGTACGGGCAGCCGCCGAGGCCCGCGACCGACGCGTGGAAGATCTCGATTCCTTCGAACAGCGCCGCGTAGATGTTCGCGAGCGCCTGGCCGTAGGTGTCGTGGAAGTGGCCCGACAGGCGTTCACGCGGGAACACGCGCGTGACGGCCGCGAGCACTTCGCGCGTGCGCTTCGGCGTGCCGACGCCGATCGTGTCGGCGATGTCGATCTCGTCGCAGCCGAGCGCCGCGAAGCGCTCGACGACGTCGACGACCGATGCGACCGGCACGTCGCCCTGGTACGGGCAGCCGAGCGTGCACGACACGCTGCCGCGCAGCCGCAGGCCCGCATCCTTCGCCGCCTTCGCGACCGGCTCGAAGCGCGCGATGCTCTCGGCGATGCTGCAGTTGATGTTCCGCTGCGAGAACGCCTCGCTCGCCGCGCCGAAGATCACGACTTCGTCCGCGCGCGCCGCGACCGCATTCTCGAAGCCCTTCAGGTTCGGCGTGAGCACCGAATACACGGTGCCCGCGCGGCGCTCGATGCCGGCCATCACGTCGGCGCCGTCGGCCATCTGCGGCACCCATTTCGGCGACACGAACGACGCGGCCTCGACGTTGCGGAAGCCGGCGTGCGACAGGCGGTCGACGAGCGCGATCTTCACGTCGGTCGGCACGAAGGTCTTCTCGTTCTGCAGCCCGTCGCGCGGGCCGACTTCGACGATCTTGACGGCGGTGGGGAACGTCATGGTTGTCTCCTGGTGTGCTTGTAGGTTCAGTAGCCGCGTGCGTAGTCGACGATGCCGCCGATGCGCTCGCCGCGCTCCAGTGCGCGGATCTTGCCGGCGATCTGGGCGATGGCTTCGTCGCGCAATGTCTCGGCCGAGCTGTGCGGCGTGATCGTAATGCGCGGCGCGTGCCAGAACGGATGGTCTTCCGGCAGCGGCTCGCGGTGGAACACGTCGAGCGTCGCGGCGGCGATCTGGCCGCTCGCGAGCGCGTCGAGCAGGTCGGCTTCGACGAGATGCGCGCCGCGCGCGACGTTGACGACATACGCGCCGGGCGCGAGCAGTGCGAACGTGAGCGACGCCAGGATGCCGTCGGTGTCGGGCGTGCTCGGCAGCAGGTTGACGAGCACCTTCGCGCCGTCGATGCACGCATCGAATGCGCCGTCGCCCGCGAAGGTCGTCACGCCGTCGAGCTGCTTCGCGCTGCGGCTGTAGCCGCGCACGGGCAGGCCGAGCGCGGCGAGCGCGCGCGCGACCTGCGCGCCGAGCACGCCGAGGCCGAGCACGGCGACGATGAAGCTGGCGCGCGCATGCGGTTCGAGCGGTTGCCAGCGGCGCTCGCGCTGCAGCACTTCGTATTCGTCGAAGCGGCGCAGGTAGCGCAGCACCGCGTGCGTCACGTATTCGACCATCTGCTGCGCCATGCCCGAATCCTCGAGCCGCACGAGCGGCACGTGGCGCGGCAGCGTGCCCGGATGCGCGTGCTCGAGCGCGAGCAGCGCGTCGACGCCGGCGCCGAGGTTGAAGATCGCGCGCAGGCCGTCGCGCGGGGCGAAGAATTCGCGCGGCGCGCGCCAGACGAGCGCGTAGTCGGCGGCGGCCGTGTCGCCCGGCTGCCACGCGCGCAGTTCGGCTTCCGGCAGCGCATGCGCGATCTGGTCGCGCCACGCGGCGGCTTCCTGGTGCGGGGAATGGAACAGGATCTTCATTGGATGACGGCGCGCGCGCCGGCGAGGCGCGTCACGGGAACGGCGAGCGGGGCCGGGCGCAGCGCGCCGGCGGGCGTAGCGGACATCGGGCGTCTCCTGACGACCGGGCGCCCGGCGCGTCGGCGCCCGGCCCCGGTTCCGTGTGAAGCTGACGGGAAGCCCACATTCTACGGTTTCGCGGCGCATCGCGCGCCGGTGCGCGAGGCGGGCGGACGCCCGGATGGCCTGCCCCCGGATGGCCGGCCCATGCAAAAGCAAAGCACAAAATATTGGTTCGGCCGCCGCAGACGCCGCGCCACAATCGAATCCCGTCTTCAAGCAAGCGAGGGCAATCATGCGCGCATGCAGCAAATCGGCGTGGCCGCCGCGGCTCGTCACCGTTCCGGGCCTGCACGGCAGCGAAGGCGCTCACTGGCAGACCTTGCTCGAACGGCAGTTCCCGCGCTCGCTGCGCGTCGAGCAGGACGACTGGGATGCGCCCGATCTCGCGCGCTGGGCGCAATCGGTGCGCGCATTGCTCGACCGCGAACGCGGCCCGTTCGTGCTGGCCGCGCACAGCTTCGGCTGCCTCGCGACCGCCCATGCGCTCACGCAGTGGCCGCATACGGGCGATGTCGCGGGCGTGTTGCTCGTCGCGCCCGCCAGTCCGAAGAAATTCACGTTTGCCGGGCCGTTCGACGCGCGCCGGCTCGCCGTGCCGTCGATCGTGATCGGCAGCGAAACCGATCCGTGGATGCCGCTCGGCGACGCGCGCACGCTCGCGCAGCACCTGGGCAGCGCGTTCGTGAACCTCGGCGACGCGGGGCACATCAACACCGCGGCCGGCTTCGGGCCGTGGCCGCGCGCGAAGTACTTCATCGATACGCTCGTCCATTGCGCGGCACCGCTGCGCTTTCGCGACGCGGACGACGGCTTCGAAACCGCGCTCGTCGACCGCGCGCTCGCGCACGCGGTCTGACGGGCGGGCGGCGCGGCGCGTGCCGCGCGGCGGCTGTCGCGGCATCGCGTGCCGTTGCGCGTGCGGCGCACGCACGGGCCTGACGCCGGCCGGGGCCGAATCGCTCGGCCGGCCGGGCTCGGCGTGGCCCGCGAGGTGGCGCGACGCCATGCCGTTTGCGCCGCCGCCGACCGTGACGTCATGTCAGCGACGCCTCCCAACGAATGCCCACCGCTCTCCCCGAGCGGGTCCGACTCATTTCACGTAGTGGCGGGATCAGCCCGGCGACGACGCGGCCGCGCTGGAGGCGGCTGCATTCGCGGCGGGCTTCGCATCGTCGTCGTCATCGGGCGGGTAGTGCACGACGGGCGGCGCGAGCGGCGCGGCATCGGACGCGGCGGTATTCGCGCTCGCGTCACTGTTGAACGCGCCGGCGGCGCCGCTCGATGCGCCGCCGGCCTGCTGCGCGGCGTCGGTCGCGTTGGCGTCGTGCGGCGCGTCGTCGCTGCAGGCGGCGACGAAAACGGCGGCACATAGAACGACGGCGACGAAAACGCGACGCATGACTTCTCTCCTGGCAGGCTGATCGGGAAACGTTTTCGAGTATGCCGCCGCGATGCGACGTTTCGGTGAATCGTTTGCGATGCGAGTGTGATCGCGACATGTTTTCGTCAGGCCGACGGAACGCCTTCGCGGCGATCCGCCGGCACGCGTGGCGGAATTTTCCAGCAGAGACGGATGCTGCGCGCATTTACACGGCGCGCCACGACGCGACCCGGCCACGGCGACGCAAGCGCCATGCGCGCCGTGGCACATGCACCCGGCAACTTGCGACCGATGTGTGGCCGGATGCGCCGGAAAACCGGGCGTTATTGCCGCTTCGTCAGCGAACGGCCAGCCGCGCGCCAGCGTGGTGTCATGAAGGCAGGGTCAGCGGCAACGTGTTCCGTCTGCCGCCCGTGCCGCGCCGCGCACGGGTGACTGACGCGACACATCGGCGTTGCCCCGCCGTTTCGCGGCACCGGAATTGCTCGTTGCCGATGGGCGTGCCGCCCGCACCGCCATCCGGGCGCGGGCAGCACATCTGCGTCCATCGACCATTGAGCGAGCAGAAGCCATGTCCAGCGATCGATCCGATTCTCCGTCTGCCGAACCGGCGCGCGATGCCGCCCCGTCGCCGCTCGGGCCCGGCCATTCAGCGGCGCCGCGGTTGCCGCACGACACGCCGTCCAGTGCCGCGCGGCGCCGCTTCCTGCAATCCGCGGCGGCGGCCGCGACCGTCAGCGCCGCATCGCACGTTCATCCGCCGCCGTCGTACGCGGCATCCACGCCGGCCGCGCCCCGCCGCGATCCGGTGCCGGCGCAGCCCGTGCGTCTCGACATCAACGGGCGCGCGTACACGCTGCAGCTCGAACCGCGCGTCACGCTGCTCGACGCACTGCGCGAATACGCCGGGCTCACGGGCACGAAGAAGGGCTGCGATCGCGGGCAGTGCGGCGCGTGCACGGTGCTCGTCGACGGGCGGCGCATCAACGCATGCCTGACGCTCGCGGTGATGCACGAAGGCGCACGAATCACGACCGTCGAAGGGCTGGCGCGCGGCGGCGTGCTGAGCCCGGTGCAGCGCGCATTCGTCGAATGCGATGCGTTCCAGTGCGGCTACTGCACGTCCGGCCAGCTCTGCTCGGCGACCGCGCTGCTCGACGAGTTCGCGGCGGGGGCCGGGAGCGCCGCCACCGACGACGTGCGGCGCCGTCCCGCGCAGCTGTCGGACGACGAGATCCGCGAGCGCATGAGCGGCAACCTGTGCCGCTGCGGCGCGTACCCGAACATCGTCGCCGCCGTGCGCGCCGCGCACGCGGCGCGCGGCTAGCCGACGGAGGGCACCACAATGGAAGCGATCTCCTACGAACGCGCGACCGACGTCGCCGGCGCCGTGCGCGCGGCGCAGCGGCCCGGCGCCGCCTTCATCGGCGGCGGCACGAACCTGCTGGACCTGATGAAGGGCGGCGTCGCGCGGCCCGTCACGCTCATCGACATCACGCACATCGCGGGCCTCGATACGGTCGAGGCGCTGCCCGGCGGCGGCGTGCGCATCGGCGCGCTCGTGCGCAACAGCGATGCGGCCGATCATCCGCGCCTGCGCGCCGACTATCCGCTGCTGTCGCAGGCGCTGCTCGCCGGCGCGTCCGCGCAATTGCGCAACATGGCGACCGTCGGCGGCAACCTGATGCAGCGCACGCGCTGCCCGTATTTCTACGATCCCGCGTTCGCGCAATGCAACAAGCGCGAGCCGGGCAGCGGCTGCGCGGCGATCGGCGGCCACAACCGGATGCACGCGATCCTCGGCGCCAGCCCCCAGTGCGTGGCGGTGAACCAGTCGGACATGAGCGTCGCGCTCGCCGCGCTCGACGCCGTCGTGCAGGTGAGCGGCCCGCGCGGCGCGCGGCAGATTCCGATCGCATCGTTTCACCGCTTGCCGGGCGATCGTCCCGACCTCGACACGGCGCTCGAGCCGGGCGAGCTGATCACCGCGGTGGACTTGCCGCCGCCGCGCTTCGCCGACCATGCGCACTATCTGAAGGTGCGCGATCGCGCGAGCTATGCGTTCGCGCTGGTGTCGGTCGCGGCCGCGCTGCGGATGGACGGCCCGCGCGTCGCCGACGCGCGGATCGCGCTCGGCGGCGTCGCGCACAAGCCGTTGCGTGCGATGGAGGCGGAAGCGCATCTCGCGGGCCGCACGCCGACCGACGCGACGTTGCGCGAGGCGGCCGCGCTGGCGTTGCGCGACGCGCGGCCGCTCGACGGCAATGGCTTCAAGGTCGCGCTCGCGCAGCGGGCGATCGTCCGTGCGGTCGAAATGGCAGCCGCCACGACGGGAGGTGCCGCATGAACACGATGACGGGACAGCCGCTGGACCGTGTCGACGGCGTGCTCAAGGTGACGGGGGGCGCACACTACGCGGCCGAATTCTCCGATGCGCGGCTCGCGCACGCGGTGCTCGTGACGAGCACGATCGCAGCCGGGCGCATCGAGTCGATCGATGCGGCGCGCGCCCGCGCGATGCCGGGCGTGCTGATCGTGATCACGCACGAGAACGCGATGCGGCTGCCCAACGGCGGCCGGCCGCCGCTGTCGCCGCCCGCCGGGCGCCGACTCACGTTGCTGCAGGACGACACGGTGCGCTACAGCAACGAACCCGTCGCGGTCGTCGTCGCCGAAACGCTCGAGCAGGCGACCGACGCCGCGCATGCCGTGCAGGTGCGCTATCGCGCGAGCGATGCCGTGGCGGATTTCGCGCAGGCGTTGCGCTGGGCGCGCGTGCCGCCGAAGCAGCAGGGCCGCCCGATGGATACGCAGCGCGGCGACGTCGATGCGGGCCTGCGCGAAGGCGCGGTGCGCATCGACGCGACCTATACGACGCCGATGCAGCATCACAACCCGATCGAGCCGCATGCGACGATGGCGCGCTGGGACGGCCCGACGCTCACGCTGCACGATGCGACACAGGGCGTGTCGGGCGCGAGCACGGCGGTGGCCGCGGTCTTCGGCATCGCGCCGGACCACGTGCGCGTGATTTCACCGTTCCTCGGCGGCGGCTTCGGCTGCAAGGGTTCGTCGTGGTCGCACGTGTCGTTGTGCGCGATGGCCGCGAAGCAGGTCGGGCGCCCGGTTCGTCTCGCGCTGACGCGGCCGCAAATGTTCGGCCCGGTCGGCGGGCGGCCGTTCACCGAACAGCGCATCGTGCTGGCCGCCCGCCAGGATGGCACGTTGACGGCGATGCGCCACGACACGATTGCCACCACGTCGACGTTCGAGGACTGGATGGAGATGTGCGGGATGCCGTCGCGGATCATGTACGCGGTGCCGAACCACGCGACCACGCACCGGCTCGTGTCGCTGAACGTCGGCACGCCGACGTTCATGCGCGCGCCCGGCGAGGCGTCGGGCTCGTTCGCGCTGGAATCGGCGATGGACGAGCTCGCGTGGCAACTCGGCATGGACCCGGTCGCGCTGCGGCTCGCGAATTACGCGGCGGTCGATCCGCAGGACGGCAAGCCGTGGTCGAGCAACAAGCTGCGCGAATGCTACGAGCTCGGCGCGCGGCGCTTCGGCTGGTCGCGCCGCACCGGCGCGCCGCGCACGATGCGCGACGGCGACACGCTGATCGGCCTCGGGATGGCGGCCGCCACGTATCCGGCGAACCGCAGCGAAGCGTCGGCGCGGGCGCGCATCTTGCCGGACGGCACGGCCGAAGTCGCGTCGGGCACGCAGGACATCGGCACCGGAACCTACACGGTGATGACGCAGGTCGCGGCCGATGCGCTCGGTTTCTCGCCGCAGAACGTGCGCTTCGTGCTCGGCGATTCCAGCCTGCCGCGTGCGCCGGTATCGGGCGGCTCGCAGTCAGCGGCGAGCGTGGCGCCGGCCGTGCGCGAGGCCGCGCTGCAGGCGCGCGCGAAGCTGGTCGCGCTGGCGGTCGCCGCCCCCGGATCGCCGCTGCACGGCGTCGCGGCCGACGACGTGACGGTCGACAACGGCTGGGTCGTGCATCGCGACGACCCTTCGCGGCGCGATCCGGCCGCGGCGGTGATCGCGCGCGCGGGCGGTCAGCCGATCGACGTGCAGGCGACGACGAAGCCGGGCGACGAGAAGTCGCGCTATGCGTCTCATTCCTTCGGCGCGGTGTTTGCCGAAGTGCACGTCGATGCCGAACTCGGCACGATTCGCGTACCGCGCATCGTCGGCGTCTACAGCGTCGGCAGCCTGCTCAACGCGAAAACGGCACGCAGCCAGTTGATCGGCGGGATGGTGTGGGGGCTCGGCACCGCGCTCGAGGAAGGCTCGCATCTCGACGTGCGGCACGGCCGCTTCACGAACGCGAATCTCGCTGAATATCACGTGCCCGTGAACGCGGACATCGGCGAGCTGGACGTGAGTTTCGTCGACGAGCGCGACACGCATTTCAATCCGCTCGGCATTCGCGGCATCGGCGAGATCGGCATCACCGGCGTGCCGGCCGCGATCGCCAATGCGGTCTTTCACGCGACCGGCGTGCGGGTGCGCGATCTGCCGATCACGCTCGACAAGGTGGCGATGCCGATGCGGGCGTGAGCGCCGGCGTCAGCGCCGCGGCGTCCTGCGCCGCACCTCGCTGCGCAGCCAGTCGAGCCAGGTGCGGATCGCCGCTTCGTGAGGATGGCCGGGGCGCCACACGACGTAGTGCGCATACACGTCGGTCACGCGCACCGTCGACACGCGCACGAGCGTGCCGTTCGCGAGTTCGGGCTCGATCAGCGAGCGGCGCGCGAGGGCGACGCCGCGCCCCTTCAGCGTCGCGTCGATCAGCGCATTCGGATCGGTGAAGCGCGGCGCGCGTGCGGATTCGGTGAGGTCGAGCCGCGCGGCCTGGAGCCACGGTTCCCACGGCTGCGCGGGATGGCGCAGCAGCGTCGCGCGCACGAGATCGGCCGGCGCGCGCGGCGCGACGCCGTCGCGATTGCGGTACGCGGGGCTCGCGACTGGAAAGATCGTCTCGTTCATCAGCTTCTCGGCGACGACGCCCGGCCACGTGCCGGGCCCGTAGCGCAGCGCGACGTCGATGCGGTCGCGCTTGCGCAGCGGCGCCAGCGCCACGTCCGGGTGCAGCGCGATCGCGATGTGCGGATGCGCGGCCGCGAAGCGCGGCAGGCGCGGCGCGAGCCAGCGCTCGGCGACGCTCGGCAGCACGCTGACGTTCAGCGTGACGTCGCAGGTGCGAGGGCGACTGCGCACGGCGAGTGCCGGCTCGAACGCGCGCTCGAGCACGCTGAGGCCCTGGCGTACCTGCAGGGCGAGCGCGTGCGCGGCGTGCGTCGGCGTCGCACCGTTGCGCTCGCGCGTGAAGAGCGGATAGCCGAGCTGCGCCTCGAGCGCACGGATGTGCTGGCTGACGGCGCCTTGCGTGAGCGCGAGTTCATCTGCCGCACGCGTGAAGCTCTGCAGCCGCACGGCGGTCTCGAACGCGCGCAGCGTCTGCAGCGGAGGAAGGTGGATGCGTCGCATGCGGGTATTAGTAACACTAATGTCCGAGCACGACAATTCATCGTTTGCGGCGGGCGGGCACGCGTTCCTACACTCGGTTCCGTCTTCCACAGCCTCGTCGGGCCCCACCACCATGAACGCCTATCGTCTCTATCTATCGCCGGGCGCCTGCTCGCTTGCCGCCCACATCGCACTGGAGGAAACCGGCGCGCCGTTCGACGTCGAGATCGTCTCCGTGCAGAAGCAGCAGAACCTCGAGGCGCGCTATCTCGCGATCAACGCGAAGGCGCGCGTGCCGGTGCTCGCGATCCCGGGCGAGCCGCACGTGCTGACCGAAACGCCGGCGATCCTCACGTATCTCGCGCGCCGTTATCCCGAGGCGCAGCTGCTGCCGTTCGGCGATCCGCTGCGCGAGGCACGGTGCCACGAATGGCTCGCCTGGCTGGTCGGCTGGGTGCATGGCGTCGGCTACGGCGCGCTGTGGCGGCCGGGCCGTTTCATCGGTGATCCGGCCCTGCATGGCGAGGTCAGCGCGCACGGCCGACGCACGATCGAAGCCGCGAACGAGGCGATCGAAGCCGCGCTCGCCGATGGCCGCACGTGGGCCGAGCCGGGCGCGCATTCGATCGTCGATCCGTTCCTGTTCGTGCTGTATCGCTGGGGCGTCGCGATCGGGCTCGACATGACGCGGCATGCGGCTTGGACTGCCCACGCGCAGCGCGAGGCCGAGCGGCCCGCGTCGCGGCGTGCGTTGGCGCGCGAGGCGGCCTGACGGATCGCGCGGGCGTCGTGGCGTGCGCGGCGACGCCCGCGGGAGACGTGCGGCTGCTATTTCGCGGCGAACAGCGGATAGGTCGCGCCGGCGACCAGCGCGGCCGCGAGCCACACGACACTCCACGAACTGACTGCGAGCAGCGGTGGAATCGCGAGTGGCGTCGCGAACAGCCCGAGGTAGACGATGGTATTGGCCATTCCGAGTGCGGTGCCCGCCTGATTCGCGCCCGCGAGCGTCGCGAGCTCCGTGTACGCGACGCCGTGCCACGCGGACACGCAGATGCCGGCGAAGACGAGAATCGCGACGATCGCGGCGAGCGGCACGTGCGCATGGCCAGCCGTCGCGGCTGCGAGCAGCGCGAACGAGCCGGCCGCGACGAACACCGATCCGCGCAGATACGCGCGCCGGTTGCCGTGCCGGTCGGTATGACGGCCGCTCCACACGCGCATCACCATCGCGCCCAGCTGCAGCGTGACCATCGCCGCACTGATGCCGGCGAGGCCGAGTCGGCCGAAGTCGTGCAGGAACACCGTCGCGAACGTGAGCACCGCGAACTGCGGCGCGCACAGCAGGCCGATGCCGAGCACGATGCGCCACACGGGGCCGCTCGCGAGCGGGTTGCGCCCCTGCCGCGCGGACGGCTGCCGCTCGACGAGGCGATGCGTGGCCGGGTGCGTCACGGCCGGCTCGGCCGGCGGCTCGTGCAGCCAGCGCCAGGTGAGCGCGGCCGAACCTGCACACAGCAGCATCAGCGCGCCGAATACCGCGGCGAAGCCGATATGCGATGCGAGCGACGGCAGCAGCGCCGCGCCGATGCCGCCGCCGAGCGGCACGGCCGTCTGGCGGATGCTCATCGCGAGCCCGCGTTCACGCTCGCCGAACCAGCGCATCACCGCGCGCCCGCTCGACCCGTTCACGCTGCCGCCGAGCAGGCCGACGCAGCACATCGTCGCGACGACGCGCATCAGCGGCGGCACGCCGTGCGCGCTCGGGACGATCGTGCACACCATCAGCGCGAACATCGCGGCCGTGGCGACGAGCCCGGCGAGCAGCACGCGGCGGTCGCCGAAGCGGTCGGCGGCCATTCCCCACGGCAGCTCGGACAGCGCGACGCCGAAGCCGAGCGCGCCGAGCACGAGGCCGAGTGCGCCGTTGTCGAGGTGATAGGCCGTGCGCATCCACACGGCCGTGGTCGGAATGCCGGCCGCCGCGGCCGAAAAGCTCATGTTCGCGGCGACGCCGGCCGCCAGCACGCGCCAGCGATGAGCCGCGCCGCGCACGTCGCGGGCGGGCGAGGAGGGGGAAGCGATGCACGAGGTATCCATGACGGCAGGCCCGGTTGGAAATTGACATCCACAGTCTGGCGACCTACATTCATCCTGAAAATCGGAAAGTTTTTGATGAATCGCTCGATAAAACAGGATGGTTGAGATGTCCGGACAAGACATTCCACGCGACGACGGCGAGTCGCTTGCGCTGGCCCGGCCCAACTTCGACGTGGCGGCGCTGCGCAGCCTCGTCGCCGGGGTGGATCTCGGCAGTTTTGCGAAGGCGGCCGACCGCGTTGCGCGCTCGTCGTCGGCGGTGAGCGCGCAGATCCGCAAGCTCGAGGAGCAGGCCGGCACGCCGCTGTTCGTGAAGGCCGGGCGCGGGCTGGCGTTGACCGACGCCGGCGACGCGATGCTGCGCTACGCGCGGCGGATGATCGAGCTGAACGACGAGGCGGCCGCGGCCGTGCGCGGCATGAATCTCGACGGCTGGGTGCGCGTCGGGCTGCAGGAGGATTTCGGCGAGGCGATTCTGCCCGACGTGCTCGGGCGGTTCGCGCGTGCGCATCCGAAGGTGCGGATCGAGGCGCGCGTGGCGCGCAATGCCGACTTGCTCGACCGGCTCGACGCGAACCAGCTCGATCTCGCGCTGGTGTGGGGAGACCCGGCGTCGGCGGCGCTGGTGGCGCGCGCGGGGATCGATAGCGAAGCGATCGCGCAGGTGCCGATGCAGTGGGTGGGGGCGGCGGGCTTGGCCGCGGGCGGCTTCGGCATGCCGGGCGGCGGTGCCGAGGAGGGGATGGACGGCGGCGCGGTCGAAACGGGCGATCGTGCGGGGCGGGAGCCCGGCGAGCCGCTGCCGCTCGTCGTGTTCGACCGGCCGTGCCGGTTCTTCGGCGCGGCGACCGGCGCGCTCGATCGCGCGGGCGTGCCGTGGCGCGTTGCGTTCACGACCCCCAGTCTCGCCGGGCTATGGGCCGCGGCGGCGGCCGGCCTCGGGCTGACGGTGCGCTCGCAGTACGGGCTGCCCGCTTCGGTGCGCGTGCTCGATGCGGCTTCGAGCGGGCTGCCGGCCCTGCCGAGTTTGCCGCTGATTTTGCTGCGGCGCACGTCGTCGGCGACGCCGACCGTCGATCGGCTCGCGCGGATCGTGAAGCAGGCCGTGCGGGATGCGACGGAGGGGACGGGGGTGGCGCTGGCGGCGTGACGAAACACTCGATTGCCGCTGCGGGTTGCAATTCGGCAGCCCCTCTGCCGATCGGTCGAATGGATCGATCAGGTGAACCTGACTACAGTGATGATCACTTGAAACGGAGGTCATCATGCAAAACGCGAATACGCCCGGCACCAATGCGGTCGATCCGGCCCAAAGGGCAGATGCCACGATCCGCGGTGACGGGACGTCAACTGATCGACTCGTGCCCGGCGATCCGCCTGTTCGGTTCGGTGTCCTGCAAGGGCAGGCGTGGATCGCGGACGACTTCGATGCTCCGCTGCCCGATTACCTGCTGGATGCCTTCGAAGGGCGCTGATGCGGCTGTTGCTCGATACGCACATCTTTCTGTGGATCGTGACCAATGACCCCAGGCTGAGCGCAAGGGCGCGCCGCCTGATCTCGGCCGCCGACGTACGTTTCGTCAGCAGCGCGAGTATCTGGGAGGACGCCATCAAGGCCGGCCTGGGGCAGCTCGATATCGACGTCGGCAAGCTGATCCGAGCGATCGGCTCGAGCGGGATTCGCGAGCTACCGGTTCGGGCCGCGCATGGGGTCGCGGTCCGTGATCTGCCGCACCACCATCGTGATCCATTCGATCGCTTGCTGGTCGCACAGGCCCGTCACGAGCCGCTTCAGCTCGTGACGGCCGATGCCCATCTTGCGCGGTATGACCGGTCTCTCGTTCTGACAGTTTGAAGCAATCTGTCGGGGCGAAATCCATCGGTCGGCTGCACGTCATGTGGCGTCGCGGTTCATGCTGCCGCGACGTCCGGCTCGATTTCGTCCAGTTCCGCACAAATGGCCGCCAGCCGCTCTCTCAACCCTTCACTCGCCGGCACGAACGGCAGCCGCAACCCGTCCTCGCACCACCCTTGCGCGGCCAGCACGGCCTTCACCGGCGCCGGGTTCGGCTCCGCGAACAGCGCCGCGACGAGCGGCTGCAGCGCGACCGACAGGCGCCGCGCATCGGCGAGCCGGCCGTCGCGCAGCAGCGCATGGATGCGCACATGCCATTCGGGCAGCACGTGCGCGCTGCTCGCGATCGCGCCGTGCGCACCGGCGCACATCGCCGCGAAGTTCTGGTTGTCGTCGCCGGACAGGATCGCGAGCGGCGTGTCGTGCACGAGCCGGCTCATCCGGTCGAGCGTGCCGCCGCATTCCTTGATGCCCGCGACGCGCGGGTCGCGCGCGAGCGCCTGCAGCGTGTCCAGTTCGACGTTCACGCCGGTGCGGTACGGGATGTTGTAGACGAGCACCGGCAGGTCGGCCGCGTCGACGATCGCCTCGACGTGGCGGCGGATGCCGTCCTGCGTCGGCCGAACGTAGACGGGCGGCGTGACGAGCAGCCCGTCGGGCCGCAGCGCCGCGAGTTCGCGCGCACGGGCGGCCGCGAAATGCGTCGCACTCGCGGTCAGCCCGACGACGATCGGCAGGCCGGGCGCCGCGTCGCGCAGCGTCGCAAACACGGCGTCCTGTTCGCGCGCGTCGAGCAGCACGCCTTCACCGGTCGTCGCGCCGGCGACGAAGCCCGCGAGGCCCGCGGCCGCATAGTGGCGCGCGAGTCGCGCGAGCGCGGCATGGTCGACTTCGCCGTGGTGGAACGGCGTGATGATCGGCAGCCAGATACCTTCGAAACGTGTGTTCATGCAAAGCCTCAGGGTGGAAACGGAGTGGGAAGGAACCGTTCCGCCGGCGGAGAGCCGGAGTGAGGCGTGCGAGCAAGGAGAAAGAAACGACCTGCGGGCATCCCGTCCGGCATTCGCCTGACGGGACGCGACGTCCCCGTCAGTCGAGGAGTCGTTTTTTCAGTTTCAGCCCGGCCGCGCGCGCACCTGCCGCGACGGCGGCGAGGATCGGAAGCGAGCGCAGGGCAGCGGACATGGAGGAACCGGGAAATGGGCTGAGCGGCGATCTTAACACCGGATCCGATCCGCACGCGAGCGCCCGCCGCCGTTTAGCAGAATTCGAGATTTGCTTTCCACGACTGATTGGAAAGCGCGCCGCGCCCGGCCGCTAGAATGCCCGCTTACGTTTCGATGACAGCGCGTACGCGTGCCGTCACGCACATTCACCACCACTGGAAACGGGGCATATCACGATGGCAAGCATGAAGGGGATCGGCCGCTGGCTGCACACGGGCGCAGCGGCGGCGCTGGTCGTGGCGGCAACGGCCGCGCACGCGGATACGTCGATCCTGAACGTGTCGTACGACGTGACGCGCGAACTGTACAAGGACATCAACGCGGGTTTTGCCGCTGCCTACAAGCAGAAGACCGGCGAGACGGTCGCGATCAAGCAGTCGCACGGCGCGTCGAGCGCGCAGGCGCTGTCGGTGCTGCAAGGGCTGCAGGCCGACGTCGTGACGATGAACCAGCCGAACGACATCGACCTGCTCGCCGAGCGCGGCCAGCTGCTGCCGAAGGACTGGCGCGCGCGTTTCCCGGACAACAGCTCGCCGTACTCGACCACGATGGTGTTCCTGGTGCGCAAGGGCAACCCGAAGGCGATCAAGGACTGGAGCGATCTCGCGAAGCCGGGTGTCCAGGTGATCATCGCAAACCCGAAGACGTCGGGCAACGGCCGCTATGCGTATCTGGCCGCGTGGGGCTTCCAGAAGCAGAAGGGCGCGACCGACCAGCAGGCGATCGACTTCGAGAAGGCGATCTTCCGCAACGTGCCGGTGCTCGACTCCGGCGGCCGCGGCGCGACGACGACGTTCACGCAGCGCGGCATCGGCGACGTGCTGGTCACGTTCGAGAACGAAGTCGCGCTGATGGACACCGGCGCATCGGGCGCGCAGTTCGACGCGGTGTATCCGTCGGCGAGCATCCTCGCGGAGCCGCCCGTCGCCGTCGTCGACAAGGTCGTCGACAAGAAGGGCACGCGCAAGGTCGCGCAGGCGTATCTCGACTACCTGTACACGCCGGAAGCGCAGGAAATCATCGCGCAACACCATCTGCGCCCGCGCGACGCGAACGTGCTGAAGAAGCATGCGGCCGAATTCAAGTCGCTGAAGACGTTCAGCGTCGAGCAGGTCTTCGGCAGCTGGGCGAACGCGCAGAAGACACACTTCGCGGACGGCGGCACGTTCGACCAGGTGATCGTCGACCGCAAGTGAGCACCGCTCGCTTGCCCATACGCTGAAGACGCAGCCGGCCGTTTCCGCGGCCGGCTTTTTTTGCGTCGCGCGGCCGGTGGCGCGACGGATTTCCATTCCGAACCGGTACGCATATCCGGCCGCCGCCGCGCGTGCTACGCTCATCGCCTCCCTGCTTCCGGCACCGCGCGATGAACGTCGATTCGTCCTCCCCAGCCTCCCGCGGCCGTGGCCGCAAGCTCTGGTCGGGCACCCGCCCGGTGATCGCGTACGGGATGCCGCCGCTCGGCTGGCGCGACCTCTATCACCGCGCGCTGACGGTGAGCTGGCCCGTATTCTTCCTGTCGCTCGCCGTGCTGTTCCTGCTGCTCAACGGCGCCTTTGCGACGCTCTACCTGCTTGGCCATGCGCCGATCGCGAACCAGTCGCCGGCCGGCTTCGGCGGCGCGTTCTTCTTCAGCGTCGAGACACTCGCGACCGTCGGCTACGGCGACATGCATCCGCAGACCGTCTATGCGCACCTGGTCGCGACGTTCGAGATCTTCGTCGGGATGTCGGGCATTGCGATGGCCACGGGGCTCGTGTTCGCGCGGTTTTCGCGGCCGCAGGCGAAGATCCTGTTCGCACGCTACGCGATCGTCCGGCCGTTGAACGGCAGGATGACGCTGATGGTGCGCGCCGCGAATGCGCGCCAGAACGTGATTGCCGAGGCGCAGGCGAAACTGCGGCTGATGCGTGTCGAGGGCACACACGAGGGCTATACGCTGCGCAAGATCCACGACCTGGCGCTCGTGCGCAGCGAGCATCCGATCTTCCTGCTCGGCTGGAACCTGATGCACGTGATCGACGAATCGAGCGCGCTGTTCGGCGAGACGCCCGAATCGCTTGCCGCGCGCGACGCGTCGTTGCTGATCACGATCGAAGGCTCGGACGAGACCACCGCGCAGGTGATGCAGGCGCGTCATTCCTGGGAGCATGACGAGATCCGCTGGCGTCACCGTTATGTCGACCTGATGCACGACGAAGACGGCATCACGCACATCGACTACACGCATTTTCATGAGGTGGTGCCGGTCGACACCGATACCGACGAGCGCGGCTCGCCGGGTGCGGTGGTCAATGCCGGCGCCGCGACGTCGGGCCCGGCTGCGTAGGCGTGCTCGCGGGCGGCGGGTAGCGCCGCCCCCCGCACGACACGCGTACACGTCACGCATGCAGCAGGCGCGCCGCTTCGCGCTGTTCGATCGCGACCGCGCGGCGGAATGCGTCGCGATCCTCGGCGCGCGCGACGTAGTCGCCGAGCACGCCTTCGTGCGGCAGCAGATGCGCGTCGAAGGCGATCTTCAGCGTGCTGGCGAGCAGCAGGTCGGCCGCGGTGAAGCGGTCGCCGACGAGCCACGGACGATGGGCGAGCGCTTGCGCGAGGGCGCGCTGCACGCGCGTGATGTTGCCCCAGCCGAACGCGACCGGATTGCCCGACGCGCCGGTGAATTTTTCGGCCATCGCCGGTTCGAGGCAGGTCGGCGTGAAGAACATCCATTGGAGGAAACGGCCGCGCAGCGGATCGTCGGGCGCGACGCCGAGCCCGGCGCCGGGGCAGCGGTCGGCAAGATAGAGCAGCACGGCGCCCGATTCGGCGAACGGCACGCTGCCGTCGTCGAGCGCGGGCAGCTTGGCCATCGGGTTGACCTGCACGAACGCGTCGCTGCCCTGTTCGTGCGAACGCAGGTCGATCGGCACGAGTTCATACACCACGCCGAGTTCTTCAAGCATCCACAAGGCCCGGAATGCCCGGGTCTTCGGCCAGTAGTAGAGCTTCATCGTGCCTCCGCGTTGGGGTGCAGCTGTCGGTCCGGTGGATGCTCCAGCGTACCCGAGCAGCGGCGGTTCGGACAGAGGCGCCCGGCGAGGGGCGGCTATCCGCGTGTGATGACCCGATGCGCTGTGTGTCGGGCGTGAATCAGGCAGAAGACCGGGCAAAGCCTTATGGTACAAGGATGTATGTTGATAACTAGTTATATTTAAACTAGTTATGGATGTGACGGATATCACGGTTAGGCCGGCATTCCGCACACGGCATCACGGAGCCAGCAACGTCCGTGCACACGCCAACACGGGCATCGTTCCGCGAGCGCGGATGCATCACGAAACAGGGAAGTCATGAGAGACAACTCACGCATGGCAAACGACGATCGCACCACGATCATTCCGAGAAGAACGCCGGAATCGGCGGCGATGGTGGCCGAGGTCAGGCGGGCGATGTCGATCGCCGCGCGGATCAATCGCCTGACGTTCGACGATGCCGCCGAGGTTCGCACATTATTCGGAGAACTGATCGGCACGCAGGTGGACGACGGCTTCATGTTGATCCCGCCGTTCCATGCGACGGGCGGCACCGGCATGAAGCTCGGGCGCAACGTGTTCGTCAACCAGAACTGCACGTTCTACGATCTCGGCGGGCTCGAGATTGGCGACGACGTGATGATCGGGCCGAACGTCAGCCTCATCACGTCCGGCCATCCCGTCGAACCTTCGGGGCGGCGCGACTTCGTCGTCGCGAAGCCGATCGTGATCGAACGGAACGTCTGGATCGGCGCCGGCGCGACGATCATCGGCGGTGTGACGGTGGGGGAGAACTCGGTGGTCGCGGCCGGGGCCGTCGTCACGCGGGATGTTCCGCCGGATGTGCTGGTCGGCGGCAATCCGGCGGCGGTCATCCGGTCGATTGCCGAGTAATCCGGATTGAGGGCGCGTGCCTGGTCGAGGCAGCCTTGTTGGACTGATGTGGATAACGCACCTCAACGGCGACTCGAAACGCTGTGCATTTGAACGGTGAGCGTGCCGCCGAGGCAGTCTGGAGGGGGCTTTCCGGTAAAGGCCCGATAGCGGCTGGCGGATGCGTGCGCCGTTCCGGTCGATGGTCGGACGAAAGTCGCGCCGCGCGATCGGTTGTGGATATCCTCACGCCGAAACGACTCGGCGCCCTGTGCGTTTCACAGGTGAGGGTCACCGGATGATACGGAAGGCATGAAGCGGGTTGTGGACAACTCGCCCGCGAAACGACGCGAAATGCTGTGGAATTCAACGGTGAGGGGCGGCGTCCGATCGGGCGATGCGCCTTTTCTGGCGCGGTTTTCCGATCTTTGCGTGGTTCGAGGCGTCGCGCATTCTAGCCGAACGCGCGCATGCGTGGCGGAACCGCGTGCGTGCCGCGACGTGGAGATCCGGTTCCGGCTGTCACCCGAAAGGCCGTGCATTTTAACGGCGAGTGCGGGTGCGTGGTCTGCAACGTGCAGATTTCGCGGCGCATCGCGGCGTTCGCAAGCGACTCGAAACGCTGCGCAATGCAGCGGCGAGCGCGAATACGCGATCGGCGATCGGCAGTCGGCGGTCGGCGGTCGGCGGTCGGCGGTCGGCGCGGCAAGACGCGATTGTTCGGCCGGCGGTTCCGTCCGACGTGGCGTGCATGTCCGGTTCGGACGCGAGCGTGCGAGCGGGGCCAACGCGAGCGCCCGTGTGGATATCCGATCACCGAAACGACTCGCGACACTGTGCATTTCGACGGTGAGTGTCAGTACCGATCGGCCGGTGAGCCTTTTCCCGCAAGGATTCCCAGCCGGTCGCGCCTTCCGCGGCGCGCATCCGTTATCGCATCGGTAGACGCGCCTGCATGTGGATATCCTGCGTCGCGGACCACTCGAAGCGCTGTGATTTTCAACGGTGAGGGTGCCCGCGTGGTTGGTCGGCAATGCCGGATCGGGCGTGGATAACCACTGTTGCAGACACTCGAAGCCCTGTGTATTTCAACGGTGAGCGCGAGCCCGCGATTGTGCCGCATGCGCGTTGCGGCGTACATGTCCGGCCGATAAACCTACTCGTGCCCAGTGTGTACTTCTGCGGAGAGTGTGAATCTGCGATTGCGCAGCATGGGGGTTCCGGCGTGCCTGTTCGGCCGATAAGCCCGCTCCCGACTCAATGCATTTCCCTGGTGAGCGCGAGCCCGCGATTGTGCGCCATTCGGGTTCCAGCGTGCTCGTCCGGCCGATAAACCCGCTCGCGACCCAAAGCATTTCCACGAAGAGTGCGAGCCCGCGATTGCCCGGCATTCGTGTACCAGTGCGCCCGTCCTGCTGATAAACCCACTCGCGACCCAACGTACTTCCACCATGAGCGCGAGTCTGCAATTGCCCGGCATGCATGTTTCTGCACGCCTTTCCAGCCGACAAACCCACTCACGACCCTGAGCATTCGAACGTTGAAGGCGAGCCGCCGATCGACACAATACGCCATCGCCGATGTGGATATCCGCAGCCGAAACCCACTCGCCGCGCTGTGAATTTCAACGGTGAGCGTCGAAGCAAGAGCCCAACGCATGCCGACAACGATGTGGACATCCCGGCCTCCACGCCACTCGAAATGCTGTGCAATCGAACGGTGAGCGCGCGAGCCCGATCAGCCGAGGGGCGCGGCGTTGTGGACATCCCGCGCCGCCGACCAATCGCAACGCTGTGCATTTCAATGGTGAGGGTCACCGCCAAGAGACGCTGAAACCCTTGCCACACGGGGCACGAGCGCCACCCGCCCCATACCCGGAGCCACCATCGGACCGCCACACGTTTCCCCGACAAACGACCCGCCCACCCCGACGCGTGGCCCATCCCGCCCGACCGCCGTGCGCGAAAACTCTCTCAAATCCCGCCAAAAAGCTGCGCAGTTTTTCTCACAGGGGGCCCGCCCGAGCAAGATGAGAAAAAACATTCTCGGCTGCGCGCGAAAAAATAGAGCCATTCGCTGCCGCCAGTCCCGCGTCGCCTGACGCCCTGCCGAGCAGCCCAGAACAGCACAATCCGGAGACATCCCCCCATGACTGCCCGCCTGCCCGTCGACGGCACGCCTGCCCTGTCCGACTACCGCCTGACCGACAACCTGACCGCGACGCGCGGCCGGATCTTCCTGACCGGCACGCAGGCGCTGGTTCGCCTGCTGCTGATGCAGCGCACGGTCGACGCCGAACAGGGGCTCAACACGGCCGGCTTCGTCAGCGGCTATCGCGGCTCGCCGCTCGGCATGGTCGACCAGCAGCTGTGGAAGGCGAAGAAACTGCTCGACGCCGGCGGCGTGCGCTTCCTGCCCGCGATCAACGAGGAACTCGGCGGCACGGCCGTGCTCGGCACGCAGCGGGTCGAGGCCGATCCGGAGCGCACGGTCGAGGGCGTGTATGCGATGTGGTACGGCAAGGGGCCAGGCGTCGATCGCGCCGGCGACGCGCTGAAGCACGGCAACGCGTACGGCTCGTCGCCGCACGGCGGCGTGCTGGTGGTGGCGGGCGACGACCACGGCTGCGTGTCGTCGTCGATGCCGCACCAAAGCGACTTCGCGATGATCGCGTGGCACATGCCGGTCGTGAACCCGGCGAACATCGCCGACATGCTCGAATTCGGCCTGTACGGCTGGGCGCTGTCGCGCTACTCGGGCGCGTGGGTTGGCTTCAAGGCGATCTCGGAGACGGTCGAATCGGGTTCGACCGTCGACCTCGACGCACTGCAGACGCAGTGGCCCGCGCCGGAAGGCTTCACGCCGCCGGCGGGCGGCCTGCACAACCGCTGGCCCGACCTGCCGAGCCTCACGATCGAGGCGCGCCTCGCCGCGAAGCTCGACGCGGTGCGCCATTTCGCGCGCACCAACAGCATCGACAAGTGGATCGCCCCGAGCGCGCAGGCGAACGTCGGCATCGTGACCTGCGGCAAGGCGCACCTCGACCTGATGGAAGCGCTGCGCCGCCTCGACCTGACGGTGGCCGATCTCGACGCGGCCGGCGTGCGGATCTACAAGGTCGGCCTGTCGTATCCGCTCGAGATGACGCGCGTCGAAACCTTTGTCGACGGGCTGTCAGAAGTGCTCGTGATCGAGGAGAAGGGGCCGGTCATCGAGCAGCAGATCAAGGACTACCTGTACAACCGCACGGAAGGCGCGCGCCCGCGTGTGCTCGGCAAGCACGACGCCGCCGGCGCGTGCCTGCTGTCCGAACTCGGCGAGCTGCGCCCGTCGCGCATCCTGCCGGTGTTCGCCGACTGGCTCGCGCGCCACAAGCCGGCGCTCGACCGCCGCGAGCGCGTGGTCGATCTCGTCGCGCCGCAGATCCTGTCGAACGAGGCGGACGCGGTGAAGCGCACGCCGTACTTCTGCTCGGGCTGCCCGCACAACACGTCGACGAAAGTGCCGGAAGGCTCGATCGCGCAGGCCGGCATCGGCTGCCATTTCATGGCGTCATGGATGGAGCGCGACACGACCGGCCTGATCCAGATGGGCGGCGAGGGCGTCGACTGGGCCGCGCATGCGATGTTCACCAACACGAAGCACGTGTTCCAGAACCTCGGCGACGGCACCTACTTCCACTCGGGCATCCTCGCGATCCGCCAGGCCGTGGCCGCGAAAGCGAACATCACGTACAAGATCCTCTACAACGACGCGGTCGCGATGACGGGCGGCCAGCCGGTCGACGGCAGCATCTCGGTGCCGCAGATCGCGCGGCAGGTCGAGGCGGAAGGCGTGTCGCGCTTCGTGGTGGTGTCCGACGAGCCGGAGAAGTACGACGGTCATCACGGCCAGTTCCCGCCGGGTACGACGTTCCATCATCGCAGCGAACTCGACACGGTGCAGCGCGAGCTGCGCGAGACGCCGGGCGTCACCGTGCTGATCTACGACCAGACCTGCGCGGCCGAGAAGCGCCGCCGCCGCAAGAAAGGCGAATTCCCCGATCCGGACAAGCGCCTGTTCATCAACGACGCCGTGTGCGAAGGCTGCGGCGATTGCGGCGTGCAGTCGAACTGCCTGTCGGTCGAGCCGCTCGAAACACCGCTCGGCCGCAAGCGCCGCATCGACCAGTCGTCGTGCAACAAGGACTACTCGTGCGTGAACGGCTTCTGCCCGAGCTTCGTGACGGTCGAAGGCGCGGCGCTGAAGAAGGCCGCCGGTGCCGCATTCGACGAAGCCGCGCTCGCCGCGCGCGTCGATGCGCTGCCGGTGCCCGCGACGCATCTCGACGCGGCGCCGTTCGACATGCTCGTGACGGGCGTCGGCGGCACGGGCGTCGTGACGGTCGGCGCGCTGATCAGCATGGCCGCGCACCTCGAAGGCAAGAGCGCGTCGGTGCTCGACTTCATGGGCTTTGCGCAGAAGGGCGGCTCGGTGCTGTCGTTCGTGCGGATCGCATCGAGCGACCGGTGGCTGAACCAGGTGCGCATCGACACGCAGCAGGCCGACGTGCTGCTCGCGTGCGACATGGTCGTCGGTGCGAGCGCCGAGGCGCTGCAGACGGTGCGTCACGAGCGTTCGCGGATCGTCGTCAACACGCACCGGATCCCGAACGCGTCGTTCGTGCAGAACCCCGACGCGAACCTGCATGCGGACGCGCTGCTCGAGAAGATGCACCACGCGGCCGGCGACGGCTACCTGTCGAGCTGCGACGCGCAGGCGCTCGCCGCGAAGTTCCTCGGCGATTCGATCGGCGCGAACATCCTGATGCTCGGTTACGCATGGCAACTCGGCCTCGTGCCGGTGTCGCTCGCCGCGATGATGCGCGCGATCGAGCTGAACAACGTCGCGGTGCCGATGAACAAGCTCGCGTTCTCGATCGGCCGGATGGCGGCCGGCGACGCGGCGGGCCTCGATGCGTTGTGGAACGCGCGTCACGCGGTGGCCGCGCATGCCGCGCCGGAGACGCTCGCCGAGCTGATCGCCGATCGCGAAGCGCGTCTCGATGCGTACGGCGGCGCGCGCTATGTCGAGCGCTACCGTACGCTCGTGAGCGCGGCGCGTGCGAAGGGCGACGACGCGCTGACGCGCGCGGTCGCGACGACGTTCTACCGGCTGCTCGCGGTGAAGGACGAATACGAGGTCGCGCGGCTGTACACGGACGACGCGTTCCGCGCGGCGCTCGAAGCGCAGTTCGAAGGCGTGCCGGGGCAGGCCTATCGCGTGAAGTTCAACCTGGCGCCGCCGACGGTCGCGAAGGCCGGCCGCGACGGCAGCGCACCGAAGAAGCGCGTGTTCGGCCAGTGGATGTGGCCGGTGTTCGGCATGCTGGCGCGCGTGCGCAGCCTGCGCGGCACGTGGCTCGATCCGTTCGGCCGCACCGTCGAGCGCAAGATGGAGCGTGCGCTCGCCGACGACTACGAGACGACGCTCGCGCGTGCGCTCGCCGCGATGACGGCCGGCAATGCGGCGCAGGTCATGCAACTGGCCGATCTGCATGCACGTGTGCGCGGCTTCGGGCACGTGAAGGTGCGCAATCTCGCCGGCGTGAAGCGCGCGGAGCGCGAGCTCGCATTGCAGCTCGGCATCGAAGCGGCGACGAGCGCGGCCGTGCAGCACGCGCTCGACGAGATGAAGGGCGCGGGGATGCTGAAGGGGATTCCGGTCGTCGTCGCGAAGTAACACGAACGCGGGCGGATATGAAAACGGCGACGCGTGTGCGTCGCCGTTTTTTATTGGGCCGCGGCTGCTGCGTACAGGCAGCGGCCGGCCCTTTAGAGAATGCCTTTCTTGCGCGTCGACAGCGCGGTTTCCGACAGGTCGATCTCGCGGAGCAGCTTCGTCAGCGTCTCGTCGGAAATCTTGCTCTCGCTGCGCAGCCGGTACAGCGCGGAGCGTTCCGCGCGCACGGCCGCGATCCGCATCTGCAGTTCCATCGTTTCGGCCTGCTTCGCTTCCGCGCGCGGTGTGGGGCCGTCCTCGGCGAGCGTCGCGAGGCGGCGGCGGTACTGGTCCATCACGCGTGCGGAGATGTCCGCGCAGCGGGCGGCGCCCGATTCGTCGAGATCGACCGAGATCGCGTCGTGCGACGAGTCGATCGCGCGGATCGCGGCCTGCGCGGCGGCCGCGCGCGCGGCGCGTTCCTCGTCGCCGAGCGGGCTGCGCGACGAACGCACGCCGCGCAGCAGCAGCGGCAGGCCGACCACCGCGACGACGAGCGAGCCGAGGATCACGGCCGACGCGACGAAGATCGCCGTGTCGCGGCCCGGCAGCGGCACGCCGTCGGACAGCGCGACCGGAATCGACAGCACGCCGGCGAGCGTGACCGCGCCGCGCACGCCGCCGACCGTCATCACCGCGATCGTGCGCACGCCGGCCATCGTGCCCGCGAGGCCGTGGCGCGCGGCGCGACGGCTCGCGAACCAGCGCAGCAGCCAGACCCACAGGAAGCGGATCGCATACAGCGCGAGCATCATCGCGCAGACGTTGAAGATCATCCGGCCGACGAGCGCGTCGCTCGTGTGGTGCGCGTCGACGAGCGTGCGGCCGATGATGTGCGGCAGCTGCAGCCCGAGCATGATGAACACCATGCCGTTGAACACGAACTCGATCATCGCCCACGTGCTTTCGGCGCGCACGCGCGACGCGACGGTGCTTTTACGCGAGAAGCTCGTGTAGTTCATCATCATCCCGGCCGACACGGCCGCCAGCACGCCCGACAGGTCGAGGTGCTCGGCGAACAGGTAGGCCGCGAACGGCACGAGCAGCGTCATCACGATGCCGGGGGCCGGATCGCCTTCCTGCTCGGCATTCAGGAAGCGCGTCGACAGCGCGCTGAACGCCCACGACACGAGCGCGCCCGTCGCGAGCCCGCCGGCCGCGACGATCACGAACGTCACCGACGCGTCGCGCAGCGAGAACATGCCCGTCAGCGCGGCCGCGATCGCGAATTTCAGCGCGACGAGGCCGGACGCGTCGTTCATCAGCGCCTCGCCTTCGAGGATGTGCATCAGTTGCGGCGGGATCCGGCCCTTTCCGGCGATGCCGGACAACGCGACCGCGTCGGTCGGCGACAGCACGGCCGCGAGCGCGAACGCGATCGGCAGCGGCAACTCGGGTATCAGCCAGTGCGCGAAGTAGCCCACTGCGAGTACCGTCATGAACACGAGCCCGAATGCGAGCATCAGGATCGCGCGGCGCTGCAGGTACAGCTCGCGCTTCGGAATCCGCCAGCCGTCCGCGAACAGCAGCGGCGGAATGAACAGCAGCATGAAGATTTCGGGATCGAACGTGACGTGCAGGTTCAGCTTCGGCCACGCGAGCATCGCGCCGAACGCGATCTGCATCAGCGGCAACGGCAGTTGGAACGGCAGGTTGCGAGTGACGGCGCCGGACAGCGCGACGGTCAGCAGCAGGATCAGGACGGTGAAGACGATTTCCATCGATACGGCGAATACGGGGAATGAAACGATCGTACGGAGTGTAGCGTGCTGGCGTGACGGGTGCGTTCGAGCGGCCGGTGCGCGTGCACGAAAACGGTGCGCGTGACCTGCGCCGGGATGGTGCGGCAACCCGGCGCGAGCCGTGCGGCGCACGGGCTGTCGGCGCCTTGCACGGAGCTTGCTTGAGGTTCGGCAGCCGTCCGGCGTCGACCGGGCAACCGAGGGTCCAACCAATGACATTGCACGCGCCGCTCGCTTCGTCGGGCGCCGCGTTCGAAGGCAATACCAGGAGGAAGGCATGACGATCGTGCAACAGGAGCGTCCGGCCGCCGCGTCGCCGTACCGGTTCGAGCGGGAGGTGAGTTCCGGCTTCGAACGTCTGGCGACGCAGCACCGCGACATGACGCTCACGACCGTGTTCCAGCCGATTTTCAGCCTGTCGCACCAGCGTGCGGTGGGCTACGAGGCGCTGCTGCGCGCGCACGATGCGCTCGATCGCGCGGTGTCGCCGCTCGACGTGTTCGGCGAAGCCGCGCGCCGGGGCGAGCTGCTGCAGCTCGACCGGCTCGCGCAGGCGCTGCATCTCGAGAACTTCGCGCTGCTCGGCGCCGAGCGCGAGTGGCTGTTCCTCAACGTGCATCCGGGCGTGCTCACCGACCCGTTCCAGGCAGCCGCGCTGCTCGCGAACCTGAAGCGGCTCGGCATGCCGCCGCGCCGCGTCGTGCTCGAAGTGCTCGAGCAGCGCGCGGAAGACGTCGAGCGGCTTGCCGAGGCCGTGCGCGAATTCCGCACGCACGGCTTCCTGATCGCGCTCGACGATTTCGGCGCGGGTCACTCGAACCTCGAGCGGATCTGGCAACTGAACCCGGACATCGTGAAGCTCGACCGGATCATGCTGTCGCACGCGGCGCATCGCACGGGGCTCACCGCGATCCTGCACGGGCTCGTGACGCTGCTGCACGAGGCCGGCAAGCTGGTGCTCGTCGAGGGCATCGAGACCGAGCACGAGGCGCAGATCGCGCTGTCCTGCGAGGCCGATTTCGTGCAGGGCTATTACTTCGGCCGGCCGGCGCCGGGGCTGCCGGACAGCGCGGCCGCGACGGGCTGCATCGGCGAGCTGACCGAGCGCTTCCGGCAGCAGACCGACGCGCGCGAACGGCGCGATGCGCAGCGGCTCGCGCCGTACCTGCGCGCGTTCGAACGTGCGGCCGAGCGTCTCGCGGCCGGCGAGCCGCTCGACGAGGTGTGCTGGAACTTCCTCGCGCTCGACGCGGCCGCGCGCTGCTTCCTGCTCGACGCGCACGGCCGCCAGTCGGGCCGCAACGTCGTGCTGCGCGCCGACCGCGCGCTCGCCGAGGCGCGCTTCTCGCCGCTGGCGGACGCGCAGGGCGCGAACTGGCTGCGCCGGCCGTATTTCCGCTCGGCGATCGCCGAGCCGGGGCGCGTGCAGGTCACGCGGCCGTACCTGTCGATCAACGAGGCGCAGCCGTGCGTGACGCTGTCGGTGGCCGTGCGCATCGGCGACGCGCAGCGCGTGCTGTGCGGCGATATCGACTGGCGCGACGACGAGGCGGACGCCGGCTAGCGCCGCGCGCATCGCGGGCGGCACGCTGGCGTCCGTCACGCGGCTCGGCTAGGATGCGCGAATTGTCCTGACGATTCGCGGGCCGCCCATGAACCGAAACGCCGCCTCCTCCGTTCTCCTCGAAGTGATCGCCACGACCGTCGGCGATGCGAAGGCCGCCGCCCGCGCGGGCGCCGACCGCCTCGAACTCGTGACCGCGATCACCGAAGGCGGGCTGACGCCGAGCGTCGGCCTGATCGAAGCCGTCGTGGCCGCCGTGCCGATTCCCGTCAACGTGATCGTGCGACCGCACAGCCGGTCGTTCGTCTATGACGCCGACGATCTCCGCGTGATCGAACGCGACGTGCGCGCAGCCGTCGCGGCCGGGGCGAACGGCGTCGTGTTCGGCGCGCTCGACGCACGCGGCGACGTCGATCTCGGCGCGCTGGCGCGCATCGCGGCCGCGGCGGACGGCCGCGCACTGACCTTCCACCGCGCGTTCGACGTGTCGCGCGACCTCAACGCCGCCTTCGACGCGCTGCTGCGCGTGCCGGCCGTCACGTCGGTGCTGACGTCGGGCGGCCATCCGTCGGTGCTCGACGCGGTCGCGACGATCACGCGGCTCGCGCGGCAGGCGGCAGGCTCGACCTGCACGGTGCTGGCCGGCTCGGGGCTCACGGTCGATGCGGTCGGCGATTTCGTCCGCGCGACCGGCGTGCGCGCGGTGCATTTCGGCTCGGGGGTGCGGCCGCGCGGCGAGGTGCTGGCGCCGGTCGATCAAGCACTTGTCGAGCGCGTGCGCGCGGCGATCGACGGCGCGGCGGCACACGTGTGATGCACATGGCGCACGGCAGCGGCCGCTGCCGTACGCGCGGATACGACACACCGGTGCGCCATCCGGAAGGGCCGGCCACATGACAGGCGCGTCACCCGCCACGCAGGACGGCGCAGATGACAGCGCACGCGTCGATCCGGTGCAGGCGCAGCGGCGCTGCCTGCGAGCATGCGGTCGACGGGCTCGACGGCGTGCGCTGGCGGGTCGGGAAGACCGTGATTCTCGACGCGCAGGGCAACGCGGTGCAGACGATCGGGTGAAAAAAAGCCGGGGCATGCCCCGGCTTTTTCGTGGGTACGCGATGCTGCCGCTTACGCGTTCGCCGTCATCGCGTCCGCGTCGCTCGAACGGATCCCGAGGCGTTCGAACAGCGCGCGGTCCTTCTGCGACTGCGGGTTGCTCGTCGTCAGCAGCTGGTCGCCGTAGAACATCGAGTTCGCGCCGGCGAGGAAGCACAGCGCCTGCAGCCCGTCGTCGAGCTGCTCGCGGCCGGCCGACAGGCGCACCACGGCCTTCGGCATCGTGATCCGCGCCACCGCGATCGTGCGCACGAATTCGAACGGGTCGAGCGGTGCGGTGCCTTCGAGCGGCGTGCCTTCGATCGCGACGAGGTTGTTGATCGGCACCGAATCCGGATACGGATTCAGGTTCGCGAGCTGCGAGATCAGGCCCGCGCGTTCGCGGCGCGATTCGCCCATGCCGATGATGCCGCCGCAGCACACGTTGATGCCCGCGTCACGCACGCGGTCGAGCGTGTCGAGGCGATCCTGGTAGGTGCGCGTCGAGATCACCTGGCCGTAGAACTCCGGCGACGTGTCGAGGTTGTGGTTGTAGTAGTCGAGGCCCGCGCTCGCGAGTTCCTGCGCCTGCTCGTCTTCCAGCATGCCGAGCGTCATGCAGGTCTCGAGGCCGAGTTCCTTCACGCCGCGCACCATCTCGGTCAGCGCCGGCATGTGGCGCTCCTTCGGGTTGCGCCACGCGGCGCCCATGCAGAAGCGGCTCGCGCCGTTCGCCTTCGCCGCGCGTGCGGCGTCGAGCACCGCGTCGACGTCCATCAGCTTCTCGGCCTTCAGGCCCGTGTCGTGGTGCGACGACTGCGAGCAGTAGCCGCAATCTTCCTCGCAGCCGCCCGTCTTGATCGACAGCAGCGTCGACAGCTGCACCGCGTTCGCGTCGAAGTGCTCGCGGTGCACCTGTTGCGCGCGGAAGAGCAGGTCGTTGAACGGCAGCTCGAACAGCGCGACGACGTCGGCGACGCGCCAGCGCTGCGAAACCGGAGCGGCCACGGGAATCGCGTCGGGTTGCATGGTGGCGGCGGTCTGGGCTTGGGTCATATCGTTTTCCTGTCCTGGTCGGGGATGAGGGATCGGGGGATCTGTTTCGGTTGGTCAATGCTGCGCGGTGCGCAGCGTCTCGACGAGCGTGGCGATGTCGAGCATCGCCGCGGCGGATTCGGGGGCGGCCGGGCTCAGGTGCGGAATGCGACCGAGCAGCGGCGCGCCATGCTCGCGCGCGAGCCAGTCGCGCATCGTCGCGATGTTTTCATCGGGGAACGACATTGCCGGGTCGACGTGGTTCGCAACCCAGCCGGCGAGCTTGAGGCCGCGCGCGGCGATCGCGTCGGCGGTGAGCAGCGCGTGGTTGATGCAGCCGAGCCGCACGCCGACCACGAGCACGACCGGCACGCCGAGCGCGACCGCGAGATCGGCCATGTCCTGCGTGTCGTTCATCGGCACGCGGAAGCCGCCGGCGCCTTCGACGACGACGATCTCCGCGCGCGTCAGCGCTTCGCGATGGCACGCGACGATCGTGTCGATGTCGAGCGTCACGCCTTCCTGCGCGGCGACGATATGCGGCGCGGCCGGCGCCTTCAGCAGGAACGGCGTGCGCAGCTCGGGGGGCAGCACGACGTTCGCGGCCGCGTCGAGTTGGTCGGCGTCCTCGTTGCGCCACACGCCGTCGCGTTCATACGCGCCGGCCGCGACGGGTTTCAGCGCGGCCGCGCGCAGGCCATGCCGCGCGAAGCCGTGCAGCATCGCGGCTGAGACGAAGGTCTTGCCGATTTCGGTGTCGGTGCCGGTAACGAACAGCGAGAGCGGGGCGGTCATGCCGCAGTCTCCCGCCGGGCCGCCCCAAGGGAGGCTGCAGCCCCCTCGGGGGGAGCCGTGCATGGGACCGGAGTAAGCGCTGAAGCGCCAACTCCGGTCGACAGCGAACGAAGTGAGCGTGGGGGCTGTTCTGCCTCCTGCGCGGCCTGCGCCTCACTGGCTTCGATCAGCGCGGCTTCGAGCCGCGCGAGATCGTCGAACGAATGCGCGGCCGACAGCGACACGCGCAGCCGCGACGTGCCGACGGGCACCGTCGGCGGCCGGATCGCGGGCACCCACAGGCCGTGCGCGTCGAGCGCGCGCATTGCCGCGAGCGTCGCGTCGTTGCTGCCGATCACGAGCGGCTGCACGGCCGTGTGCGAATCGACCGGCTGCCAGCGCGTGTTGCGCAGCAGCGCGCGCGTGCGGTCGATCAGCGCGGCGAGATGGGCGCGTCGCGCGTCGCCTTCGTCGCCCGCGATCACCTTCAGGCTGGCCGATACCGCGTGCGCGACGGCCGGCGGCGCGGCCGTCGTGAAGATGTAGCTGCGCGCGCGCTGGATCATCCATTCGATCACGGTCTCGTGCGCGATCACGAACGCGCCCGCGACGCCGGCGGCCTTGCCGAGCGTGCCGACGTATACGAGATGCGGCGAGCGCAGCGCGGCGGCCGCGAGCGCGCCGCGGCCTTGCGGGCCGAGCACGCCGAAGCCGTGCGCATCGTCGACGACGAGCCACGCGCCGTGGCGTTCGGCCAGCGCGACGAGTTCGGCGAGCGGCGCGATGTCGCCATCCATGCTGAACACCGTGTCGCTGACGATCAGCTTCGTTTCGGCATCCGATGCGTCGAGCAACGCGGCGAGCGCGGCCGTGTCCGCATGCGGATAGACCTGCACGTTCGCGCGCGACAGCCGCATGCCGTCGATCAGCGACGCGTGGTTCAGCGCGTCGGAGAAGATCGTCGCGCCTTTGCCGGTGAGCGCCGTCATCGCGGCGAGGTTCGCCATGTAGCCGGTGCTGAAGTACAGCGCGCGCGGCGCGTCGGAGAAGCCGCCCGAGAAGGCCGCGAGTTCTTCTTCGAGCGTCGCGTGCGCACGCGAATGGCCGCCGAGCAGGTGTGAGCCGCCGCTGCCGGAGCCGTAGCGCTGCGCGCCTTCGGCGAACGCGGCGACGAGCGCCGGATGCGCGGCGAGGCCGAGATAGTCGTTGCTCGCGAAGCCGACGATCTCGCGGCCGTCGACGGTCATGCGCGCATCGCACGCGGTGTCGGCGGTGCGGCGCACGCGGCGCAGCCCTTGCGCGTCGAGCGCGGCGAGGCCGCGTTGCAGGGTATCGAGCAGAGGGTTCGTCGCTGCCTCCCGCCGGGCCGCCCCAAGGGAGGCAGCCGCCCCCTCGGGGGGCAGTGAACGAAGTGAGCGTGGGGGCTGTTGTGTCATCCGGTGATCTCCGCGAGCGTTGCATCGAGCGTGTCGCGCGTGCTTTGCGCGAGCCAAGCGATGTCGTCGTCGCTCATCACGTACGGTGGCATCAGGTACACGGTCGTGCCGATCGGGCGCAGCAGCAGCTCGCGTTCCAGCGCGCGCTCGAAGAAGCGACGCGAGAAGCCGCGCGCCGCGTCGCCGTCGAGCGCGACGTCGAACGCGAACAGCGTGCCGCGCTCGCGCAGGTGCCGTACCTGCGGGTGCGCATCGAGCGGCGCGAGCGCGGCGCGCAGCGTCGCCGACTTGCGGGCATTGGCCGCGAGCACGTCGTCGCGCTCGAACAGGTCGAGCGTCGCGACCGCCGCGCGGCACGCGAGCGGGTTGCCCGTGTACGAATGCGAGTGCAGGAAGCCGCGCGTCGTGTCGTCGTCGTAGAACGCGGCGAACACGTCATCGCGCGTGAGCACGAGCGACAGCGGCAGGTAGCCGCCGCTGATGCCTTTCGACAGGCACAGGAAATCGGGCCACACGCCGGCCTGCTCGCACGCGAAGAAAGTGCCGGTGCGGCCGCAGCCGACCGCGATCTCGTCGGCGATCAGGTGCACGCCGAATTCGTCGCACAGCGTGCGCAGCCCGCGGACGTACGACGGATCGTGCATTGCCATGCCGGCCGCGCACTGCACGAGCGGCTCGACGATCAGCGCGGCGATCCGGTCGCCGCGCTCGACGAACAGGCGCCGCACGTCCGCAAGCGCGCGGCCCGCGACGTCGGCGGCCGTTTCGCCCGGCAGCGCGCCGCGTGCGTCGGGTGACGCGACGACGTGCGCATGGCGGATCAGCGGGTCGTACGCGTCCTTGAACAGCGCGACGTCGGTTACGCCGAGCGCACCGATCGTCTCGCCGTGATAGCTGTTCGCTACGCAGACGAATTCCTGCTTGTTCGCGCGGCCGCGGTTGCGCCACGCGTGGAAGCTCATCTTCAGCGCGATCTCGACCGCCGACGCGCCGTCCGACGCGAAGAACGCATGGCCGAGCGTGCGCTGGGTCAGCGCGTGCAGCCGCTCCGCGAGTTCGATCGCGGGCTCGTGCGTGCAGCCGGCGAGCATCGCGTGCTCGAGCGTGTCGAGCTGGTCCTTCAGCGCCGCGTTGATGTCCGGGTTCGCATGGCCGAACAGGTTGACCCACCACGAGCTGATCGCGTCGAAGTAGCGGCGGCCGTCACGGTCGTACAGCCACAGGCCCGCGCCGCGCGCGACGGGGATCAGCGGCAGGCGCTCGTGATGCTTCATCTGGGTGCAGGGATGCCAGACCGCGCGCAGGCTGCGCGCGACCCAGTCGTCGGTGGCTGGCGTACTCAAGGCGACTCCGGGGGATAAAACGGCTGCGCGGCATCGACGGGATGCCGCGCGGCGGGACACGAAACGCGCTGAGATTAGCGTGTTCCGCGACCCGTTGCACTACCGGTTACAAACACCGCAAAGCCTTGCCGGGCGGGAGTTCGACGCAGATCGGGGCGGCTCGGGACGGTACGGTTCAGATATCCCGAAATGACCGCAGATGACGGCGTTCGAGTGAGGCCCCCCAACCGAAAAAAATCGTGGGGCGGCGGGCGCCGGTGGGGTGAAAAATCGGGGCACGAAGGGGGAATCGATGGCGCGTAATGATGTGGCCCCACGTGGTCGGGACACGCTTGACGGTGAGCGGTGACACGGGACATTGGGGTGCGCGGTTGCGAGACGGCGCGTTCACGCTGGCACGCGTGGGGGGCCGCATGGGCCACGTTCGTCGCGATCGCCGTACGCAGCGCGTACGCGAAGCGACGAAAGGAGGGAGGGGAGGAAAACGAAAAACGGCGGCGAAGGCCGCCGCTCGTCAGCGCGAAGCCAGCGCCGGCGTGCCGGTGTCGCGTGCGTTGCCGTCGTCGTTGTCGGCCGTCTGCGTCGCGTCGTTCCACACGACCCGGTCGTTGACCGCATACAGCCGGCACGAACCTGCGCCCTGCTTCGAGCAGTTGTCGAGCGCGAGCGCCATCGGATCGTCGCCGCCTTCGGCCCACGACCACGCGCCTTCCGACGACACCGCGAACGCGCGGCTCGGATGCTGGTTCAGGAAGCGGCGGTAGCCTTCACGGCCGGCTTCGTCGACATACGGCACGGCGTTGACCGCGTCGATCGACGCATAGCCGCTCGCCTTCGGCTCGTGCGGGTTCGCGACCGCGTAGCGCACCGACGTCGGCAGGTTCAGCTGCGCGAGGAACGCGTTGACGGCCGGCCACCACACGGGCACGCCGTCGCGATCGACGATCAGCCGGTGCGCGTCGTCCTTGTAGCGGCCGAAATCGATGAACTGGGCCTGCGTGCCATGCGAAACGTACGCGTCGTGCATTTGCGCGACGAGCCCGGGCGTCCACACCGAGTCGTTGTCGCCGTACAGCCACAGCGACCGCACGGCCGTATGGGCGCCGTACTGGTCGAACGCATCGACGAGGTTTTTCTGCCAGCCGTCGCAGAGGTCCTGGCGCAGCCCGCCGGAGAAGTTGATGATGCCGCGCACGCCCGGTGCGGCTTCGGTGCCGTACGCGACCGATACGAGGCCGCCATGCGACGTGCCGGCGACGACGATGCGCGACGCATCGACGTACGACTGGTGCGACATGTAGCGCACCGTCGCGTCGACGTCGGCCGCCTGCGCGAGGCCGTTCTTGCCGACGTTGCAGCCTTCCTGCTGGTACGTGCCGTCCGAGCCCGCGAAGCCCTGGCGGTTCGGCGCGATCACCGCATAGCCGCGGCGCACGAATTCGCGCGCGAACGCGAGCGGCCGGCTGCGCGGCTGCTGATGGAGATCGCCGGTGTTCTTGCCGTGGTTGAAGACGACGAGCGGGAACGGGCCGGGCCCGTTCGGCTTGAAGAGCGTGGCCTCGAGCGTGACGGTGCCCGATGCGTCGGCCGGAATGCGGAGGATCTGTTCGTTCAGGTCGGCGGCGACCTGCGGCAGGTTCGAATCGGCGTAGTCGAAGCGTTCGGCGTGGGCGAGCGACCCGCTGGCGCCGGCACCCGTCCCCGTATTGGCGTTCGGCAGCGTACCGGCCTGAGCGGCCGACAGCGCACACGCCGCCATCCATCCCACCAATCCCTTGCTGAACGCCATTCGTAAGCCCTGCCATGCAACATGACCAATTCGAGGTCATCGTAGCCGGACAAAATGGGGTTGTGCAATGCGGGAATTACCCGGCGTCTGACACAGCAACTATTTGTCAACGTTCACTGACTTCGCCGTCGACGTAGCGCCAGAAACCCTGTTCGTCGCGCTCGAAACGGCTCGTCTCGTGGAGCCGGTAAGCGCGTCCGCCAACCTTGTAGCGGGCCACGAACTCGACCTCCGCGTGGCGCTCGTCGAGCGGCGCGTGGCGTTTGACCGCGAGGCCGAGCCACCGCGGCGCGTCGGGCGCTTCGGGGTCGGTGTCGAGATCGGGCGGGCAGGTGCGTGCGGCCCAGGTCGCGCGCAGGTAGTCGGTCGCGCCGAGCACGTACGCGCTGTACCGCGAGCGCATCAACTCGAGCGCGGTCGGCGCGGCCTCGCCGCCGTCGATGAAGCGGCCGCAGCAGGCCGCATAGCGGGGCGCCGGCGCTTTGCCGGCGGGAGCGGGGGACGCGCCGCCGCACGGGCACGCGTCAGGTCGGTTCAAAATCATGCGAAACAGGAATTAACGACGCTAGGTTGTCGGCTGCCTACCAGTTCACCAGCTCAGCTCGATACCGTCGTACTGGAAGAAACGGCCGTTTGCCTGCGATACGTCCGCGCCGGATTCGGCGATCACGCGGCGCATGCCGGCCACGCTGGTTTCCGGGTCGATCGCGGCCTGCGCGCCGCCCATGTCGGTGCGCACCCAGCCGGGATGGAGCGAAATGCACGCGGCGTGGCGCGTCTGCAGCGACGCGATGCGCAGCGCGTCGTTCAGCGCGGCCTTGCTCGCGCGGTACAGCCAGCCGGTCGTGCCGGTCGCCTCGGCGATGCTGCCCATCCGGCTCGACACGACGGCCAGCACGCCGCGCGCGTCCTCGACGAGCGGCAGCACGATCGGCAGCAACTGCATCGGCCCGCGCACGTTCGTATGCATCACCGCGTCGAAATCCTCGGCGGTGACCGTCTCGACCCCCTCGGTGCGCGGCCCGTACACCCCCGACACCAGCACGGCCGCATCGAGCCGCTCGCCGTCGAGCTTCCAGCCGAGCGCCGCGATCTGCTCGGGCTGCGTGATGTCGAGCGCATGGGCCTGCGCGCCGAGCGCGCGCAGCGCGTCGAGCGACGCGTCGTCGCGCGCGGTGGCGATCACGTTCCAGCCGTCGCGCCGGTATTGGCGGACGAATTCGCGGCCGAGGCCGCGCGATGCACCGACGATCAATGCGGTTTTCATGCCCGTCGCTCCTTTGCTTGGCGCCGCCGTGGCAGCAGTGCCGGGGTCAGATCCGTTCGATGGGTGGCGCAGCGGCACGCCAGCGTAGCGATCCGCTGCGCTGGCTAGCGCGTTACTTTGCGTCGTCGCACGGCTTCAGCGTGGCGGCGACCGCCTGCGCGACGCCTTCGAGCCGTGCGGCGTCCGCCGCGATCATGTCGTTGTCCGGGGCATGCTCGCCGCCAGCGACGAGCGCGGCCACGCAGCGCTTGTAGGTCTCGTCGAGCGCGTCGAAGCTCGACACGGCCATCCCGAGGTTGCGCATCCGGCCGTCATGCACGCCGTACACGAGCCCGTGCACGGTGAGCGACTGGCCGCGCGCCCACGCGTCGTTGACGATCGTCGTGCGGCACACGTTGACGACCTGCTCGATCGCGTTCAGCTCGATCAGGCGGCGATAGCGCGCTTCGCCCACCGGCCATGCGTCGAGCAGCGCCGTGTGGCGTTCGCGCACGTCCTGCACGTGATGCAGCCAGTTGTCGGCGAGGCCGACGCGGCGGTTGAGCAGGGCGGCGTTCACGCCCGAGCAGCCGTAGTGGCCGACCACCATGATGTGCTTCACGCGCAGGATGTCGACCGCGAACTGGATCACCGACAGGCAGTTCAGGTCGCTGTGCACGACCACGTTCGCGATATTGCGGTGGACGAACACTTCGCCCGGCGGCAGGCCGATGATCTCGTTCGCGGGTACGCGCGAATCCGAGCAGCCGATCCACAGATATTCCGGCGCCTGCTGGTGGGCGAGACGCGCGAAGAACTGCGGGTCGTCCTCGAGCTTGTGCTTGACCCAGGCGTCGTTGTTGTCGAACAGGTGTGAAAGCGGATTGTCTTGGGGGTTCATCGATGTGGATTCCGTTGACGGAAATCGGGTCGCAATCGGTGCGGTCTAGCGGGCGTCAGGCGGCGCGCTGCGCGTCGCCGGCGCCCTCGTTCTGGTCACTCGCGCCGAAGCGCGCGGGGTAGCGCACGCAAAAGCGCAGCGCGGTGTCGTACGGATAAAAGTCGGGCAATTCGCCCTGGATCAGCTTGTCCTTGCTGGCCTGCCACAGCGCGGGATCGAAAAAGTCCGCGTGATGCTTCATGAAGACGTCGCGCACGCGCGGGTCGCCGAGCAGGAACGGCCCGTAGGTTTCCGGAAAGATGTCGTGCGGGCCGACGGTATACCACGGTTCGCCGGACAGCTCGTCTTCCTCGTTGCGCGGCGCCGGCACGCGGCGCACGTTGCAGTCGGTCAGGTACTCGATCTCGTCGTAGTCGTAGAACACCACGCGGCCGTGGCGCGTGACGCCGAAGTTCTTGTACAGCATGTCGCCGGGGAAGATGTTCGCCTTCATCAGCTCCTTCACCGCGTTGCCGTACTCCTTCACGCCGTGCTCGACGTCGGCATCGGAGCCGTTCTGCAGGTACAGGTTGAGCGGCGTCATCCGGCGCTCGATGTACAGGTGCTCGATCACGAGATTGCCGTCCTCGTATTCGAGCAGCGACGGCACTTCCTTCTCCAGCTCGCGCACGAGCGCGTGGTCGAGCCGCGCGAGCGGCAGCGCGACGCTCGAGTACTCGAGCGTGTCGGCCATTCGCCCGAGGCGGTCGTGGCGCTTCACGAGCTGGTACTTCTCCATGATCTGCGCGCGCGTCGTTTCCTTCGGCGGCGGGAACTGATCCTTGATGATCTTGAACACGTACGGGAACGACGGCAGCGTGAACACGAGCATCACGAGGCCCTTGATCCCGGGCGCGATGATGAAGCGGTCGCTCGAATGCGACAGATGGTGCAGCAGGTCGCGATAGAACAGGTTCTTGCCCTGCTTCTGCAGGCCGACCGACGTGTAGATCTCCGCCTTCGGCTTGCCGGGCATGATCGTGCACAGGAAGTCGACGTACGCGGACGGCACGCCCATGTCGACGAGGAAATACGAGTGCGAGAAGCCGAAGATGATCATCAGCTGGTCGCGGCGCAGCAGGACGGTGTCGAGCGCGAGCACGCCCGGGCGCACGTGGCGGATCGGCACCGCGAACGGCAGCACGCGGTCGGCGTTGATGATGCGGCCGACGATGTACGCGCTCTTGTTGCGGAAGAACAGCGACGACAGCACGTGGATCTGGAAATTCGGCGCTTCGTCGAAGTGGCCGAATTCGTCGTGGATCGCCTGCATCACGCATGCGATGTCGCGCGGGAGATCGTCGAACGCCGGCTCGAGCTGGAAGTTCGTGACGATCCGCTCGAGCGTGGCCGCGAGCCCGTCGGTGCCCGGATAGTACGCGCGGTAGGTCGGCTTCGCGGCCGGCTCGTCGTTCTCCAGATACTCGGTCGAGATCGCCGGGCGCACGAAGATGAAATCGTTGCTGAAGTACGAGCGGTGCAGGATCTTGCAGCACACCGAATTGAAGAAGGTCTCCGCGCACTCGGGCTGGCGGTGCGACGTGAGCAGGCCGATGTAGTGCAGCTTGATCTGCTGCCACACTTCGTCGTCGATGTTCTCCGCGTCGTATTCGTCTTCCAGCACCTCGACGCATTCCTTCACGCGATCGTCGTACGACGTGATCCGCTCGCGCGCGAGCCGCTGCAGCCCATGCCAGTCGCCACGCTCGAACAGCGTCTTCGCCTCGACGGCCGCCTCGCGGAAGATCCGGTAATGGCGGTCGAAGTTTTCGAGCATCGTCTGCGCGACGTCGAAACCGATCTGCGAGGACAGCAGTTTGGGGAAGTGATTCATCGCGTGCAGGCTCGTTCGGGAGGGGCTGTAAGCACTCGCCATTTTAGCGCCCAAGCGGGCGGTTCAAGGGCTTTGCGGCAAGGCGCGGCTGGCCGGCAAGCGGCGGGTTGCCCGCCGTTGGGTGCCGTTCGGTGCATCTTCGCGTAAAGATACGGGTACGGAACCGATTCTGGCACGAACTTTTTTTGACGGGCAGCAAGCCGCCGGGCACGCGTTCCTCGGGACGGCGATAGAATCGGCGGAACGCCCGCCGCGGCCTGCCGCCGGCGCGCAATCGCACCGATAACGACGAGACGCCCCACCGATGAACGCACTGGAACACCAACTCGACTATCCCTTCGCCGATACGCTGCCCGCCGCGGGCGACACGTTCGAGGTCGCGCCCGGCGTGCGCTGGCTGCGCATGCCGCTGCCGTTCTCGCTCGATCACATCAACCTCTGGCTGCTGCGCGACGAAATCGACGGGCAGGCCGGCTGGACGATCGTCGATTGCGGGATCGCGTCGGATGCGATCCGCACGCACTGGGAGCAGATCTTCGACACGCATCTCGACGGCCTGCCCGTGCTGCGCGTGCTCGTCACGCATTGCCACCCCGATCACTTCGGCCTCGCGAACTGGCTGTGCGAAGGCGGCGACAAGGGCCGCTGGAACGTGCGGCTGTGGATGACGCTCGGCGAGTACATGTTCGGCTGCCTGATGGCGGCCGGCAACGGCTCGAACGCGGGCGGCGCGGCCGCCGCCGATCACTTCGCGCGCCACGGGCTGACCGATCCGGCCGCGCTCGACAAGCTGCGCAACCGCCGCAACTACTACTCGGATCTCGTGCCGGCCGTGCCGCCGCGCTACCGGCGCTTGCGCGAAGGCGACGCGGTGACGATCGGCGCGCGCACTTGGCGCGTCGTGACCGGCTTCGGCCATTCGCCTGAACATTGCGCGCTGCACAGCGAAGCGGACGGCGTGCTGATCTCCGGCGACATGGTGCTGCCGCGCATCTCGACGAACGTGTCCGTGTTCGACCTCGAACCGGAAGCGAACCCGCTCGCCTTGTACCTGCAGTCGCTCGGCCGCTACGAGACGATGGCGCCCGATACGCTGGTGCTGCCGTCGCACGGCAAGCCGTTCCGCGGCGTGCGCACGCGCATCACGCAACTGCGCGAACACCACGACGCGCGCCTGGCCGAAGTGCGCGTCGCCTGCGCGGAACAGCCGATGAGCGCGGCCGACATCGTGCCGATCATGTTCCGCCGCCGCGAACTCGACATCCACCAGATGACGTTCGCGCTCGGCGAGGCGCTCGCGCACCTGAACCTGCTGTGGCTCTCGGGTGAGCTCGTGCGCGAGCAGGGCGACGACGGTGTGCTGCGGTTCCGCACCGCCGGCTGACACCGTTTCGTTCTCCTCAAGCGACGGGTTCGTAGCGCCACCCGTCGCGATGCCATTGCATCGTGTGCGTCGGGTCGAGCGCCGCGAGAAACGCGGAGTCGTGCGACGCGACCACGATCGCGCCGGGGAAGCCCGCCAGTGCGGCTTCGATCGCCTGCACCGATTCTAGGTCGAGGTGATTGGTCGGCTCGTCGAGCAGCAGCAGTTGCGCGGGCGTGCCACGCCACAACGCGCACGCGAGCGCGGCCTTCAGCCGTTCGCCGCCGCTCAGCTGCCGCGCCGGCTGCGTTGCGCGTACCGCGTCGAGCTGCAACAGCGCGAGCCGGCTGCGCAGGTCGCCTTCGGCGAGCGGCGTATCGAGCAGCCCCAGTTGCTCGACGATCGAGCGATCGGGATCGAGCAGCGCGAGTCGCTGGTCGAGATACGCGGCGCTCACGTGTGTCGTGCACGCGCCTGAGCGCGGCGAAAGCTCGCCCGCGAGCATGCGCAGCAACGTCGATTTGCCGCAGCCGTTCGGGCCCGTCAATGCAATGCGCACCGGGCCGCTGGCCGACCACGTGATCGCGTCGGCATCGCCGGCGATGCGCCACGGCAGTTGCGCGCGGTCGAGCGTGAACAGCTGACGGCGTGCGCTGACCTCGGTGCCCGGCAGCGACACGAGCACGGGCGCATCGGCTTCGACGCGCGCGGCCGCTTCCTGTACGCGTTCGTCGAGCGTCGCCTTGAATTCGTTCTGGTGGCGCCGCACCGTGCCCATGATGCTGCGCGCCGCACCCTTGCGACTCTGTTTTGCCCCCGACGACAGGTTGGCCGTCTTCGCGTCGCGCAGCGACGCGGCCGCGTGACGCTGGATCGTGTCGTGTTCCTGTTCGAGCCTGCGCCTGACGCGTCCGCGTTCGGCACGCGCGTTGTCGAGCGCGGACTGCGCGGCATCCTGTTCCGCGTCACGCTGCGCACGATAGAGCGCGTAGTTGCCGCCGTACGAGCGCACGCCTTGTGTCGTCAGCTCGACGATGCGCTGCACGTCGGCGAGCAGCGCACGGTCGTGGCTCACGATGACGA
Organism: Burkholderia sp. HI2500; assembly: GCF_002223055.1. Classification (NCBI taxonomy): domain Bacteria; kingdom Pseudomonadati; phylum Pseudomonadota; class Betaproteobacteria; order Burkholderiales; family Burkholderiaceae; genus Burkholderia; species Burkholderia sp. HI2500. The sequence goes on along the minus strand of NZ_NKFL01000005.1, from coordinate 762,604 downwards.
GGCCACCGTGCCAGCCGTCGAGCGCCGCGCGCAGCCACGCACGGCCCGACGCGTCGAGATGGTTGGTCGGTTCGTCGAGCACGAGCAAGCCCGCGCCGGAGAGCAGCGCGCCGATCAGCGCGACGCGCGCGAGCTGCCCGCCGCTCAGTGCCTGCGCGGGCGTGTCGGGTTGCACGTCGTCCAGGCCGGCTGCGTCGAGCGCGGTGCGCAGCCGCTCCGCGAGATCCCAGCGATCGCCGATCAGGTCGAAGTCGTGCGGTTCCGCGCGGCCGTCGGCGAGACGCGCGAGCGCGCCGAGCGGTGCATCGAGCGCGGCGATCTGCGCGACGGTTCGCGAGCCGGCCGATACGCCACCGTAGTCGTGCTGCTGCGCGACGTAGACGACTGGCGTGTGCCGCTCGATCGTCCCCGCGCTCGGCGCGCAGTACCCCGCGATCAATTGCGCGAGCTGGCTCTTGCCGATGCCGTTGCGGCCGACGATGCCGGTCGGCGTGCGATCGATGGAAAGGTCGAGCGAATCGAACAGCGTGAAGCCGTCGTCGAAGCGGAAGGAAACGTGATGAAGCGCGACGAGCGCGCCGGTGGGCGTGGCTGCAGCCATAAGCACCTCCAAAAATGCGTGAAGACCTTCGCGCGGGCGTGCGTGGCACGGCGGCGAAAACATTTTGGGAAGGCTTAGTTGTTCACTTTGGCTGGCGTCCGGTATGAGGAATAGGCGCGCAGTGTAGCAAGCGCGGCGCGCGGGCCGCAAGCGATGGTCGGACGCACCGTCGCTTGCGCGCCACGCGCGAGGGTCGCGTTACTGCACGGCGACGGTCGTGAAGTTCTGCCGTCCGAACGGACTCACGTGATAGCCGCTCACGTTCGTGCGCGTGAGCGCGGCCGCGGTCGGATAGCCGAGCGGAATCCACAGCGCCTGGTCGTGGATGATCTTCTGCGCGGCTTCATACAGCTTCGCGCGCTTGGCCTGGTCGGCGGTCGACTTGCCGTCGGCGATCAGCTTGTCGAGCTGCGTGTCGCAGAAGCGCGCGAAGTTGATGCCCGACTTCACCGCATTGCAGCTGAACAGCGGCGACAGGTAGTTGTCCGGATCGCCGTTGTCGCCGGCCCAGCCCATGAACAGCATGTCATGCTGGCCGAGCTTCGCCTGCTTGATCAGCTCGCCCCATTCGATCACCTTGACCTCGGCCTTCACGCCGATCTTCGCGAGGTCGGCCTGCAACAGCTCCGCGCCGACCTTCGGGTTCGGGTTCAGCACGCTGCCGGTCGGGCGCGTCCAGATCGTCGTCGAGAAGCCGTTCGGGAAGCCGGCCTGCGCGAGCAGCTGCTTCGCCTTCGCCGGATCGTACGCATACGGCGCGACGTCCTTCGCGTAGCTCCACGTGTTCGGCGGATACGGGTTGTTCGCGGCCGTCGCGGTGTTGTCGAACACGACCTTCAGGTAGGTCGCGCGGTCGAACGCGAGGTTCAGCGCCTCGCGCACCTTGTCGTTGTCGAGCGGCTTCTTCTGCGTGTTCAGTGCAACGAACGCGGTCATGAACGCGGGCGTCTGCGCGACCTTCAGTGCGCTTTCGCCCTTCGCGGCGAGCACGTCCTGCGGCTTCGGCGACAGCGCGATCTGGCATTCGCCGGCCTTCACCTTCTGCAGCCGCACCGACGGATCGGGCGTGATCGCATAGATCAGCCGGTCGACCTTCGGCTTCGTGCCCCAGTAGGTCGGGTTCACGTCGTAGCGGATCAGCGCGTCCTTCGTGTAGCTCTTCAGCACGAACGGGCCGGTGCCGACCGGCTTCCCGTTCAGGTCGGCCTGCTTGCCGGCCTTGAGCAGCTGGTCCGCGTATTCGGCCGAGTAGATCGACGCGAAGCCCATCGTCAGGATCGGCACGAACGTCGCATTCGGCTCATTCAGCACGAACTTCACGGTGCTGTCGTCGACCTTCGTGACCGACTTCACGAGCTTCACGAGCCCCATCGACTGCGCGTGCGGGAAGCCGCTCGCGCCGGCCACCTTGTGCCACGGATTCGAGTCGTCGAGCATCCGCGAGAACGTGAACACGACGTCGTCCGCGTCGAGCGCGCGGGTCGGCTTGAAATAGTCGGTGGTCTGGAACGCGACGCTCGGGCGCAAATGGAACGTGTACGTGAGGCCGTCGGCGCTCGCGTCCCATTTGTCGGCGAGCGCGGGCACGACTTTCTTCGCGGCTTCGTCGTACGACACGAGCGTGTTGAAGATCACGTCCGCCGACGCGTTGGTCGTGACGAGCGAGTTGTACTGGACGACGTCGAAGCCGTCCGGGCTCGATTCCGTGCAGACGGTGAGCGGCTTGGCGGCGGCGAGGCCGGGGGCGGCGAGGGCGGCGGCGAGCGTGGCCGCGGCGAACAGCTTGAGCTGCATAGGATCTCCCACGTGGCTTGTGTTTTTTGCTGGGTGACGGGATGCGGGCGCGGCCCGGAAGCGGACAGGGCCGGCGCGGCTGGCGAATAGCATACCGTCAAAGCGCGCGACGCGTGAAAAAAGGCGCCTGAACGCGGCGAATTGGCCGAAAAACGGCTGCGTTCGCGACGGAACGGGTGTTGGGGCGGCGAGTGGGGCGAAGGAGGCTGCGGACGGCGGAACGCTGGCGCCGGGGATGCTGGGCAGTGACGCGTCGGGGACGGCGCGGGAGCGGTGCGGGCGTGTGGTGAATCGAAGCGTCAAAGCCGCCTGGCGTAGTGTGGAGAGGCGGTGATGCGGTGATGCGGAGAGACGGAGAGACGGAGAGACGGAGAGACGGAGAGACGGAGAGACGGAGAGACGGAGAGACGGAGAGACGGAGAGACGGAGAGACGGAGAGACGGAGAGACGGAGAGACGGCCCGCGAAGCTTCACGCGGGCCGGTGCTCACCGGAGCGTCAGTGCGCCCCCGCCTTCGGCTTGCGCGGCGCCTTCTCGAACAGGCGGTCGTACAGCCAGCGCGGCAACACATGCAACACCTTCGCGACCACACCCATCTGCCACGGAATCACGCGGAACGCGCGCTGCCGCGCGATCGCCTGGGCCGCACGCGCCGCGAAGCGGTCGGCGTCCATCAGGAACGGCATTCGGTACGGGTTGTGCGCGGTCATCGGCGTGCGGATGTAGCCGGGCGCGATCGTCACGACGCCGACACCGGCCGGCCGCAACTCGACGCGCAGCGCTTCGAGATACTTGATCGCGGCCGATTTCGACGCGCTGTACGCACCGGAACCGGGCAGCCCGCGCACGCCGGCAACGCTCGCGACACCGACCAGCGTGCCGTGGCGCGTGGCCGTCATCGGGCCGACGAACGGCTCGAACGTCGCGACCATCCCGTAATAATTGATGTCCATCACGTCGCGGAACGTCGCGAGATCGCCCTGGCCCGTGACGGCGCCCTGGCTGATGCCGGCGTTCGCGATCACGACGTCGGGGCAGCCGTGCGTCGCGATGAACGACGCGGCGGCCGTCGCGAGCGCGTCGGCGTCGCGCACGTCGGCGGAATAGACGGAGATGGACAGCTTCGGGAAGCGCCGCGCGAACGCATCGAGGGCATCGGTGCGGCGCGCGACGAGTGCGAGCGTGGCGCCCTGGCGGGCGTATTCCTCGGCCATCGCGAGGCCGAGGCCGCTCGATGCGCCGGTGATGAAGACCTTCAGCGGAGTAGTCATGCCGGCGGGCGGGCGGGGATCAGAGCTTCTTGTCCTGAACCTGCTTCACGAGGAAGTCGAGCACCTGGGCCGTGCCCGGGATGCTGTTCGCGTAAGCGGGGCCCGTCTTGTACTTGCCCTGGACGACGACCGTCGGCACGCCGTCGATCGCGTAGTCCTTCAGCAGCTTGGCCGACTGGTTCACTTCGCCCTGCACGCTGAACGAGTTGTATGCGTCCGTGAACTGCTTCTTGTCGACGCCCTGCGTGGCCAGGAAGTCGGCCTGCGCCTGCGGCGTCAGCAGGTAGTTCTTCTGCTTGTGGATCGCGTTGAAGATCGCCGGCGTGACCTTCTCGGAGATGCCGAGCGCGGACACCGCGTAGAACAGCTTCGAGTGCGGGACGAAATCGTCACGGAATGCGACCGGGACGCGCTTGAAGTCGATGTTGTTGCCTTGCTTCTTCACCCACGCCTCGATCGTCGGCTCGAATTCGTAGCAGTGCGGGCAGCCGTACCAGAAGAATTCGATCACCTCGACCTTGCCGGCCGGTGCGGACACCGGCTGCGGCGACTTCATCACCTCGAAGTCCTTGCCGGCGACCGGCGCGGCGGGCGAAGCCTGCGCGAGGCCGGCGGCCAGACCCAGGGACAGAAGGAGCGTGCTAAGCAGTTTTTTCATGTTGTGAACGTCGAATCAGTTGCTCGGGTTACGAAACGTAACGGGTTCTGAGTGGGCTCGGCCGGTTGCTTACTGCTTCGTGAAACGGATCACCGCCGTGTCGACACCTGCATCGGACAGGCGCTGGCGGGCCGAGTTCATATCCTCGAACTTCGAGAACGGGCCGACACGCACGCGGAAATACGTCACGCCGCTGACATCGCGCTTCGACACCTTCGACTCGAAACCCTGGAAGCCGAGGCGCGCGCGCTGCTGCTCGGCGTCGCCTTCCGTCTTGTACGCGCCCACCTGCAGGAAGTAGCCGGTATTCGCATCGTTCGCGGTCGGCGGCTTTGCCGTCGCGGCGGCCGTGGCCGACGAGGTCGGCTTCGGCGTGTTCGCGGCCAGTTGCTGTTGCTGCTGCTTTTGCGCGGCGGCTTGCTGCGCCTGCTTCTGCGCGGCGAAGCGGGCGAGGTCGTCCTCGCCGCCTTGCTGCTGTTGCTGCTGCGCTTGCTGCGTCTTCTTCGGCGGCGGCGTGGTGTCGGCCGGCTTCGGCGCGACGGCGACGCCGTTGCTCGACGACGTATTGTTCGACGCGGTCGTGTTGTTCGAGCTGCCGGTGTTGTTCGAGCCGCTCGACCCGTTGGCCTGCGGCGGCACTTCGACGATCTGCGGTTCGGGCAGCAGGCCGCCCTGGGTCTGGTTCGCGGCCTGGCCGGGCGCGGTGTTCGGCGGCGCGGGCTGCGCGGCCTGCGGCACCGGCTGGCCGGGCGTCTTGCCCTGCAGCGCGCGGTTCGGATCGAACTGCTGCGGCTGGCTCGCGCCGTTGTCGGCCGGCGGCGGCGCGACCTTCGACACGAACGGCGACGGGGAACGCGTGATGTAGAGCGCCACCACCACGGCGATCGCGAGGCCGACGATCAGGCCCAGCACGATTCCAAGAAATGTCCCTCCGGCTTGTTTCGATTGCTTCGAAGTTCGGCGTGGTTGTGCCATTGCTTGAGTCACCTGCAAAAAGAATCGTGAAAAGGCTGCGACGGGCACCCGGCGACGGGCACCCGGCGGCGGGCACCCGACGGCGGGCGCTCCAGCCGCAGCCATTCGCGCCCGGTTCGGGCCGCTTGCTACGTTACATCTTGGCGGGCGCGGACACGCCGAGCACCGCCAGACCATTCTCGAGCACCTGCCGGGTCGCGGCGAGGAGTGCGGCGCGCGCATTGCGCGGCGCTTCGTCGTCGACCAGCACGCGCTCCGCATTGTAGAACGAGTGGAATTCGCCAGCGAGATCGCGCAGGTAGAACGCAACGGCGTGCGGCGCCAGTTCGTTGGCCGCGTGCGTGAGCATGTCCGGGTACTCGGCCAGCTTCTGCATCAGCGACGCCGCTTGCGTGCTCGTCAGCTGCGACAGGTCGGCGCCCGGCAGCTGCGCGACGTCGACGTTGTAGCGCGACTTCAGCTCGTTGAGCACCGAGCAGATCCGCGCGTGCGCGTACTGGACGTAATAGACCGGGTTTTCGTCGTTCTGTTTCAGCGCGAGGTCGATGTCGAACACGAACTCGGTATCGGCCTTGCGCGAGATCAGGAAGAACCGCACCGCGTCACGGCCGCGCGTGATGGTCGCTTCGTCGATCAGGTCCGGCGCCGCTTCCTGGCCCGCCGCCGCGCCGCCCGACCATTCGATCAGGTCGCGCACCGTCACGTAGCTGCCCGCGCGCTTCGAGATCTTCACTTCCTGGCCGTCGCGCATCACGGTGACCATCTTGTGCAGCACGTAGTCGGGGTAGCCCTTCGGGATCCCGATGTGCAGGCCCTGCAGGCCGGCGCGCACGCGCGCGATCGTGCCGTGGTGATCCGAACCCTGGATGTTGATCACCTTCGTGAAGCCGCGCTCCCACTTCGTCACGTGGTACGCGACGTCCGGCACGAAGTACGTGTACGTGCCGTCCGACTTGCGCATCACGCGATCCTTGTCGTCGCCTTCGTCGGTCGTGCGCAGCCACAGCGCGCCGTCCTGCTCGTAGGTCATGCCGGCCTTGATCAGCGCATCGACCGTCTTCTCGACACGGCCTTCGCTGTACAGCGACGACTCGAGGTAGTACTGGTCGAACTTCACGCCGAATGCCTGCAGATCCATGTCCTGCTCGCGACGCAGGTACGTGACCGCGAACTTGCGGATCGCGTCGAGATCCTCGACGTCGCCCGTGCCCTTGACCGGCTCGCCGTCCGACGCGGCGACCGTTTCGCCGTTCAGGAAGTCGCGTGCGATGTCGGCGATGTATTCGCCGTTGTACGCGGCTTCCGGCCAGCCCGCGTCGCCCGGCTTCAGGCCGCGTGCGCGTGCCTGCGTCGAGATCGCGAGGTTGCCGATCTGCACGCCTGCGTCGTTGTAGTAGAACTCGCGGTGCACGGCGTAGCCCTGGCTCGCGATCACGTTTGCGAGCACGTCGCCGAGCGCGGCCTGGCGGCCGTGGCCGACGTGCAGCGGGCCGGTCGGGTTCGCCGACACGAATTCGAGCAGCACCTGCTTGCCTTTCTCGCGATCCGACGTGCCGAACGCGCGGCCCTGGTCGAACACGGCGGCGATCACGGCCTGCTTCGCGGCGGCCGACAGGCGCAGGTTGATGAAGCCGGGGCCGGCGATCTCGGCGGCTTCGACGAGGCCTTGCGCGCCCGGCTGGGCGGTGAGGGCGGCGACGATCTGCTCGGCGAGCTGGCGCGGGTTCGTGCCGAGCGGCTTCGCGAGCTGCATCGCGACGTTGCACGCGACGTCGCCGTGCGCGGCGACCTTCGGGCGCTCCAGCGTGATGACGGGGGCGACGGACGCGGCGTCGGCGCCTTTCAGCGCGTGTGCGACCTGCTTGACGCTATCCGCGAGCAGGGCTTCGAGGGTCTGTTTGTGTGCTGGCAGCATGCTGGTAGAAGGCTTCGTTGGTGGCGGCCGGAAACGCCGGCCCGCCGGCGCGCTTTTTAAGCGCGCGTTTCAGGGATCGCAGAATTTTAACAGGTGCTAATATGCCGCTCAGGCGGCCCGCGTCCGCGAGGCCGGACGCCGGTCTGCCGGCGTTCCCCAACCGCGCCGCGCAGGCACAACAAGATGAAAAGGGAATTGTCATGATTACGTTCAAGAGCAAGGCGGCACAGGATCTCGACGTGCTGAAGGATTTCGCCGTGTATGTGCTGGGTCTCGTCGGCAAGCAGCTGGGCGAGCGCGGTGTGATTACGCACGACGAGCTGGACCACGCGATCGCCAAGCTGGAAGGGGCGGTAGCGCAGGCGAAGCAGGAACGCGCCGAGCACGCCGGCCATTTCCATGAGGACGAAGCCGATCACGCGCACCACGAAGTGCCGGCGAGCCTGGCCCAGCGCGTTGCGCCCTTCCTCACGATGCTGCGCGAAGCGAAAGCCGGCGAAGCCGACGTGCACTGGGGCTTCTGAGCCTGCTTGCCCGGCCGGTCTGAAAGGATCGAAAGGCAGAAAAAAGCCCGCGTCCGAGCGGGCTTTTTCTTTTGTCTGATGATAGCGGGCAGCGGCGCGCCCGTCGAAGGGCCGATCAGAGCTGCGGCGCGAGCGCGCGGCGCGCGTCGTCGAGCGACAGCGCCATGCGCTGCGCGTAGTCCTCGAGCTGATCCTGGCCGATTTTGCCGACCGAGAAATACGTGCTGTCCGGATGCGCGAGATAGAAGCCCGACACGCTCGCGGCCGGCAGCATCGCCAGCGAGTCGGTCACGCTCATGCCGATCTCGTCCGCACGCAGCACGTCGAACATGTCGCGCTTCACCAGGTGGTCGGGGCAGGCCGGGTAGCCCGGTGCCGGGCGGATGCCCGCGTACTTTTCCGCGATCAGCGCATCGTTGTCGAGCGTCTCGCCGCTCGCGTAGCCCCACAGCTCGCGCCGCACGCGCGCGTGCATCGCTTCCGCGAAGGCTTCCGCGAAGCGGTCGGCGAGTGCCTTCAGCATGATCGCGCTGTAGTCGTCGTGGTCGGCTTCGAACTGCTTTTCCTTCGCGTCGACGCCGAGGCCGGCCGTCACCGCGAACATCCCGATGTAGTCGGCGACGCCCGATTCCTTCGGTGCGATGAAGTCGGCGAGCGAGCGGTTCGGCCGCATCACGCCGTCGACCACCGGGCGCACGCTCTGCTGGCGCAGGTTGCGCCAGGTAAGCAGCACTTCCGAGCGCGACTCGTCGCTGTAGATCTCGATGTCGTCGTCGTTGACGCTATTCGCCGGCAGCAGCGAGATCACGCCGCTCGCGGTCAGCCAGCGGCCCTGGATCAGGCGCGCGAGCATCGATTTCGCGTCGGAGAACACGCGCCGCGCCGATTCGCCGACGATCTCGTCGTTCAGGATCGCCGGGTACGGACCCGCGAGATCCCAGGTCTGGAAGAACGGGCCCCAGTCGATGTACTGCGCGAGCTCGTTCAGGTCGTAGTTCTTGAACACGCGGCGGCCGATGAACTTCGGCTTCACCGGCTGGTAGCCCGCCCAGTCGACCTTGGTCTTGTTCGCGCGCGCCTCGGCGAGCGTGACCATCGGCTGTGCCTTGCGGTTCGCGTGCTGGTCGCGGATGCGTTCGTAGTCGGACTTCAGCTCGTCGAGGTACTTCGTCGCGCCTTCGTCGGACAGCAGGCTGGAGGCGACCGACACCGAGCGCGACGCGTCCGGCACGTACACCACCGGGCCTTCGTAGTGCGGCGCGATCTTCACGGCCGTGTGCACGCGCGAGGTCGTCGCGCCGCCGATCAGCAGCGGGATCTTCTTCACGCGGAAGTAGTCGTCGCGCTGCATTTCGGACGCGACGTACGCCATTTCCTCGAGGCTCGGCGTGATGAGGCCCGACAGCCCGATGATGTCCGCGCCCTCGACCTTTGCCTTCGCGAGGATCTCGTTGCACGGGACCATCACGCCCATGTTGACGACTTCGAAGTTGTTGCACTGGAGCACGACCGACACGATGTTCTTGCCGATGTCGTGCACGTCGCCCTTCACGGTCGCGATGACGATCTTGCCCTTCGCGCGCACGTCGCCGCCCGCTTCCGCGAGCAGGCGCTTTTCTTCCTCGATGAACGGGATCAGGTGCGCAACCGCCTGCTTCATCACGCGCGCCGATTTCACGACCTGCGGCAGGAACATCTTGCCCTGGCCGAACAGGTCGCCGACGATGTTCATCCCGTCCATCAGCGGCCCTTCGATCACGTTGATCGGGCGGCCGCCGGCCGCGGCGATCTTCGCGCGCACTTCTTCGGTATCCTCGACGATGAAGTTCGTGATGCCGTGCACCAGCGCATGCGAGAGCCGCTTCTCGACCGGCTGGTTGCGCCACTCGAGGTTCTCTTCCTTCTTCGCGCCCCCGGCCTTGAACTTGTCGGCGATCTCGAGCAGGCGGTCGGTCGAATCGTCGCGGCGGTTCAGGATCACGTCCTCGACGCGCTCGCGCAGCTCCGGGTCGAGGTCGGCGTACACGCCGAGCTGGCCCGCGTTGACGATGCCCATGTCCATCCCGGCCTGGATCGCGTGATACAGGAACACGGTGTGGATCGCCTCGCGCACCGGGTCGTTGCCGCGGAACGAGAACGACACGTTCGACACGCCGCCGCTCACCTTTGCGTACGGCAGGTTCTGCTTGATCCAGCGGGTCGCTTCGATGAAGTCGACCGCGTAGTTGTTGTGCTCCTCGATGCCGGTCGCGACCGCGAAGATGTTCGGGTCGAAGATGATGTCTTCCGGCGGGAAGCCGACTTCGTTCACGAGGAAGTCGTACGAGCGCTTGCAGATCTCGGTCTTGCGCGCGAACGTATCGGCCTGGCCGGTTTCGTCGAACGCCATCACGACGGCCGCCGCGCCGTAGCGGCGGATCAGGTGCGCGTGGTGGCGGAACGCGTCCTCTCCTTCCTTCAGCGAGATCGAGTTCACGATCGCCTTGCCCTGCACGCACTTCAGGCCCGCCTCGATCACGTCCCACTTCGACGAGTCGATCATGATCGGCACGCGCGCGATGTCCGGCTCCGACGCGATCAGGTTCAGGAAGCGCACCATCGCCGCCTTCGAATCGAGCATCGCCTCGTCCATGTTGATGTCGATCACCTGCGCGCCGTTCTCGACCTGCTGGCGCGCGACCGCGAGCGCCTCGTCGAACTGGCCGTTGAGGATCATGCGTGCGAACGCCTTCGAGCCGGTGACGTTGGTGCGCTCACCGACGTTGATGAAGAGCGTTCCGGGCGTGACGTTGAACGGCTCGAGGCCGGCGAGGCGCATCATGTGATCGGTCATGGCGGTGCGAATTCTGGTGATGAAGGACGGGGGGCGGTCGGGTCAGGCGTTGTCGCTGTACTGGTTCGGCCAGCGGCGCGGCTTCACGTCGGCGAGCGCCTTCGCGATCTCGGCGATGTGTTCGGGCGTCGTGCCGCAGCAGCCGCCCGCGAGGTTCACGAGCCCGGCTTGCGCGAATTCCTTCAGGAGGCCCGACGTGACGTCCGGCGTCTCGTCGAAGCCCGTCTCGGCCATCGGGTTCGGCAGGCCCGCGTTCGGATAGCACGACACGTACGTGTCGCACAGCTTCGCGAGCTCGGCGATGTACGGGCGCATCAGCGCCGCGCCGAGCGCGCAGTTCAGGCCGAACGTGAGCGGCTTCGCATGGCGCAGCGAATTCCAGAATGCCTCGACCGTCTGGCCCGACAGGATCCGGCCCGACGCATCGGTGACGGTGCCCGAGATCATGATCGGCAGGCGCTCGCCGGTGTCCTCGAACAGCTCGTCGAGCGCGAACAGCGCGGCCTTCGCGTTCAGCGTGTCGAAGATCGTCTCGACGAGGAACAGGTCGACGCCGCCGTCGAGCAGCGCCTTCGCCTGCTGGTAGTACGATGCGCGCAGCTCGTCGAACGTGACGTTGCGTGCGCCCGGGTCGTTGACGTCCGGCGAGATGCTGGCCGTCTTCGGCGTCGGCCCGATCGCGCCCGCGACGAAGCGCGGCTTGTCCGGCGTCGCGTATTTCTCGGCCGCTTCGCGCGCGAGCTTCGCCGATTCGATGTTCATCTCGACGACGAGATCTTCCATCTCGTAGTCGGACTGCGCGACGGTCGTCGCGCCGAACGTGTTGGTCTCGACGATGTCGGCGCCGGCCGCGAAGTACTGGTCGTGGATCTCGCGGATGATCTGCGGCTGCGTGATCGACAGCAGCTCGTTGTTGCCCTTGATGTCGCGCGGGAAATCCTTGAAGCGCTCGCCGCGATACGCGGCTTCGTCGAGCTTGTAGCGCTGGATCATCGTGCCCATCGCGCCGTCGAGGATCAGGATGCGCGATTTGAGCAGCGCAGGCAGAGCGGCGCCGCGCGTATAGGACGCGTCGAGCGGGACGGAAGCGGCGAGAGGAGTCGCAGACATGGGCGAAAGACCGGCGAAGACGGGAAAACCGTCATTGTAGCCGGTGCGCATGGGCGCCGCCCGGCCTTGCGCCGCGCCGGCCGGGCCGCCAAATGAAAACCCCCGCCGGCGAACCGGGCGGGGGCAGGATCGGAGTGCTCGCGGCGCCGCGTCGATGCGCGGCGAATGGCCCGGCCGCACGAGGCGCCGGGCCGCGGGTCGTCAGTGCAGCACGACGGGCATCATCATCAGGCTGTCGAATTGTCCGAGGAATTCGTCGACTTCATCGAGCGACGGCTCATCCTCGATCAACTGCTTCACGTGCGCGCGGAATCGTTCGGCAAGTTCGCCGTCGATGAAGATTTCGCGCTGCGCGTTCTTGTCGACGATTTCATATCCGCCGGCATTCATCAGGTGGTGACCGGCCTGCGGCGCGAATTCGACGACGCAGTAGTTGGGGCTGTTGTAGATCATTTGCATGGCGGCACTCCTCTTCGCAGTGGCATCTGGCCTTGTTGTCCCCTAGGTGGGGCGAGCCTTGCCGGTTTCAAGGGGCTTGCGCTGCACACCCCGTTCCCGTCTGCATGGGGTGTATCGGTTAGAAGCCGATGTCTATGAAACGTTTCCCATTGTCTGCCGGTGGACTGAAATAGTTGTTAAAGAGTGTCATCGGCCATTTCACGGAAATCTGTAATCGGTCGAAATTGCCGAATCGCGTGCATGTGCGCGCGAGTTCACTGTCTGACAGGCGATGTGACAGGCGATGTGACAGGCGATGTGACAGGCGATGTGACAGGCGAGGGCGCGGGCGGCGCAGCCGGTTGTGCCGGCGGTTGCACGGTGGCCGGCGGCGCGGGTTGTGCCGGTTCCGCGGCGGGAGCGGTTGATGCGTCGGGCGTCGGCGCACCGGCGGGCGCATGCGTTGCGCCGCCTGCGGGTGCTTCGTCGGACGGTACGCCCGGCGCCGCGAGCCGGCCATGCCACAACAGCTCGATCTGCGCGCCGTTCGGTTCGGTCTGCACGAGCCGCGCGGGCAGCCAGCCGAGCGACGGTGCGAGCCACATGTCGATGCGGCGCGTGTCGCCGTCGCGCCGCGGCAGGCGCATGAAGTGCCGCGCGCCGATGATGCCGGCCTGCGTCTGCACCTGCTCGTCGCCGATCACGGCGATCGGCCAGGTTTCGCCGCTGTTGTTGTCGATCACGAAGAACTGCTGCGTGACGCCCGGCTTGTACGCGGACGGATTGCCGCGCACGAGCCCAGACAGCTGCATCAGCATGCTGAAGCGGTCCTGCACGCCGTCGGGCAGCGGCGCGTTGTTCGGCGTGCGCGTGAACACGACCTGCCGGATCTCGCGGTTGAAGATCGCGATGTCCTCCGGCCGCTTGCCGCGCTTCTCGACGTAGCGCTCGGGCGCGACGCCGAACGCGTCGATGCGGCCTTCGCTGCGATAGGTGAACGGGCCGACGAACGGCACGGGCATCGACACGGACAGGTCGTAGGTGTGCCCGTCGGTGCGCCAGTGGATCGTGCCGATCATGTTCTGCATGCCGTTGTAGAACGTGTCGTACTGCAGGTCGCCGGACGGCGGCGCGTTGAACTTCACGCCGTTCGTCGCGGGGCCCGGAGTCGCGGTGCTGGCGGCGCTGGCGGCGCTGGCAGCCGACGCAGCATGCGCGCCCGATGCGGCAGGCGCACCACTCGCGGCGGACGCGGCGGCCGGCGGCTCGCCGTGCTCGGCCGTTTGCGTCGACGTGAGGACCGGCTCAGGCGCGGGTTTCGGTGCGGCGGCCTTCGGGGGCGCCGGCGCAGGTGCGGCCGGCTGCTCGACCGGCTTCGGCGCAGGCGGCGCGGGTTGGCGCTCGATCGGTTGCGGTTTCAGCAGCTCGATCTGAATGGGGACTTCGGCGGGCGCGGGCGGCGTGAACGCGTCGCGGTTGCGCATCAGCCAGAACGCGGCGAGCGCGTGCAGCACCAGCACGATGACGAGCGCAATGCCCACGCGCAGCCAGTGGCGGGGCAACGCGTGACTCGGGCGGGTGTCGGCAGGCTGCATGGGCATCGGGACAGGATCGGGGCGTTCGCGTGAGCTCGGGCGCGCAGCGCGCGCCACAGGAATCGGACTGTCGAATGCGCCGCACGTTCGCGCTGCTTGACGGGCAGGTGCCGGGGGCGGTTACCGGATGCGTCAGGCGTCGCGCGCGTCGGGACTATAGCCGAGTTCGTAAGACAGTTTCTGCGCGCAGGTGCGCAGCGCGGTGTCGATCTCGCCGCCCCATGCAATGTCGAACGAGCCTTCCTGGCCGAGCGCGACGATCGCGAGCGCGAGTTCGCCGACCGCATCGAACACGGGCATGCAGAACGCATGGATCGTCGGCAGCAGCATCCCCTCGACGCGCGCGGCCTCGTGCCGGCGCACGTCGGCGAGCACCGCGTCGACCTCGTCGAGCGTGCGCGGGCCGCCGTGGTGCGGCGAGCGGCGCGTATCGGCGAGTTCGCGCTCGAGCATCGCGGCGGTCTTGCTGCGCGGCAGGTACGCGGCGAACAGCAGCCCCGTCGCGGAGCCGAGCAGCGGCATCACGTCGCCGAGCTTCAGCGACGCCTTCGCCGGGTGGCTCGATTCCATCCAGTGCACGATCGTCGGCCCCTGGTTGCCCCACACGGCGATGCCGACCGTCTGGTCGAGCCGGTCGCGGAATTCGGTCAGCGCGATCCGTGCGAGCTTCACGCCGTCGACGCGTGCGAGCCGCGCGAGCCCCATCTGCAGCGCGAAGCCGCCGAGCTCGTAGCGGCCGGAGACGGGATCCTGCGACACCACGCCGAGCCGCGAGAAGCTGACCAGGTAGCGGTGCGCCTTCGCAGGACTCATGCCCGCGCGCTGCGCGAGGTCGCGCAGCATCATCGCGCGCGGCTCGCTCGTCAGCACGTCGAGCAGGCGGAAGCCGACCTCGATCGACTGGATGCCGGAACGGACCTTCTCGCCGTGTTCGCCGGAAGCGGCGTCGTCGGTGTCGGAGTCGGCGAGATCGTCGTCGGGAAGCGGGCTGGCGGGCATGGGCGGCAGGGGCGCGAAAAGGCGGCAGGAAGCGGGCTGAAAAACCGGGCCGAAAAATCGGGGCGAAAACGGCACGCACGATCGCAGCGCGCCGCAGGGATTCACCATCGTAAAATAGACTCCCTCCATCGTCACTACAACGCCAGAGTCCCCTTATGAAACTTGCTTCGCTGAAGGACGGCACGCGCGACGGCCAGCTGATCGTCGTGTCGCGCGACCTGCACACCGCGGCGATCGCCGACGCGATCGCGCCAACGCTGCAGCGCGTCCTCGACGACTGGGCGTTCTACGCGCCGCAGCTGCGCGACCTGTACGACGCACTGAACCACGGCCGCGCGCGCAATGCGTTCGCGTTCGATCCGGCCAACTGCATGGCGCCGCTGCCGCGCGCGTTCCAGTGGGCCGACGGCTCCGCGTACGTGAACCACGTCGAGCTCGTGCGCCGCGCGCGCGGCGCGGAGATGCCGCCTGAATTCTGGACCGACCCGCTGATGTACCAGGGCGGCAGCGACGATTTTCTCGGGGCCCGCGACGACGTCGTGTGCCCGTCCGAGGAATGGGGCATCGATTTCGAGGCGGAAGTCGCGGTGATCACCGGCGACGTGCGGATGAGCGCGACGCCCGACGAAGCGCTGAAGGCCGTGCGGCTCGTCACGCTGGTGAACGACGTGTCGCTGCGCAACCTGATTCCGGCCGAGCTCGCGAAGGGCTTCGGCTTCTTCCAGAGCAAGCCGGCCACCGCGTTCGCGCCGGTCGCCGTGACGCCCGACGAGCTCGGCGACGAATGGCGCGAAGGCCGCGTGCACCGGCCGATGATCGTCCACTGGAACGGCAAGAAGGTCGGCCAGCCCGATGCCGGCACCGACATGGTGTTCCACTTCGGCCAGCTGATTGCGCACGCGGCGAAGACGCGCAACCTGCGCGCCGGCTCGATCGTCGGCTCGGGCACGGTGTCGAACAAGGACGCGAAGCGCGGCTACTGCTGCATCGCCGAGAAGCGCTGTCTCGAGACGATCGAGCACGGCGCGCCGCAGACGGAATTCATGCGCTACGGCGACACCGTGCGCATCGAGATGTTCGACACGGCCGGCAAGTCGATCTTCGGCGCGATCGAGCAGTCGGTTGCGCCGCCCGACGGCGCGGCGTAAGTCACGCGGCGCACGCAGCGTTCCGCTTTCGCGAAACCCGGGCCCGGCCCGCGCGCCGGGTTTCGCCTGATGTTTGCCCGCGCGGGCTTGGCTACACTCGATTCAGGGGCGCGAGAGCCTCGAGCAAGGAGCAGCGCATGGCCGATCTCGCCGCGTACGGCGGTTACGAAGCACTGAAGGTGACGCGCCGCGACCATGGCGTGCTCGACATCGTGATGAGCGGCGAGGGCGCGAACCGCAGCGGCCTCGCGACCGCGAACGCACGCATGCATCGCGAGCTCGCCGACATCTGGCGCGACGTCGACCGCGATCCCGACACGCGCGTCGCGGTGATCCGCGGCGAAGGCAAGGGCTTCTCGGCGGGCGGCGACCTCGCGCTCGTCGAGGACATGGCGAACGACTTCGACGTGCGCGCCCGCGTGTGGCGCGAGGCGCGCGACCTCGTCTATAACGTGATCAACTGCAGCAAGCCGATCGTGTCGGCGATGCATGGCCCGGCCGTCGGCGCGGGGCTCGTCGCCGGGCTGCTCGCCGACATCTCGATCGCCGCGAAGGATGCGCGCATCATCGACGGCCACACGCGGCTCGGCGTCGCGGCCGGCGACCATGCGGCGATCGTGTGGCCGCTGCTGTGCGGGATGGCGAAGGCGAAGTACTACCTGATGCTGTGCGAGCCGGTGAGCGGCGAGGAGGCCGAGCGGATCGGGCTGGTCTCGCTCGCGGTCGAGCCGGCCGACCTGCTGCCGAAGGCCTACGAAGCGGCCGAGCGGCTCGCGCACGGTTCGCAGTCGGCGATCCGCTGGACCAAGTACGCATTGAACAACTGGCTGCGCACGGCCGGGCCGACCTTCGACACGTCGCTGGCGCTCGAATTCATGGGTTTTTCGGGGCCCGACGTGCAGGAAGGCATTCGCTCGCTGCGCGAGCGGCGCCCGCCCGAGTTTCCCGGCGACGCGCCGTTCTGACACGCGCTGGCGCTATGATCGATCCAGGCGCGGCACGCGCGACGCATGGCGGCCGCCTCGCTCTCACCCAGTCAACCAGGATGCCCGTATGACGACCGATGCCTCCGGCTCCAACCCTTTCGCCGGCTTTGCCGGCTTCAAGCCCGCCGACATGATGGACCGGATGTGGGACATGATGCGGATGTCGCCGTTCGGCGGGATGACGTCGTTCCCGGGCGCCACGCAAGGACTGCCGCCGTCGCTGTCGAGCATGTCCGACATGATGGCGCCGCTCACGAGCGTCGAGGAGCTCGACAAGCGGATCACCGATCTGCGCGCGGTCGAGCAGTGGCTGAAGCTCAATCTCGGGATGCTGCAGTCCGCGATCCAGGCGCTCGAGGTGCAGCGCGCGACGCTCGCGACGCTGCGTGCATTCGGCGCGTTCGCGCAGAGCTCGATGTCGGCGGCCGAGGAAGCGGCCGTCGCAGCCGCGCATGCGGCGAAACACGCGTCGGGGGCGTCGAGCGATACACCGCCGGCACCGGATGCCGACGCGTCGGCGGCAGCGTCGGGCGACGCCGCGCAGCAAGCCTTCGACCCGTCGGGCTGGTGGAGCCTGCTGCAGTCGCAGTTCAACCAGCTCGCGAGCCTTGCGATGGCGCAGCCGGGCATGCAGCCCGCCGCGCCGGGCGATGCGCCGCCGGACGCGGCCGCTGCGCCGGAGCCGGCCGCGAAGCCGGCACCGGCCGCCGCCGCGCCGCGCAAGCCTGCCGCGAAGCGCGCGAAATCAGCCGGTGCGGCCGGTTCGGCCGCGGCGCGCGCGGCCGCCGCATCGTCGCCCGAAACCCGTCCGCCGAAGCGCTCGACGTGACGCGGCGCAGGTAGCAGGTCGATCATGCGGCTCGCGCTCGTTCTGATGGGAGGCGGCGCACGTGCCGCCTATCAGGTCGGCGTGCTGAAAGCGCTGGCCGAGATCGCGCGCGAGGCCGATCCGCTGCGGCACACGCTGCCGTTCGCGGTCGTGTGCGGCTCGTCGGCCGGCGCGATCAACGCGACGTCGATCGCGAGCCACGCGGACGATTTTTCCCACGGCGTGCGGCGCCTGCTCGAATTCTGGGAGCCGCTGCGCGCCGACTACGTGTATCGCACCGACTGGCTCGGCATCGCGGGCGCCGGCGCACGCTGGCTGGCGACGATGACCTTCGGCTGGGCGGCCCGCCGTTCGCCGCGCGGGTTGCTCGACAACGCGCCGCTCGCGCACCTGCTGCAGCGCGAGCTGAGTTTCCACCGGATCGAGCAGATGCTCGAGGCGCGCCTGCTGCATGCGCTCGCGGTGACGGCGCTCAGCTATTCGAGCGGGCGGCACCTCACGTTCTACCAGGCCGCCCAGCCGATCCAGGCGTGGCGGCGCGCGCAGCGCACCGCGCGGCTGGTCGACCTGTCGGCGTCGCACCTGCTCGCGTCGTCGGCGATTCCGTTCGTGTTCCCGGCCGTGCCGCTCGTGCTCGACGGGCAGATCGAATACTTCGGCGACGGCTCGATCCGGCAGATCGCGCCGCTGTCGCCGGCGATCCACTTCGGCGCGGACCGGATCGTCGTGATCGGCGCGGCCGACCCGCGGCCCGAGATTCCGGCCGCGAACGGCGCAGGGCTGGTACGCGGCTACCCGACGCCCGCGCAGATCGGCCAGCAGGTGCTCGCGAGCGTGTTCCTCGACTCGATCGGCTCGGACATCGAGCGTATCGAGCACATCAACCGGATGATCGAGCACCTGCCGCACCAGGTCGAGATGGACAGCGGCTGGCGGCACGTCGACGTGCTCGCGATCGCGCCGTCCGAGCGCATCGAGCTGATCGCCGCGAAGCACCTGAAGCAGATGCCGGCGACGATGCGCGGGCTGCTCGGCGCGATCGGCGGCAGCCAGCCGGCCGGCGCGTCGTTTGCGAGCTACCTGCTGTTCGAGGAGGCGTTTGCGCGCGAACTGATCGAGCTCGGCTACCGCGACGGGCGTGCGCAGCGCGACACGCTGGCCGGCTGGATCGCGCGAGCGGACGGCGGCAGCGCGCCGGCCGCCGGCATGCCGCCGGAAGACGGCCTCGCGACCGGAGAAATACGGGTCTAATGCTTGCAGGAGAATGTAAGGTTGCGTTTTCGCGACGGTCGGCCGCGACCGATCGCCGCACCGCGATTGGCGGGGCACGACCGGGCAGGCGTCTCGGAACCGTCATGCACGCGTGATATCATGGCCGCCGCCGTATACACCATATCGAGCAGCCCGCCGATCCGGCATCCGCACGGGACCTTTCGGGGAACCCGCCTGGGGCAGGGGACGGGCGCGCCAACGAGCCGGCCAGCGCCGGCCCCCCACTCGGGCAAGCGTGCAGCCGGTTCCGTTCGCGGAGCGTGGCTGCGGCATGCCGCAACGGCGGCGGCGCGGCCGCCCGGCTGCCGGACGAGGAATCACCGTCCGGCTGGCCGGTTTCCCGCGTAAAATTAGAGTCTTGGCTGCAAAAGGCGCGCTCGGGCGCGCTTGCGCGGCAACAGTCACGTTTAGAGAAGTCGCATTGCGCAGAACAGGGGTGGGACCATCATGAACACGATGCTTTATCCGGAACTTTACCGATCGCTCGAAGCCGTCCGCTGGGACATGGAGAAGGACATTCCGTGGGACAAGTTCGACGCGTCGCTGCTCACCGACGAGCAGGCGAAGACGATCAAGATGAACGCGATCACCGAATGGTCGGCGCTGCCCGCGACGGAAATGTTCCTGCGCGACAACCAGCACGACAGCGACTTTTCCGCGTTCATGAGCGTGTGGTTCTTCGAAGAGCAGAAGCATTCGCTCGTGCTGATGGAATACCTGCGCCGCTTCAAGCCGGAAATGGTGCCGACCGAAGAGGAACTGCACGCGGTGCGCTTCCAGTTCGACCCGGCGCCGCCGCTCGAGACGCTGATGCTGCACTTCTGCGGCGAGATCCGCCTGAACCACTGGTATCGTTGCGCGGCCGACTGGCACACCGAGCCGGTCATCAAGCAGATCTACGAAACGATCTCGCGCGATGAAGCGCGCCACGGCGGCGCGTACCTGCGCTACATGAAGAAGGCGCTGAACAACTGCGGCGACGTCGCGCGTGCCGCATTCGCGAAGATCGGCGTGCTGATGGCGTCGGCGCGTCGCACCGAGAAGCCGCTGCACCCGACCAACCTGCACGTGAACCAGGCGCTGTTCCCGCGCGACACCGTGCAGTCGCGCCTGCCCGATCCGGAATGGCTCGAGCGCTGGCTCGACGAGCAGATCCGCTTCGACGGCGAGTGGGAAAAGAAAGTGGTCGAGCGGATCCTGCACAACCTGTCGATCCTGTTCGAGCGCACGTTCGCGACCGCGCAGGAGCTGAACCGCTATCGCAAGGAAGTTACCGGCCGCCTGCAGGCCGAAAGCGGCCCGTCGTCGGCCGCGCAGCCGGCCTGAGGCCGGTTGGCGCCGCAGCCGGCGTGCATCGCGCCGGCCGCGTTGCGCGATGTCGTACCTGTTGCATGAAGCCCGCCCGGTCAGTCCGGCGGGCTTTTTATCTGGCGCCGCCGCCGCGTGCGCCGTGGCTCATTCCGTCCGACTTCCATCATGTCCGCCACCTTCGAACGCAAGCTGATCACCCGTGATGCCCTCGTCGCCCTGCGCGCGTCGCTGCCGTCGCCCGTCGTGTTCACCAACGGCGTATTCGACATCCTGCATCGCGGCCACGTCACCTATCTTGCCGACGCGAAGGCGCTCGGCGCATGCCTGATCGTCGGCGTGAACAGCGATGCATCGGTACGCATGCTCGGCAAGGGCGACGACCGGCCGATCAATCGCCAGGAAGACCGCGCGGCGCTGCTCGCGGCGCTGGAAAGCGTCGACTGGGTCGTGACGTTCGAGGAAAAGACGCCGGTGTCGCTGATCGAGGCGGTCCGGCCGGACATCCTCGTGAAGGGCGGCGACTACGACATGGATGCGTTGCCGGAATCGGCGCTGGTGCGTGGCTGGGGTGGCCGGGCGTTGGCGATTCCGTTCGAGCACGATCGCTCGACCACCGCGTTGCTGAAGAAGGTGCGCGCCCAGCAGTCCTGAGCGCGGCCCGGCGCCGTCAGGGCGCGGACGCCGCGAGCGGCTCGGCCGTGACGGACGGCGGCGCGATCGGGCCGCCGATGACGGGTTGGTCGGTGGCCCGTGCGAGCGGCGTCACGCGCAGCGCATCGGGCCGCACCTGTCGCGCCAGCACGCCGGGTTCGCGCGGGCCGGCCGCCGGCAGCGGCCCGAACACGCCGCGCGCCACCACGAACGCGAGCATGTTGGCGAGAAAGAGAACAGCGATCAGCCAGCGCAGCATCGTCGACACTCCTCGTCGTCATTGACGTGGTTCACGTCATTCAATCGGGCCGGCCGCATCGCCGGCGATTTCATTCCTTCTCATTCCTGCCGTTGACCGTGCGCGCGGGCGGCCAGCATGGCGCCGCCCGTTCTTCACCGTCATCGTGACGCAGGCCCGCACGGGCTCGCGTTGCCGTGCGCCGGCGCGATGCCGGCGCTTTTCCGTCACGCCTGCGCCGGCGTGGCGGTTGCAGTTTCCGCGGCAATCAGCGCGAGCCCGGACAGGATCAGCGCATCGTGCCGCGTATGCGGAAGCGTCAGCGCACGCGCGACGTCGTCCGCCGCGCCGCCGGCCAGCACGAGCCGAACGGGCGCTTGCCACGCATCCGCGAGATCGCGCCACGCGCGTTCGATCAGCCCGGCCTGCGCATACAGGCAGCCGGCCGACAGCGAGCGCGGCGTATCGACCTGGAACGGTTCGGCCGGTGCGCCGGCGAGCAGGCCGCTCGCGATGTCGGTGGTCAGCGTCGGCAACTGCGCGGTGTGCGTGCCGAGCGCGCGCATCATCAGCGCCCAGCCCGGTGCGATCAGCCCGCCCGTGAAGCGGCCGTCCGCGCGCAACGCCTCGAGCGTCGTCGCGGTGCCGAACGTCGCGATCAGCAGGTGCTCGCCCGGAAACGCCGCGTGCGCGCCGATCAGTCCGGCCCAGCGGTCGCTGCCGAGCTGGTCGGGCGTCGTATAGCCGTTCGTCACGCCGCATTGCGTCTGACGCGCGCGTATCGTCGTGCGCGGCAGGCCTGGCCAGCATGCATCGAGCAGCGCGTCGAGCCGGGCGGCCACGTCGGCGCCCGCGACGTTCGAGATCCACGCACCGCGCGGACGCGGCAGGGCCGACCAGTCGGGATCGGCGCCGCCGTCGCGTGTGTGGCCGAACGCGCCCGTCTCGACGAGCGTGCGCTGCGCATCGGCGAGCGCCCACTTGATCCGGCTGTTGCCGGCGTCGATCAGCAGGTGCGGCTCGTTCATTGCGCTTCGCGCAGCGACACGTCGCCGGCGGCGATTGCCTGCATGCCGTCAGGCGTGTCGAGCAGCAGCTGGCCGGTCGCGTCGATGCCCGTCGCGGTGCCGCGCACGCGTTCGACGCCCTGTTCGAGCAGCACGACTTCGCGCCCCGCGTACGCGTGCAGCGCGTGCCAGCGCGGCAGGAACGGCGCGAGCCCTTCGGCGCCGAACTGCGCGAGCGCGGGCGTGAGTGCGTTCAGCGACGCGGCGAGCGTGTCGGTGAGGTTGGCCGATGCGCACGCGATCGACAGCGCGGCGGGCGGCAGCCCGCTCGCGAGCGTCGCTTCGCGCGCGCGCAGCGCGTCGACCTGCGCGGCGACGGCTTCCGCGCCGCGCACGTTGATGCCGAAGCCGATCACGACGGCGGTGGCGTCGGCGCTGGTCCACGCGGTTTCGATCAGGATCCCGGCGAGCTTGCCGACGATGCGCGGCGTGCCGTCGTCGGTGGCGGTCAGCAGCAGGTCGTTCGGCCATTTGAGCGCGACGCGCGTATGGGCGTCGAGCGGCAGCGCGGCGAGCCCTTCGGCGAGCGCGACGCCGATCGCGATGCTGAGGCCGCCGAGTGCTTCGACGGGGCGCGGCACGATGCAGCCGACCGAGCACAGCAGCGCATTGCCGGGCTGCGCGAACCACGGGCGGCCCTGCCGGCCGCGGCCGGCCGTTTGCTCGAACGCGACGCGCACGAGCGGCGCGGGCAGCGCGTTCGCATTGCGCGGCAGCGCCTTGAGCCGGGTGGCGACGTCGGCGTTGGTCGAGCCGGTGGCGGCGACGATGTCGAGCGGCCACGCACGCGGCGCGGCGTCCAGGTGCGCCTCGAGCCGGTTGCGCGCGATGTGCGCGTCGCCGGAATCGGGCGTGTCGGAGGAGGTGGGGGCGTTCATGGCGCCTATTGTAGCGACAGGGGGCGATGGCGCGCGTCGGGCGGGGTAATAGTCATTTCCCCGGGGACAGGGGCCGATTGGTATCCGACGCTTCGCGCGTATGTGCTCGTGCCGAATCGAAGGAAGTTACGTTCAGGTAGTCGTGGGCATGCGAGCCGGAAGAAATGCCGCACCGACATTCCGGTTGATCAATTGACGAAACATCGCCGACCGATGTCGATGGGGCAGAAGTTCGAATTCGTATGATGGATTTCCTGGTGCCGATCGTGCATTTTGGTGCGATGAGATTGCGCTGATAGCGACGAGAGGGAATCCGGATGAATGGTGGCGAGAAATGGTTAAGCGAGTCTTCGTTGACCGTTGGCGGAGGGGCGGGGCCCGGTACTTTCGCGGATGAGCGTTGCTCGGGCGCGATGAGCCGAGGTGACGCCGCATGATCCGCTATTTCCTTGCCAAGGGCGATCGGGGCGGCAGCGCGACGATCACCGAGGGATTGGAATGCGTCACGTGTTCCAATCCGCCGCCGCGTGTGCAGATCGCCACGCTCTACATGAAAACTTACTGCACGGCTTGCGAGCAGGCGGGGTTTGTCGCGCCGAAAGGCCCGCGCTTGCCCGGCAGGGCGCCGAATGGTCAGGGATGGGCGTTGAGTGGGGATATCAATGCATGCGGGTGCAGTCCGCCGCCTGTGTTCTATGCCGAGCGGGGCATGAGGATGCGGGTCGGTGATGGGGCGACTGAGCCGAAAGAGCTGGGAGACGACCATTCTCACTCGCCCGGCTCTGGGGCGGAATGCGACGAGCAGTATGTATTGAAAAACGAGAAGACGGGGCAGCCCTTGGTATGTGTGCCTTATCGAATACACACCAGTTCCGGCCAGGTCTTCAGCGGTATGACTGATCGTGCCGGGCACACACAGCGCGTAGCGACGCGTCATTCGGAGAAACTGCGAATTGAAATAGTGGAGCATGGCCATGCCGCACGATGACTACGAATACGTGACCGTACATGACTCGGCCATAACGAATACGACGCGTGGTTCGAAGGTTGAGCTTTTACTGGCAGTCGACGGGCCGCCCATCTGCAAAAACATGACCGATGCGGAATTTCGGAAGAAAGTCCTGACGTTGCGCGACGATGCCGTAAAAATAATCACGCAGAGAGTCGACGAACTCGATGTCTGGAGAGAGCCTGCACGGGCGAGAGTCAGAGAGTGGTTCGGGGTCGCCGACGAGCCCACTCGCGGTGCGCTGACGAACGGATTGGTGGCGTTGATCACAGTCATGAAGGGGTTGACGGCAAGGAATTTCGTTCGCTCCGATCCCGACCTTGATCGGGCTCTCGGCTGTACGCCAAATACCAAAAATCTAGACGGCGAAGTTGCGCACGTTTGCGGCCCCGATACCGCCACGCACACGATATCGATTTCCCCGAAGTTCTGTGAGCTTCCGGATACGAGTGCGGGTACGTTTTCCTCGATGCAACTGACCATTGTTCACGAGTGTGTGCATTTTCGGGATACATTCGGAGCGATTGACTACAAGAACACCTATGGACAATTTCTCAGCAGGCGGCTCGCCAAAGAGGTCCCGACAATGGCGATCAGGAATGCGGACAATATTGCGTGGTATATCTTGTGCATCGATTAGCCTTGTGGGGCTTTGTGCTTCAAGCGTCGTGTTTGCTTGCAGCTTTTCCCTGCAATACGCAAGTAAGCTCGACCTCGGCGTCATGGCCATTTCGAATGCTGACCGGATTGCGCTCGCCAGCTTGTTGGTGACCGTTCGGAACAGTGCGGCCAACAATGGTCCCGTCGTGATCTACGGATATGCCGACGAGCACGAGCGCGACGCAATTTCGATCGCCCGTACTCGGGCCAATGCTGTCCGAGCGTATCTCCTCGATCTCGGTGTAGCAAAGGATCGGATTCACATGGACTCTAAAATCTGGCGAAGCAACTCCGTTGTTCCGTCGAGTGAACGCAATCAGATAGAGATAGAGTTCATTCCAGCGTGTTCATCGGAAGGTTGCGAGAATCCGTGCGGTACGGTCTTGCAGGAGCAGAAGTAACGACGTACGGTATTCGCATGCGAGATATCCCCGCAGTGGCGTTGCGTCGCGCCAACGCTCCATCTCCTTAGCGCCGCATCTCCATCCGCTCCAGCGCCTTGATGTCCTCCTCGGACGTCATTTCGCAGGCCAGCAGCGTCTTGCCCTTCAGCGCCGGGCCCGGGCGGGCCGACACGAGGATCAGCGCACCACCCGGGCCGCGGACCGTCAGCCTGCGCGAATAGCCGACGGACGACGCGCCCAGCAGGTGGCCCTTCTCGAGGGCGAGCTGGTAGCGTTTCGCGAGCTGGTCGGCGACTTCGCCGTCCACGAGCACGCCGATTCCGGTACTGACGAACACGACCTGCTGCGTCGTGAAGCCGTCGCGGTGGATCGGCTCCGGCAGTCGATAGACCGCGGCGCCCAGCATCGATTCGTCCGGCTTCGGATCGGACGCCTTGGCGATGTTGTAGATCGCGTCCATCAGATCCGACGTGAACGGCGGCTTGCAAAGCGCGGCGTTGAAGATGTCGGGCTGGGCGGGCGGCGCGGCGCGTGCGGTGAGCGGTGCGCCGGCAATGACGAGGGCGACGGCGCCGACGGCAGCGGCGCCAAGCCTGGAAAGGCGATGGGACATGGATGCAGTTCTCTCAGGTTTTATTGTGAGGCTGCATGTTAATGCAATGCCGCGTATCGAACGGTCGACGTGGAGCAGCCGGGGGCGGCAATGCAACAGGCGCGTACGCCCGCGCCCCTCGATCGATTCCGTTGCCGGGTGATCGATGCGCGGGGCGTCGGAGCAGGCGCGTCATGCAGCCGGTGGGATGCCGGTGCGTGCGGACGAACGTTACGGCGCGACGACCGGGTGTTTCAGCGCATGCGCGGTCTCGATCCACTGCGCGTGGAACTCGTCAGCGTCGGGCTTGAGCCCGAGTTCGCCGTTGCGATAGGCCATCGCGAGCGTCTGCACGGCTTCCGGCAGTTCGTGCTCGGCGGCGCGGCGATACAGCGCCAGCGCGCGCGCCTCGTCGCGCGGTACGCCGCTGCCTTCGCGGTACGCGTTCGCGAGCATGAAGTCCGCGGCCGGGATGTCCGCGCGCGACGCGACGTCGAACCAGTGCGCGGCCTGCACGGGATCGGCGGCGACGCCGTAGCCGCTGCGATAGATCAGCCCGAGGTAATACGCGGCGGCCGGGTCGCCCTGCGCGGCCGCTTCGCCGAGCAGCGTGCGGGCGCGTGCGTAGTCCTTCGGCATGTCGCTGCTGCCGAGCAGCAGCGCCTTGCCGAGCGCGAGCTGCGCACGCCGGGCGGCGGGCGCGTCGGCCTTGCCGTCTGCCGCCGCGGCCGTTTCCAGCCAGCCGCGCCCCTCGTCGCGCAGCCCCGGTTCGCGCGCGTCGACGAGCGCGATGCCGAGCGCCGCCTGCGCGTCGCCCGAGCCGCGGCGCGCCAGCGTGCGCAACTGCGCGAGCGCATGCGGCTCGGTGGCCTGGGTGACCATCGCCTGCCACTCGTCGAGCTGCGCGGCGCTCGGCGCGGGGCCGCCGCCGCGCAGGCCGGCTGCCGCGACGACGGCCGCGACGGTCACGGCCGCCGCCGCGAGCAGCGCGGCCGGCGGGAGTTTCGCGCGCAGCAGGCGCCGCGCGGCGGCGGCGAGGCCGGTTTCGGCCGGCCGCATCGTCCGGATCGGTTGCATCGCGGGTCTCATTGCGTGAGGTCGATTTCGTAGGTGGCCAGGTTCTTGCCCGAGCCGTCGTCGGCCGCGACCTGCGTGATGCCGGTCAGGCCGGCCGCCGCCGCGTCGCCGAGGCGGTTCGGCGCGGACGCGAACTGCACGTGCGCGACCGAGCTCGCGAGCTTCGTGAAGCGCCAGCTGCGCTGTGCGCCGTCGGCCACGCGCGTGATGGCGCCGCGCTTCTTGACGAACGCGATCAGCACGTCGCGGTTCGCGTCGGGCGACGCGAAGATCGTCTTGCTGCCGTCGAGGCCGGGGAAGTTGCCGCCGCCGCTCGCGCGGTAGTTGTTGGTCGCGACGATGAACTGCGCGTTCGGGTCGATCGCCGCGCCCTTGTACGTCAGGTTCTTGATCCGGCTGCCGACCGGCTGCGTGACGTCGATTTCATACGCGAGATCGGCCGACGTGAACATGTCGAAGTTGTAGCCGGGGAACGTGCTGACGAGCGGTTGCACGGTCGCCTTGGTCGGGTCGATGCGGTTGAAGCGCTTCGCGGCCGTTTCGAGCCAGTTCTTCACGTCGGCGCCGCTCACCTTCACCGCGTACACTGTGTTCGGGTACAGGTACAGGTCGGCCGCGTTGTTGATCGCGAGCGCGCCCGGCGCGACGTCGGTGTAGTCGGTGCCGCCGCCGAAGCCGCTCTTGAACGGCGCGCTGACCGACAGCACCGGCAGCGACGCGTATTGCGGCAGGTTCGCCTGCACATAGGTCTTCACGTAGTCGGCCTGCGCCTCGTTGACGATCTGGATCGCGCCGGGATCGCCGACATCGGCGAAGTACGAGTTCATCCGGTAGTCGGTCGAGCCGATCGGCGTCTTCACGTAGTCGATCGTCGCCTGGTGCTCGGCGGCGATCGCGGCGGACACGGACGGATCGGCCGCGACGTAGCTCTTGTCGGCGTTCTGGATCGGCCGCGCCTCGACGGTCGTCTGCGACTTGTCGACGCTCCACGTCTTGCCGTCGAACTTCAGGCCGAGCTTGATCACGCCGAGGTGCTTGCCCCAGTAGTTGGCCATCACGGTCGGCACGCCGTTGACGGTGCCCTTGACCTTGTCGACGCCCGGCAGGTTGAACTGCGACACGGTGCTGTTCGCGTCCGGGAACACCTGGTGCGAGTGGCCGATCAGCATCGCGTCGATGCCGGTCACCTTCGACAGCCACCAGCTGCCGTTCTCCATCGTCGGCGAATACGCGGAATTGTCGAGGCCGCCGTGCGAGATCGCGACGACGAGATCGGCGCCCTTCGCGCGCATCTCCGGAATGTACTTC
Organism: Burkholderia sp. HI2500; assembly: GCF_002223055.1. NCBI lineage: Bacteria > Pseudomonadati > Pseudomonadota > Betaproteobacteria > Burkholderiales > Burkholderiaceae > Burkholderia > Burkholderia sp. HI2500. The sequence goes on along the minus strand of NZ_NKFL01000005.1, from coordinate 734,461 downwards.
TCGGCGGCTTCCTTCAGGCCGGTCGTATAGACCTTGCCGTCGAGCCAGCGCTTGTCCCAGTTCATGATCGCGGGCGGCGTGAAGCCGATGATGCCGATCTTCACGGGCGCGCTGACCGTCTTGCCGTCCGGCGTCGTCGCGGTCACGGTGCGGGTCAGGATCGTGTACGGCGTGAACAGCGGCGCGTTGGTCTTCGCGCTGATCACGTTCGCGAGCACCTGCGGGAAGTTCGGGCCCGCGCACTTCTTCTGCTGGGCCGGCGCCGGCAGGCCGTCGACCTCGAACGTGTTGCCGGTCACCTGCGACAGGTACGGCAGCCCGTAGTTGAATTCGTGGTTGCCGATCCCGCCGCCGTCGAATTTCGCGGCGTTCATCACCTTGTAGATCGCGAGCGTCTGGTCGCAGCCGACCGGCTTCACGAGCGCCTGGTAGTCCGACAGCGCGGTGCCCTGGATCGTGTCGCCGTTGTCGAGCAGCAGCGTGTTCGGATACTGCGCGCGCGCTTGCGCGATCAGCGTCGACACGCGCTCGAAGCCGAGCGAGTTGTCGGCGGCGAGCTTGAAATAGTCATACGACAGCACGTTGGTGTGCAGGTCGGTCGTCTCGAGCAGGGCGAGCGTGGCCGTCGTGCCGACGGGCGCCTGGGCCGCCGGCGGCGTCGCGGGCGGCGAGGTGACGTCGTCGCCGCCGCAGGCGGCGAGGATGAAGGCGAGGCTGGCGAGCGCGGCGATCGCCGGCACGCGACGGCGGGAAAGCAGGGGAAGACGCATCGGTTGTCCTGTTCGGTGTTCTGTTTTATGAAAGGCGAGAGTCGCAACGATTGGCGGCGCGGGGCGCCGACGGCCTGATGTGCGGCGCGTGAGAGTATCGAAAGGAATCGTGACGGAAGAATGAAAGGTGATGAAGCCGGCAACGGGCCGGCAGCGGCGGCTTCCACGCGGCTCCCGGGGCGGGCGTTCCCGGTCAGGCGCCCCGGGCCAGGCGCCCCACGGAAATCCTCACGTCGCGTCGTCGGGCGGTTCGCTACAATGGCCGCTGTCACCTTTTTGCAAACAACCTGCCCTTGGACTTCGAGACTCCTCCCGGCCTGTCGGTCGACGCCGGCAGCCAGGGCCAGACGGTGCGCCTGTACGGCCAGTGGACCGCGCTCGCGCTTGCACGCAATCGCGGCGCGGTGGCGCGCCGTATCGCGAGCATCGCGTCCGGGCACGTGAGCGAATGGGATCTGTCCGGCATCGAGCGGCTCGACCACGTCGGCGGCCAGGCGCTGTGGCGCGTGTGGGGCCGCAAGCTGCCGGCCGGCGTCGCGCTGAGCGTGACGCAGCGCACGATCTTCGAGCGCATCGAGCGGCTCGACAGCGAGCGCGAGGCGCCCGAACGGGTGGTGCGCTTCGGCCCGATCACGCGCTTGGGCTTCATGCTGTTCACGTTCGGCGAACACCTGAAGGGCGGTATCGCGATGTTCGGCCTCGTGATCCTCGATGCATTGTCGGTGCTGCGCCGCCCGAAGACGATGCCGTGGAAGGAAACCTCGGCGAACATCTACAGCGCCGGCGCGCAGGCGCTGCCGATCACCGCGCTCGTCGCGTTCCTGATCGGCATCGTGCTCAGCTACCTGTCCGCGCAGCAGCTGCAGATGTTCGGCGCGAACCGCTATATCGTGAACATTCTCGGGCTGTCGGTGATCCGCGAGCTCGGCCCGGTGCTGTCGGCGATTCTCGTCGCCGGCCGCTCGGGTTCGGCGATCACCGCGCAGATCGGCGTGATGCGCGTGACCGAGGAGCTCGACGCGATGCGCGTGATGGGCATCCCGCACGGGCTGCGGCTGATCCTGCCGCGCGTGCTCGCGCTCGGCATCGCGATGCCGCTGCTCGTGATGTGGACCAACATCATCGCGCTGACGGGCGGCGCGCTCGCCGCGAAGCTCGTGCTCGGCATCGACGTCAACTATTTCGTGCGCTCGCTGCCGGGCGTCGTGCCGATCGCGAACCTGTACATCGGGGTGGGCAAGGGCGTCGTGTTCGGCATGCTGATCGCGCTGGTCGCCTGCCATTTCGGCTTCCGGATCAAGGCGAACTCGCAGAGCCTCGGCGAAGGCACGACCACGTCGGTCGTGACGTCGATCACGGTCGTGATCCTCGCCGACGCGGTGTTCGCGATCCTGTTCCAGAACGTGGGGCTCGGATGAACGCATCGAACGAAACGACCGCGCATGCCGCGGCCATCGGCGCCGGCTCGGTCGGCACCCGGCCGGCCGCGGCGGCCGACGGCGGCGACCTCGTGATCGAGGTGCGCAACCTGACCAAGCGCTACGGGCGCAACATCATTCACCAGAAGCTCGACTTCGACGTGCGGCGCGGCGAGATCGTGTCGATCGTCGGCGGCTCGGGCTCCGGCAAGACCACGCTCGTGCGGCAGATCCTCGGCCTCGAGCGGCCGACGTCGGGCACGATCAAGGTATTCGGTGAAGATACCGCGACGATCGACGACGCGAGCGCGCGGATGATGCGCACGCGCTCCGGGATGCTGTTCCAGCAGGGCGCGCTGTTCTCGTCGATGACGGTGTTCGACAACGTCGCGCAGCCGCTGCGCGAGCTCGGCCGCGTGCCGCCGGACCTGCTGCACGACATCGTGATGCTGAAGCTCGAGATGGTCGGGCTGCCGTGCAAGCACGCGTCGAAGATGCCGGCCGCGCTGTCGGGCGGGATGGTCAAGCGGGTGGGCATCGCGCGCGCGATCGCGCTCGAGCCTGAACTGCTGTTCCTCGACGAGCCGACGGCCGGCCTCGATCCGCAGGCGTCGGACGAATTCGTCGAGCTGATCGCGACGCTGCACCGCACGCTCGGGCTGACCGTCGTGATGGTGACGCACGATCTCGACACGATGGTCGCGCTGTCGACGCGCGTCGCGGTGCTGGCCGACCGCAAGGTGCTGGTCGCCGCGCCGGTCGAGGAGGCCGCGAACGTCGACCATCCGTTCATCCACGAATATTTCCTGGGGCTGCGCGGGCGCCGCGCATTGCAGGCGCTGCCGCCCGAGCGGCGCGCGAAGCTGCCGAAGGCGGCCCTCGAACCGGCGCTGTCGAGCGTCGAGCTGTAGGCACGAAGGAATCCGCGAATGGAAAACAAATCACATGCGTTCTGGGCCGGCCTGTTCACGATCGCGCTGACGCTCGCGATCGCGGGCACCGTGTTCTGGTTCAACGTCGACCGCACCGTGCGCGTGCCGTACGACCTGCTCGCGCGCACCAACGTGACGGGGCTGTTTCCGGACGCGGCCGTGCGCTTTCGCGGCCTCGACGTCGGCAAGGTGCAGTCGATCGGTTTCGATCGCACGCATCCGGGCCAGATCCGGATCCGCATTCTCGTCGACCATGACGCGCCGATCACGCAGTCGACCTACGGCAGCCTCGGCTTCCAGGGCGTGACGGGCATCGCGTTCGTGCAGCTCGAGGACACGGGCCGCGACCTGGCGCCGCTGCCGTCGTCGCCGAAGGCGATCGCGCAGATCCCGATGCGGCCGAGCCTGTTCGACCAGATCCAGGAGCGCGGCGACGTGCTGCTGCGGCAGCTCGAACTGGCCGCGAAGAGCGCGAATGCGCTGATGTCGCCCGAGATGCGCGAGCAGTTGCGCGCGACCGCCGAAAGCCTGCAGCACGCGGCCGACGGCGCCGCCACGCTGACGAAGCAGCTCGGCCCGGCGGTCACTGCGCTGCCGGAAACGATGCACGAGGTGAACCGCGCGATGGCGTCGGCGAACACGCTGCTGCAGCCGAACGGGCCGCTCGTGTCGAACCTGAACAAGGCCGGCACGGCCGCCGAGCAGATCAGCGTCGCGCTGAACGGTCTCAACACGCGCGTGCAGTACGACACGCTGCCGCGTTTCAACGCGCTCGCCGGCAGCGTCGGCGACGCATCGCGGCAATTGAAGGACGTGGCCGGTGAACTTGGCCGCAATCCGCGCAGTCTGTTGTTCGGTTCGCCCGGCGCGGCGCCGGGGCCCGGCGAGCCGGGCTTCGTCTGGCCGGGTGCGACGGCCGGGCAGTGACACCCATCGAAACCGGAAACTCCATGCAGGAACACGCCATGCCACGAATCCTTGACCGCGCGCTGCGTCCCGCCGCGGCCGCGCTTGCCGTGCTGACGCTGTCGCTCGCGGCCGGCTGCGCCGGCAACAGCGCGGTGCTGTCGAATGTCCGCTATGACCTCGGGCCGGCCACGTCGGTCGTGACCGCAGGCTCGGGCCCCGCGCTGAAGGTGCTCGACGTCGCCGCGCCCGACGCGCTCGACTCCGACAAATTCGCCTACCGCCTCGCATACGTGGACGCGCAGCACGTGGCCGCCTATCGCGACAGCCGCTGGACCGCGCCGCCCGCGCAATTGCTCACGCAGCGGCTGCGCGGCGCGCTGTCGTCGCGCGGCACGGTGCTCGAAGGCTCCGACGGCGTGCGCGCGCCGACGCTCAAGGTCGACCTGAACGAATTCGAACAGGTGTTCGACGGCCAGTCGCAGAGCCACGGCGCCGTCACCGCACGCGCGACGCTGATGCTGGACGGCAAGGTGCTCGGCCAGCGCACGTTCGTTGCACGCGCACCGTCCAGCACGCCGGACGCGGCGGGCGGCGCCCGCGCGCTCGCGACGGCGAGCGACCAGCTCGTGTCGCAGATCGCCGCGTGGGTCGGCATGCAGGCGTACGCGGGCACGCCGTGACGCGTGCCGCGCAGCCGCGATGAGCGCGACCGGCACCCTTCGCGCATCGCCGCTCGCGCGGCAGGCCTTTGCCGCTTACGCGGCCCTCATCGTCTACGCGTCGCTGTATCCGTTCGCGGGCTGGGTGTCGCTCGGCATCGGGCCGTTCGACTACCTGTTCGCGCCGATGCAGCGCTACGTGACCGCATTCGACGTGGTCACGAACGTGCTCGGCTATATGCCGTTCGGCGCGCTTGCCGTGCTTGCACTGCACCCGCGCTGGCGCGGCGTGGCCGCGACGCTGATCGCAGCCGGGCTCGGCATGCTGCTGTCGGGCGCGATGGAAGCGCTGCAAACCTACCTGCCGACGCGCGTCGCGTCGAATCTCGATCTCGCGGCCAACGCGCTCGGCGCGCTGCTGGGCGCCGCGCTCGTCGCGCCGGCCACCGGTGCGCTGCTCGATCGCGGCGCGCTGCGCCGGCTGCGCTTCGCGTGGTTCGAGGACGACGGCGCGACGCCGCTGCTGCTCGCCGGGCTGTGGCCGTTCGCGATCCTGTTTCCGTCGCCGTTCCTGTTCGGCATCGGCGACTGGCCGGCCGCGCTGTGGGAGCGCGCCGACGTGTCGATGCAGGACGCGCTGCTCGCGTGGCTGCCGGCCGCATGGCGCGTGGGCGAATGGCCGGAGCGCGTCGACGGCTGGCTGTCCGACTCCGGTTGGGAGGCCGCGCTCGGCGGGCTGATGCTGTTCGCCGCGCTGACGATCGCGTCGCTCGCGATGCGGCCGCGCGCGCCGCGCATCCGGCTCCTGATCGCGCTCGTCGTCGCGACGCTCGTGCTGAAGGCGGCCGCGACCTTCATGCAGTCGGCCACCGGCCTCGTCGTCGTGTGGGCGACGCCTGGCGCGCGGCTCGGGATCGAGCTCGGCTTCGCGGCCGCGCTCGTCGCGCTGCACGTGCCGGCGACCTGGCGCGCGACGCTTGCGGCGCTCGCGCTGCTGGCCGGCGTGGCGCTCGTGAACCTGCTGCCGGTCAATCCGTTCTTCGACTTCACGCTGTCGGGCTGGCGGCAGGGCCGCTACGTGCACTTCAACAGCCTCGCGCGCTGGCTCGCGTGGATCTGGCCCTACGCGGCGCTGATCTGGCTCGGCCAGCGCGTCGAGCACGCATGGCTGCCGGCCGTGCTGCGCCGCTGACGCGGCGCTGATCTGGCGCGGCGGCGGTATCGCAGGCAGCGGCGTGCGCCGGTCGCTATAATCGTCCGAACCCGCCGTTGCCCCGCGCAGCGGCAACCGCTCCTCTTTTCGCACGGCCTCGCGCCGGGCCGCTCGTCACCATCATGGATTCCTACTACCAGCACCACGTCTTCTTCTGCCTGAACCAGCGCGAACCGGGCGCCGAACGCCCGAGCTGCGCGCAATGCGACGCGCAGACCATGCAGGAATACGCGAAAAAGCGCGTGAAGGAGCTCGGCCTCGCGGGGCCCGGCAAGGTTCGCATCAACAAGGCCGGCTGCCTCGACCGCTGCGAGGAGGGGCCCGTGATGGTCGTGTATCCGGAAGGCACATGGTACACGTACGTCGACCAGGCCGACATCGACGAGATCGTCGAATCGCACCTGCGCGATGGCAAGGTCGTCGACCGCCTGAAGATCTGAGCGGGCCGGCCGAATGAACGTTCATACGCAGAAGTCGCTGATCGCGGGCCCGGTCGGGCAGATCGAAATCGCCGTCGACCTCCCCGACGCCGTGCGCGAAGGCGGCGCCACGCCGCGCGGCATCGCGCTCGTCGCGCACCCGCATCCGCTGTTCGGCGGCACGATGGACAACAAGGTCGCGCAAACCCTCGCGCGCACGCTCGTGCAACTGAACTACGTCGTGTTCCGGTCGAACTTCCGCGGCGTCGGCGCGACCGAAGGCGTGCACGACAACGGCACCGGCGAAGCCGACGACCTGCTCGCGGTGCTCGCGCACATGCGCGCGCAGCCCGCGTATGCGGACCTGCCGCTCGTGCTTGCGGGCTTCTCGTTCGGCACCTTCGTGCTGTCGCACGTCGCGAAGCGGCTGCGCGACGCGGGCGAGACGATCGAGCGGATGGTGTTCGTCGGCACGGCCGCGAGCCGCTGGCAGGTGGCCGACGTGCCCGAGAACACGCTCGTGATTCACGGCGAAACCGACGACACGGTGCCGATCGCTTCCGTGTACGACTGGGCGCGGCCGCAGGAACTGCCGGTCGTCGTGATCCCCGGCGCCGAGCATTTCCTGCATCGCAAGCTGCACGTGCTGAAGCGCATCATCGTCGACGCATGGCGCTAGCCAGTGCGCGGGTGCCGGCATGACGCCGGCAGCCTGCGTCGCTTCGTGCACATGACCTCCGGCCCTCGCCCGAGGCGCGCTTTTCCCCACGCGACATCGCGCCGCACCGTGCGGCGCCACCTCACTTCCACCCCGCCTGCGCATGCCTTTCGCACACCTTCGCGTGCGATGACGGGCAGCTTGTCGTCACCCCGCGCCGGATGCGCATGTGCAACTGTCCGGTGCCAGGTTCGCGAAAACGCCCTGCGCGCCCACGTATAATGGCCGGATTCCGCGTCGCCCGCGGCCCGGCTGGGCCCATTGCGGCGCTCGTTTTGCCGCTGTCCGCCCGCTCGCGACGGCCGCGAACCGAACGCGTCCGCACGAGTCCAACCGGCGCGTTTCGCGTCGCCCGACGATCTCGGGCGAGTGCCCGAAACGCCCGCCGCCTTGCCGTTCAACCCTGCGCGTTTCGCACCGCACTTTCTGCCATCAGCCTGAATCGATCATGCGTCTGTCTCCCCAAGGCCTCAAGTCCCTCGCTTCCTCCATCGCCTTCGGCACCGCCGCGCGCAACGTCGCGCTCGGCGTGATGCTGCCCGTCGCGCTCGCCTCGACGATCGTCGTCGCCGAGGCGAAGCCGGCCGCCAAGGCCAAGGCCGCGCATGCGGCGCCGGCCGCCACCGAGCAGTTCACCGGCGCGCCCGCGACCTACATGCCGGGCGCGGTGCCGCCGCCGGGCGTGAATGCGCGCTCGTGGGTGCTCGTCGATGCGACCAGCAACACGGTGCTCGCGTCGGGCAATGCCGATGAACGCGTCGAGCCTGCGTCGCTGACGAAGCTGATGACGGCGTACCTCGTGTTCGAGGCGCTCGACAAGAAGAAGATCTCGATGGAGCAGATCGTCACGCCGAGCGAGGCCGTGCGCCGCGTCGGCCGCGACGAGTCGCGCATGTTCATCGAGGCGAACAAGCCGGTGTCGGTGCACGACCTCGTGTACGGGATGATCATCCAGTCGGGCAACGACGCCGCGATCGCGCTGGCCGAACTCGTCGGCGGCAGCGAAGGGCAGTTCGTCACGCTGATGAACGACGAGGCGCAGCGCCTCGGCATGAAGGGCACGCACTTCGCCGACGTGAACGGCATGCCCGACCCGAACCACTACACGACGGCCGGCGACCTCGCGAAGCTGTCCGCGCACCTGATCCGCGATTTTCCGCAGTACTACAGCATCTTCTCGGAGAAGGAATTCAAGTACAACAACATCCGCCAGGGCAACCGCAACCGCCTGCTGTGGCTCGACCCGACGGTCGACGGCCTGAAGACGGGCCATACGCAAGCGGCCGGCTACTGCCTGATCGCGTCGGCGAAGCGCGCGATCCCGGGCGTGGACGGCCAGCGCCGCCTGGTGTCGGTGATGATGGGCGAGCAGAAGGAAGGCGAGCGCACGCAGGACAGCATGAAGATGCTGAACTACGGCTACAGCGCGTTCGATTCGGTGCGCCTGTTCAAGGGCGGCCAGGCGATGTCGACGCCGCGCGTCTACAAGGGCAAGGACAACACCGTGCAGGTCGGCGTGAAGGCCGACCAGTGGGCGACCGTGCCGCGCGGCCTCGGCGACAAGATCAAGACGGAAGTCGACGTCAACGCGCCGCTGATCGCGCCGCTCGCGGAAGGCCAGCAGGTCGGCACCGTGAAGATCGTCGCCGACGGCAAGACGCTGTCGGAGTTCCCGGTCGTCGCGCTGCAGGCCGTGCCGGAAGCGGGTATCTTCGGGCGTATCTGGGACTCGATCCTGCTGATGTTCAGCAAGAAGAAGTAAGCACGACGGGCCTTTGTTTTCGCGACTTCATCCCCATCTGACATAGCTATGAGCCAAGCCGAATTCGAACCGATCGTCTACCTCAGCGTCTCGTCGCAGGAGGAAATGGTGCCGCTGTCGGAAGCCCGTGTACCGGTGCTCGACCGCGGGTTCATCTTCGGCGATGGCGTGTATGAAGTTGTCCCCGTTTATGCGCACGACGGCGCGCACGTGCCGTTCCGGATCGAGCAGCATCTGGCACGGCTCGAGCGCAGCCTGAAGAAGATCGGCATCGCGAGCCCGCACGACGACGCGGGCTGGCGTGCGCTGATCGAGCGCGTCGTCGCGGCGAATGCCGAAGGGCTCGGCGACGGCAACGCGCTGGTCTATCTGCAGGTGACGCGCGGCGTCGCGAAGCGCGGCCACGCGTTCCCGGCGAACGCGGTGCCGACGGTGTTCGTGATGACGAGCCCGCTGCGCCTGCCGTCCGCCGAAGAACGCGCGCGGGGCGTGCGTTGCGTGACGGCCGAGGATCGTCGCTGGCTGCATTGCGACATCAAGTCGATCTCGCTGCTCGGCAACGTGCTGATGGCGCAGCATGCGGCCGAACGCGATGCGTTCGAGACGCTGCAGCTGCGCGACGGCAACCTGACGGAAGGCTCGTCGTCGAACGTGTGGATCGTGAAGAACGGCGAGCTGCTCGCGCCGCCGCGCAGCAACAAGATCCTCGAGGGGATCCGCTACGCGCTGATCGAGGAACTGGCGGACGAATGCAAGATCCCGTTCGTCGCACGCGAGATCAGCGAAGTGGAGTTGCGCGCGGCCGACGAAATCATGATCACGTCGGCCACGAAGGAAGTGCTGCCCGTCACGTCGCTCGACGATCTGCCCGTGCAGGGCGGCAAGCCGGGCCCCGTATTCGCGGCGTTGTACGACGCGTACCAGCGCGCGAAAGCGCGCGAGTTTGAACAGTTTGACCTAACCCGGAGCAAATGATGAGCGAACCGACCAAAACCATCGAGGTGACCGGCGCGATCGATACCCGGAAGGAGTCGCTGCTGGAGTTCCCGTGCGATTTCCCGATCAAGATCATGGGCAAGGCGCACCCCGAGTTCAAGGACACGATCTTCAAGGTCGTCGCGGTTCACGACAACGAGATCGATGTCGAGAAGATCGAGGAGCGTGCGTCGAGCGGCGGTAATTACACGGGCCTCACGATCACCGTGCGGGCGACGAGCCAGGAACAGCTCGACAACATCTACCGTGCACTGACCGGCCACCCTATGGTCAAGGTCGTACTCTAAGCGCCTTCCATCCTCCTTCCTGCGCGCACTCGGCGGGGGTCTTCCCCGCCGCGCGCCGCGCGTCCAGCTCGTCGCACAGCCGCTTGTATTCGGCGACTTCCTGAAGCAGCCAGGTCCTGAACGCCTGCACGCGCGGCGTGTTCACGAGCGGCGGCGGACACACGAAAAAATAGTGCCACGGGCTCGGCCCGTCGATGTCGAACAGGCGCACGATGCGCCCGTCGAGCAGGTCGTGCACCGCGAGCGAGCGGCGCACGAGCGCGATGCCCTGGCCGTCGATCGCGGCCAGCAGCAGGTTCGACGAATCCTGGTACAGAATCCCCCGTTTCGGCTCGGTCAGCGTCTTGAGCCCGGCCGCGTCGAACCACGGCCGCCACAGCTCGTCGTCCGAGCGCAGCAGGTTGTAGTGCGCGAGATCGGCGGGCGTTTGCGGCAGCTTGCCGCCGTTCAGCGTCGGCGCACACGCCGGAAAGAACACCTCGTCGAACAGCGGCTCGACATGCAGCCCCGGATAGTTGCCTTGACCGAAGCGGATCGCGATGTCGACGTCGTCGCGTGCGAAATCGGTGAGCGAGTTGGTCGACTGCAGCTCGACGTCGATTTCCGGATGCCGCTCGATGAACGTGCCGATGCGCGGCGTGATGAAGCGCGCGGCGAACGACGACAGCATCGACACCACGAGCCGCCGGTCGCGGTCGCTCGCGCGCACGTCGCGGGTCGCATCGGCGATCACCATCAGCGCGGTGCGAATCTGCTGCGCGTAGCGCATGCCGGCGTCGGTCAGGCACAGCCGCTTGCCGTTGCGCGTGAACAGCTGCACGCCGAGTTCTTCCTCAAGTGCGCGTACCTGGTGGCTCACCGCGCCGTGCGTGACGAACAGCTCGTCGGCGGCGCGCGAGAAATTCTCGTGACGGGCGGCGGCTTCGAACGCGCGAATCGCGTTCAGCGCAGGTAGCTGGCGGAGGTCCATTTGCTAATTTTCCTCACATCGACGTGAAAATTGGTCGTTTTGTCTGACGCCTTGGAGTGACTACGATTGTAGCCATCGAAGCACTTTTTGGCGGAGTCGATCATGCAAGAAATTTCTTCAAGCATCACGTTCGAAATCCCCGCGGGCGAAACCGTGCCGATGAAGGTACAACGCAGCACGCGGCTGATCGTCCAGAGCGGGCCGGTGTGGGCGACGCGCAGCAACGACGTCAACGACTACTTCCTGGTCGACGGCGAAACGCTGAAGCTGCGCCGCGGCGAGCGGCTGTGGCTCAGCGCGGAGGGCCGGGAGGGCACGCGCGTGGCGTTCTCGGTGTCGCGGCCGCCCCGGGAAGTCGCGCTCGGCGGGCTGGCACGGCTGCGTGAACGGCTGTCCGCGCTGCTCCACGACGGCTGGCGCACCGTCTGACCATCATTTCCTCCGACGGATACCGGCGATCCGTCCCCCTCCCAAGGCCGGCGAGACCCACGGGTTTTCGGTAAACTACCGCCCATGTCCGTTTCGCCGGTTTCCATCGTGTCCACGCCTGTTGCCGTTTCCGCATCGCCCGCCGGGTCCCCGGATCAGCCGGCCCCGCCGGTCACCGTGCGGTGGCGGGGCGTCGAGACCTACGAGGCGAGCTTCGACGCGATGCGCGCGTTCACCGACACGCGCACCGCCGACACCGGCGACGAGATCTGGCTGGTCGAGCACCCGCCGGTCTACACGCTCGGCCAGGCCGGCGACCCGGCCCACCTGCTGGTGGCCGACAGCGGCGTGCCGCTCGTGAAGGTCGACCGCGGCGGGCAAATCACTTACCACGGCCCCGGTCAGATCGTCGCGTACCTGCTGCTGGACCTGCGCCGGCGCAAGCTGATGGTGCGCACGCTGGTGACGAAGATCGAGGAGGCCGTGATCGAAACCCTCGCGGCGTATAATCTCGCTTCGGTCCGCAAGGCGGGCGCGCCCGGGATCTACGTGGCGTCCGGCGTGCACGAGGGCGCGAAAATCGCGGCCCTCGGCCTGAAGATCCGCAACGGCTGCAGCTATCACGGGCTGAGCCTGAACGTGAAGATGGATCTGCGCCCGTTTCTTGCGATCAACCCGTGCGGCTATGCCGGACTGGAAACTGTCGACATGGCGAGCCTCGAGGTTGCCGCCGACTGGAACGACGTCGCCCACACGCTGGTGCGCCGTCTGATCGCCAACCTCGACGGCGCATCCGCGGCCGCCGACAAGCCGCAGGCACTGGAACAACATTCGAATGACTGACGTTACCGCTTCCCCCGCACCGGCCGATTCGGCCGCGACCCCTGCCTACGATCCGACCGCCAAGCAGAAGGCGCAGGCGAAGACGGCGCGCATCCCGATCAAGGTCATTCCGATCGAGAAGCTGAAGAAGCCCGAGTGGATCCGCGTGAAGGCGGCCACCGGCAGCTCGCGCTTCAACGAGATCAAGACGATCCTGCGCGAGCACAACCTGCATACGGTGTGCGAGGAAGCGAGCTGCCCGAACATCGGCGAGTGCTTCGGCAAGGGCACCGCGACGTTCATGATCATGGGCGACAAGTGCACGCGCCGCTGCCCGTTCTGCGACGTCGGCCATGGCCGCCCCGATCCGCTGGATCCGGACGAGCCGAAGAACCTCGCGCGCACGATCGGCGCGCTGAAGCTCAAGTACGTGGTGATCACGAGCGTCGACCGCGACGACCTGCGCGACGGCGGCGCCGGTCACTTCGTCGAGTGCATCCGCGAAGTGCGCGAGCAGTCGCCGGAAACGCGCATCGAAATCCTGACGCCGGACTTCCGCGGCCGTCTCGACCGTGCGATCTCGATCCTGAACGCCGCGCCGCCGGACGTGATGAATCACAACCTCGAAACGGTGCCGCGCCTGTACAAGGAAGCGCGCCCGGGTTCGGACTACGCGCACTCGCTGAAGCTCCTGAAGGACTTCAAGGCGCTGCATCCGGACGTCGCGACGAAGTCGGGCCTGATGGTCGGCCTCGGCGAAACCGAGGAGGAAATCCTGCAGGTGATGCGCGACCTGCGCGCGCACGACGTCGACATGCTGACGATCGGCCAGTACCTGCAGCCGTCCGAGCACCACCTGCCGGTGCGGGCGTACGTGCATCCGGATACGTTCAAGATGTACGAGGAAGAGGCGTACAAGATGGGCTTCACGCACGCGGCCGTCGGCGCGATGGTGCGCTCGAGCTATCACGCCGATCTGCAGGCGCATGGGGCCGGGGTGGTCTGAGCGTCCTTGCTTCGTCGTCTTCCGGCGAACCCGAAAAAGCCCGCAGCGATGCGGGCTTAATAGGATGGTCAGCCCGATCCTCACTCAGTGGACTACGCTGAGTGAGGATTTTGTCCTTCTGGAGGGCCATCATGGACACGGTATCGCTGATCGGAATCGATCTCGGCAAGCACTGCTTCCACCTGCATGGACAGGATGCGTCAGGCAGGATGGTGTTCCGTAAAAAGCTCACGCGTAGCCAGATGTTCACGCTGCTGGGCAATTTTCCGCGTTGCATTGTGGTCATGGAGGCCTGCGCCGGTGCTCACTGGATCGCACGTCGACTTCAAGCGCTGGGCCATGAGGCCAAGCTGATTTCTCCGCAATTCGTCAAACCGTTCCGGCAAGGCAACAAGAACGATTTCGCGGACGCCCAGGCGATCTGCGAAGCAGCCGCTCGTTCGAGCATGCGTTTCGTGAGCCCGCACAACGAAGCCCAGCAGATCGTTTCAGCCTTGCACCGTGTGCGCGAGCGGCTGGTGCGTGACCGCACCGGCACGATCAATCAGATTCATGCGTTTCTGTTGGAGTTCGGTATCAGCTTGCCGCGCGGCATGGCAGTGATCCGGCGACTGCCTGCCGTGCTCGAGGCAGAATCGTTGCCGCCGAGGCTGGTGGTCGTGCTCGAACGTTTGCAGGCGCACTTCAAGTATCTGGACGAGCAGATCCACCAGCTCGAACGTGAGTTGCTTACCCAGCTACACGAGGATGAACGCAGCGAACGACTGCTCGAGATTCCTGGCATTGGCCCGATGACCGCCAGCGTGTTGATGTCAGAGTTGGGCGATGCTCAGCAATATGGCTCAGCAAGGCAGTTTGCAGCTTCGGTCGGTCTGGTGCCGCGGCAGTACAGCACCGGCGGCAAACCAACGCTACTGGGCATCAGCAAGCGTGGCGACAAGGAACTGCGACGGCTGCTGGTGCAATGTGCGCGGGCCGTCATGCAGCGCATCGAGCACCGCACGGATGCATTGGGCGTCTGGATTCGCAGCCTGTTGGCGCGACGACACTCGAACGTGGTGGCCTGTGCCCTGGCCAACAAACTGGCGAGGATCGCCTGGGCCATCCTCGCCAAAGGGACACACTACCGGAGCATCGAGGCTGTTCCCTCAGTCTGACGCTTCCTATCGCTTACGGCTTCAGTTTCAGTAGTCACCTCTGGTTTTGCGACGCGAGATACGTGAAGGCATAAACGACTCAACGGCCGGGCAAGTAACCTGACACAAAAAACAGCACCTCAATGCTGTGGGCTTTTTGAGGTTTGCCCGGCGCGGCTCCCATCATGGGGCGGGATCTTTCCCATCCGCGACCCCGGATAGATTCGAGCAAGTCCACTTTAGGTCAACACTGCCTCGCTTGCAAAAATCGGGCTGACCATAGATTTTCGTTGGCGCGGACGCCCGGCTTGCGTTCGCACGGCAATCGCCACCCGACCGGACACGCAATCCGGTCGAGCATGGAAAGCAAAGCTGAAACGGCATCGATAGCTTCGCAGGATAAGTTCGCTCCCGCCGCGCGCAAAGCTCCTATAGTCGGCTCTTCCGCAGCAATGCCCGCATTCCGAAGGAGAGCCGCATGTCCCGTTTCAGCTTCATCCGCCGCGCCGTCGTCGCGCTGACCGCCTTTGCCGCGCTCGGCGCGGCGCACGCCGAAACGCGCGAAGTCGTGATCGCGTACCAGGACATGGTGGTGCCGTGGCGCTATGCGCAGGCGAGTGGTGAAGTCGAAAAGGCGACCGGCTACAAGGTCACGTTCCGCAAGCTCGACAGCGGCGCCGACGTGATCCGCGCGCTCGCGTCGGGCTCCGTGCAGCTCGGCGAAGCCGGCTCGAGCCCGATCGCGGCCGGGCTGTCGCAGGGGCTCGACATCTCGCTGTTCTGGGTGCTCGACAACATCAACGACGCTGAGGCGCTCGTCGCGCGCAACGGCTCGGGCGTCACGAACGTCGCATCGCTGAAGGGCAGGAAGATCGGCGTGCCGTTCGTGTCGACGTCGCATTTCCACACGCTCGTCGCGCTGCAGGCCGCGGGCGTCAATCCGAACGACGTGAAGATCGTCAACCTGCGTCCGCCCGAAGTCGCGGCGGCGTGGGCACGTGGCGACATCGACGCGACCTACATCTGGGATCCGGTGCTCGCGAAGGTCAAGCAGTCGGGCACCGTGCTGACGACGTCCGGCCAGGTTGCGAAAGAAAGTGGCAAGGCGACCTTCGACGGCTTCGTCGTGAGCCGCAAGTTCGCACGCGATAACCCCGAGTTCGTCACGCGCTTCGTGAAGGTGCTCGCGGCGGCCGATGCCGACTACCGCGCGCATGCGGCGGCGTGGAAGGTCGGTTCGCCGCAGGTCGCGGCGGTCGCGAAGGTGTCGGGCGCGAACGCGCAGGACGTACCGGCCAGCCTCGCGCTCTATGCGTTCCCGACCGCGGCCGAGCAGGCGTCGCCGACGTGGCTCGGCGGCGGTGCGCAATCGGGCGCGGCGAAGTCGCTGGCGGCGACCGCCACCTTCCTCAAATCGCAAGGCACGATCCAGACGGTGCTCGCCGACTATTCGGCCGGCGTCGATCCGCAGTTCGTGCAGAAGGCCGCGCGCTAAGCGGCGATCATCGCGGAGTCCTGAGCATGAGCACGCTGGAAGTCCGTCAGGTATCGGTTGCCTATCCGGGCGAGCGCGGCAGGCCGACGACGCAGGCGCTCGCGCGCGTCGACCTGCGCATCGATGCCGGTGAATTCGTCGTCGCGCTCGGCGCGTCAGGCTGCGGGAAGACGACGCTGCTGAACTGCATGGCCGGCTTCGTCGCGCCGACCACCGGTGAGGTGTGCGTCGACGGCGTGCCGGTCACGGGCCCCGGCGCCGATCGCGGCGTCGTGTTCCAGAAGTACGCGCTGCTGCCGTGGCTCGACGTGCTCGACAACGTCGCGCTCGGGCTGCGCTTCGCGCGCGTGTCGAAGGCCGAACGCGCGGCGCGGGCGCGGGAGATGCTCGCGCTCGTCGGGCTCGACGGTCATGCGCATGCGCGCGTGTACGAGCTGTCGGGCGGGATGCAGCAGCGTGTCGGCATCGCGCGCGCACTCGCGAGCGACCCGCGCGTGCTGCTGATGGACGAGCCGATGGGCGCGCTCGACGCGATGACGCGCGGCACGATGCAGGCGCTCGTGCTCGACGTGTGGGCGCGCACCGGCAAGACGGTGTTCTTCATCACGCACGATGTCGAGGAGGCGCTGTTCCTCGCGACGCGTCTCGTCGTGATGACGCCCGGCCCTGGCCGGATCGCGGAAACCTTCGAACTGCCGTTCGCGCGCCGCTACGTCGAATCGCGCGATGCGCGCGCGGTGAAGTCTTCACCGGATTTCATCGCGTGGCGCGAGCGGCTGATCGCATACCTGCATCGCGACGAAGCGGCCGAGGCGGCCGCATGATGCATGAACTCGCGCGACAGGGCGCGTCGGTCGGACGCGGTCGGATCAGCACTTTGCACAGGCAGGACAGCATGAGCACGCAGGATTCGTGGGCGGCCGACGGAACGGCCGCAGGAGTCGAGCAGGGCGATCGCACGCGGATTCGAGCGGCGGAACGTCGTGCGCCGTCGTCGCGCCGCTACCGGTTGCCGGGGGAGGGGAAGACGGCGGCCTTGAGCACGGCGACGGTCGCGGTGCTGGCCGTGCTGTGGTGGGTCGCCACGCATCGCCAGTGGCTGCCGCCGCTGTTCCTGCCCGCGCCGGAAGCCGTGTGGACGGCGTTCGTCGATGCCTGGCATGGTCGCATTCAGGGTGGGCTGCCGTTGTCCGAGCACCTGCTGTGGAGTGCGGCGCGCGTGTTCGGCGCGTTCCTGCTCGCGACCGCGATCGGCGTGCCGGCCGGCATCCTGATGGGCGTGAGCCGCGTCGCGCGCGGCGTGCTCGATCCGCTGCTGGAGTTTTACCGGCCGCTGCCGCCGCTCGCGTACCTGCCGCTCGTCGTGATCTGGTTCGGCATCGACGAAACGGCGAAGCTCGTCGTGATCTTCCTCGCGTGCTTCGCGCCGATCGCGATGGCGGCGCGCGCCGGCGTGCGTGCGGCGACGGTCGAGCAGATCAACGCCGCGTATTCGCTCGGCGGCAGCTTCGCGCAGATCGTGCGGCATGTGGTGCTGCCGGCCGCGTTGCCGGAGATTCTCACCGGGCTGCGGATCGCGATCGGCTTCGGCTGGACGACGCTCGTCGCGGCCGAGATGGTCGCCGCGACGGCCGGGCTCGGGCAGATGGTGCTCAACGCGTCGAGCTTCCTGCGCACCGACATCGTCGTGATGGGGATCCTGATCATCGGCGCGATCGCGTGGCTGTTCGATCTCGCGATGCGGTGGGTCGAACGGCGGATCGTGCCGTGGAAGGGGCGGGGATAGGCTGCGAGTCGCACCGGGGCGTGACGGAGGTCGATTGCCCCGCGCTGCAAACGAAAGAGGGGCCGGGCTTCGCGTCGAGCGAAGCCCGGCCCCTGTCGCATGATGCCGGTGACTGCGAGACGACGACTTACCAGCGATACCCGGCGCCGGCGCCGACCGCGACCGTGCCGCGCGTATTGGTGGAGCCGGATGCCTTGACCACCCAGCGCCCGTTGCGCGTGGCGGTGGACAGGCCGAACGCGACGGCCGACTGCCCGCTGTACGTGCCGCCGGCGATCGAGACCATGCTTTCGCCGGCCAGCGACGCCTGCGGCAGGTTCGCGATGGCGACGGCGGACGCGATGCCGCCGCTGGCGTCGCGACGATAGTGGTCGATGTCGTTACGCACGCTGCCGATCTGGTCGTGCAACTGCTGCACGTTCACGGCATCGGTCGGCGCGGTGCCGGCCTTGACGTTGGTGATCTGCCGCTCCTGGCCTGGTGCGCCGACGGAGACCGTGTCGTCGCGATCGGCGACGGAGTTGTTGCCGAGCGCGACCGAGTTGTTGCCCGATGCCGTCGAGTTGTTGCCGAGCGCGAGACTGTCGTCACCGGATGCCTTCGAGTTCTGCCCGAGTGCAAGCGAGTTCGATCCCGTTGCGCCGGAGCCGTCGCCGAGCTGCGCGAAGTCGTTGCCGTGGTTCCCGCCGGGCGGTGGGCTCGTGGGTTTGTCGTTCTCGAAGTTCGTCAGGCGCGTATCGAGCAAGTCGATCTTCTGCTGCATCGTGAAGAGTTGCCCGCCGTTGACGGCTTCCAGGCTGCCCGCTGCGATCAGGCCGGGCGCGACGTTGGCAAGCAGCGTGCCGCCCACACCGCCGAGCGTCGCGCGGGCGAGTGTCAGATCGTCGTACACGAGCGCACCGAGCTGTTTGCCGTTCGGGTCGATCAGGCCGGTCGCCTTCAACTGTGCGATGGTCACGGCGTCGGTGTCGTCGACACCGTTCGACAGTCCGGTCAGTACGCGCGTACCGTCCGTGCCGGCGAGGCTTACCGACGCGCCGCCCTTGTTCGCGCCGATCGAGATCGCGAGGCTCGCGGGATCCTGGCGCACGAGGCCGGTGGCGCCGTTGTCGAGGCGCGTGCCGAGATCGTCGACGTCGATGCGGATGGATTTGACGTCGCCTTCGATGTTCGTGACACGGCCGTCGAGCGTCGTGATCGATTGCGTGTTGGTCTTGGCGCGTTCGTCGAGATTCGTCAGCGCACTGCCGACGTCGTTGAACGACTGGCCGTCGATCTTGTAGTTCGGGCCGCGCACGCTCCCGTCCGCGTTGATCGCGGCATCGCCGCCGAGCGCCTCGACGACCGGCTTGAGCTGCGACAGGTTGACCGCGTCGGTGTCCTTCGTGCCGGCGCGGAGATTGACGAGCTGGCGCTCGTTGCCGGCTTGGCCGATCGAGACGGTCTTGGCGCGGTCGGCGACGCTGCCCTGGCCCAGCGCCACCGAATCGTGCGCGGTCACTTTCGTGTCCGCGCCGAGCGCGAGCGCGCGGTTCGCGTTGACGCTCGACGATACGCCGAACGCGCTCGACCGGTCGCCGTGAACGCCGGCCTTTTCACCGATCGCAATCGTGGCCTGACCATTGGCGCTGGCATCCGCGCCGATCGCGATGGCCGAGTAATCGCCGCCGGTCTCGCCGTTTGCCTTCGCACCGGGCCCGATGGCAATCGAGCCGGCTCCCGAGGCAGTCGGCGTGCCGCCCAAACCACCGTTGATGATGAGATTATCCAGCACCAGATCGGCGGCCTGACCGTAGCCCGGTGCAACCATGGCAATGGCGATGGCGAGTTTCGAGAGGCTGGCGGCGCAAGCAGCGCGGCACGCGTGACCGGAAGAGCGGAGGGGGATGCTGGCCATTGTATGAGTCGCAGTCCTTATTAATTTGGGATATTGAGTCGCAGGAGTGGCGCAGGCTGACGAGGCGCCGTCACGATACGGACATGTCTTCTTCCAGGCGGCTCGTTGGCTGCGCGATGGTGCCGTTGTGGGGGACCGCAACATGCCGTCGCTGCCGACGACCGGCCTGGATCGGACTATGCCGATACGAGCAGCGGACTATACGGATTGACGCAAGGGCCGTCGATCAGACGAATACGAAATTGATGCGGATGGTGCGGGACACATGCGTGTGTCGAGCACGATGCGCAGGGTGGACAGAGCGGGCGGGCAGTGAGCGGTCCGCGCGCATCGGGCACGCCAACGCGTCGTCACGGCCGGGCGGCCGGACGACATCGCGTAGCGCGCCGCGCCGCCACGCTTGGGGACCCTCAATCCCCCATCGCCACCCCTTCCCGCCGCGGATCCGCGCCGCCGAACCACACCGTCTGCCCCTGCACGTTCAGCCGCTGGATCCCCTGCAGCCCCGAGTTCATCTCGACGACCTGCACGTCGTGCCCGCGGCCCTTCAGCCCGTCGGCGAGTGCTTCCGACACGCGGCCGCGTTCGAGCTGCGTCGGCCCGTTCATCGACCCGACGTTCGGCAGCGCGATCGCCTGCTGCATCGTCATCCCCCAGTCGAGCACGCCCACCAGCGTCTTCGCGACATGATTGATGATCGCGGGGCCGCCGGCCGAGCCGACGATCATCGTCACCTGCTTCGTCTTCTTGTCGAACACCAGCTCCGGCGACATCGCCGAGCGCGGCCGCTTGCCGGCCTGCACGCGGTTCGCGACCGGCCGGCCGTTGTCGTTCGACACGAACGAGAAATCGGTGAGCTGGTTGTTCAGCATGAAGCCGCGCACCATCAGCCGCGAGCCGAACGCGTCCTCGATGCTGGTCGTCATCGACAGCGCCTGGCCGTAGCGGTCGACGATCGCGATGTCGGACGTCGACGGCAGCTCGGGGCTGCGGTCGTCGGCCATCGCGAGCGTCGCGTCCTGCGGCGTGCCGGCCTGCGCGACGCCCATGCTGCTGTCGCCGATCAGGTGCGCGCGCTGCGCGAGATAGGTCTTGTCGGTGAGGCTCGCCCAGCTGCCACCGGGCAGCGGCACGAAATCGGGATCGGCGACGTAGCGCGCGCGGTCCGCATACGCGAGGCGTCCGGCTTCGCTGAACAGGTGCGCGGCGAACGGCGTCGGCTCGTAGCCGACGTCGTTGCGCACCGGCTTCTGCGCGCCGATCTGCTGCCAGTCGGGCATCGCTTCGAGGATGCCGAGCATCTGCGCGATCGCGAGGCCGCCCGACGACGGCGGCGGCATCCCGCACACGACCGAGCGCCGGTAGTCGGCGCACAGCGGCGCGCGCACCTTCGCCTTGTAGCGCGCGAGATCCTGCAGCGACAGCAGGCCCGGGTTGGTCGGGTGCTTGCGCACCTTCGTGACGATGTCGCGCGCGATCGCGCCGCTGTAGAACGCGTTCGCGCCGCGGTCGGCGACCTGGCGCAGCACGGTCGCGAGCGCGGGGTTCTTCAGCACCGTGCCGGCTGCCTTCGGCGTGCCGTCCGGGTTGTAGAAGTACGCGCGCGCGGCCGGGTCGTTCTTCAGGTACTTGTCGCTGGCGATCAGCGTCGCGAGCCGCGGGCTGATCGTGAAGCCGTGCTCGGCGAGCCGGATCGCGGGCTGGAACAGCCGGCGCCAAGGCAGCTTGCCGTGCGCGCGATGCGCGGCGTCGAGCATGCGCAGCACGCCCGGCGTGCCGACCGAGCGTCCGCCGACGACACCTTCGTAGAAGCTCATCGGCTGGCCGGTCGGCCCGTAGAACAGGCGGTCGGTCGCGGCGGCCGGCGCGGTTTCGCGGCCGTCGTAGGCCTGCGTTGCCTTGCCGTCGAAGTACAGCAGGAACGCGCCGCCGCCGATTCCCGACGATTGCGGCTCGACGAGCGCGAGCACCATCTGCGTCGCGATCGCCGCGTCGATCGCGGTGCCGCCCGCCTTCAGCATCTCGTAGCCGGCCTGCGTCGCGAGCGGGTTCGCGGCCGCGATCATGAAGTGCTGCGAGGTCCAGCCCGGCTTGTCGGTCCAGCCGGACGACAGTTCGGGCGCGTGGAAGCCGGGCAGCGGCACGGCGGCGCCCGAGGCGGCGGCGACGGGCACCACCGCGCCCGACGGTGGCGTGGACGGGGACGTGCAGCCGGCGTTGAACGCGACGAGCGCGACGGCGGCAAGCAGCGTCCAGGAGCGCGAATGCGGACGAATCCGGTCGAACATTGAACCCTCGGCAGCAGTGAATTCGAAGGAGGCGACGGTGCCGGCGCAATGCGGCTGCCCGCCCCGGCGCGCTATTGTCGCCGCGTGCCCGGCGGCTTGTCACCCGACAGGAAACCCTGACGCATCGCGCCGGGCCCGCCCCGGCCGGTCTTTCCGGCCTGTTCGAGGATGAACTCTATGAACGTCGACGTCGCGCGCGTGTGGTGCCGGTTCGGCATGTAGAGCATGTACATGTGCGTGCCGAAGATGCTGAGCCGGTACGCGTCGAGCGACGTGACGACCGTGCCGCGCCGGATGTCGTCCTGCACCACGTAGTCGGGCACGATGCCGACGCCGATCCCGCCGAGGATCGCCTGCCGCAGGAACAGAAAGTTCTCCGAAACCAGCGTGGGCTCGAGCAGCACCTCGTGGCGCTCGTCGCCGAGATACGCGGCGATCCTGAGCTGCCGGCCCATCACCGTCGCGGTGACGACGGGGGCGGCCGACAACGCGCCGAGGCTCGCCGGCATCCCGTGCTCGGCCGCGAAGGCGGCGGACGCGCACGCGACGTAGCGCACCGCGCCCATGTCGCGCGCGACGAGGTTCTGCGGCGGCTCCGGCATCACGCGCACCGCGATGTCGATCTCGTCGCGCATCAGGTCTTCCACGCGGTTCTCGAACACGACGTCGAGCACGATGCCCGGATGCAGCCGCTTGAACGCGAGCAGCCAGTCGGACATCACCATCTGCCCGTAGCCGCTCGGCACCGACAGCCGCACGCGGCCCTGCAGGTCCTGGCCGAGCGTCGTCACCGATTCCTGCGCGGCGAGCAGTTCGTTGCGGATGCGCCGGCCGTGCTCGTACAGCTTCAGCCCGATCTCGGTCGGCTCGATGCGCCGCGTCGTGCGCCGCACGAGCTGCTGGCCGATCGAGCGCTCGAGCTGGTTCAGCCGGTAGCTGACGTTCGCGCGGCTCATCTTGAGCCGCTGCGCGGCCTTGCTGAGATTGCCGGCGTCGAGGATCTCGACGAGCAGCGTCAGCGCGTTCAGGTCCATGCGTCGCGTCTCCTGATCCGTCCCGGTTAATGGTCGGAAGCATTCAGTGTCAAGTCAGACTTGACAGCTTGTAAAAGCAGGAGGGAATTGTCAATGAATCTCGATCAATCGAGAATCAGGTCATGCCCGGCGTACGGCCGGATCTTGTCCCGCTTCGTGCGGGACGGGGGCCGGTGCCCCGGCGCCGCTCGCGTGGCCGTGAGCCACGAACCGGCGTCGACGCACCAGCCGCCGCGTCAAGGAGACACGATGAACTCACCCGCTTCCCCCGCCAGCCCGGCCGGCACCGTCACGCGCGAACGGCGCGACAAGGTGCTCGTCGTCACGATCGACCATCCGCCCGTCAACGCGCTGTCCGCCGCGGTGCGGCGCGGCGTTGCCGACGCGCTCGACGCGGCGCAGGCCGACGACGCGATCCGTGCGGTGCTGATCGTCGGCGCCGGCCGCAACTTCATCGCGGGCGCTGACATCCGCGAGTTCGGCAAGCCGATCGCGCCGCCGTCGCTGCCTGATGTATGCGAGCGGATCGAATCGGGCGCGAAGCCGGTCGTGGTCGCGCTGCACGGCGCGACGCTCGGCGGCGGCCTCGAAGTCGCGCTCGCCGCGCATTACCGGCTCGCGGTGCCGGGCACGAAGCTCGGGCTGCCCGAAGTCACGCTCGGCCTGCTGCCCGGCGCGGGCGGCACGCAGCGCGCGCCGCGCCTGATCGGCGCGAAGGCCGCGCTCGACCTGATGCTGACGGGCCGCCATGTGAGCGCGGACGAAGCGCTCGCGCTCGGCCTCGTCGACCGCGTCGCGCACAGCGACGACACGCTCGCCGAAGGCCTCGCGTATGCGCAGGAGCTCGTGTCGCTCGGCGCGCCGGTGCGTCGCACGCGCGATGCGCGAGGGCTTGCCGACCGCGCGGCCGCGCAGGCCGCGATCGATGCGGCGCGTGCCGAGCTGCCGAAGAAATCGCGTGGCCTGTTCTCGCCGGCGAAGATCGTCGACGCCGTCGAGGCCGCGCTCACGCAGTCGTTCGACGCGGGGATGAAGCTCGAGCGCAGCCTGTTCCTGCAGTGCATCGACAGCCCGCAGCGCGCGGGCCTCGTGCATGCGTTCTTCGCGGAGCGCGAAGCGGCGAAGGCGCCCGAGGCGCGGCGCGCGAGCGCGCGGCCGGTCGAGCGGATCGGCGTGGTCGGCGGCGGCACGATGGGCGCGGGCATCGCGGTCGCGGCGCTCGATGCCGGGCTGCCGGTGACGATGATCGAACGCGACGAAGCATCGCTCGCACGTGGCCGAGCGCACGTCGAGAAGGTGTACGACGGCCTCGTCGCGAAGGGGCGGATGACGCCGGCCGCGCACGCGGCGCGGCTCGCGCGCTTCAAGGGCAGCACGTCGTACGACGCGCTCGCGCAGGCCGACGTCGTGATCGAGGCGGTGTTCGAGGACATGGCCGTCAAGCAGGCCGTGTTCGCCGAACTCGCGCGCGTGTGCAAGCCAGGCGCGGTGCTCGCGACCAACACGTCGTATCTCGACATCGACGAGCTGGCCGCCAGCATCGACCGCCCGGCCGACGTGATCGGCCTGCATTTCTTCTCGCCGGCCAACGTGATGAAGCTGCTCGAGATCGTCGTGCCGGCCCGCGTGAGCGCGGACGTCATCGCGACTGCATTCGCGCTCGCCAAGCAACTGAAGAAGACGCCGGTGCGCGCCGGCGTGTGCGACGGCTTCATCGGCAACCGGATCCTCGCGGTCTATCGCACGGCGGCCGACTATCTGATGGAAGACGGCGCGTCGCCGTACCAGATCGACCGCGCGGTGCGCGAATTCGGCTTCCCGATGGGGCCGTTCCAGGTCGTCGACCTCGCGGGCGGCGACATCGGCTGGGCGACCCGCAAGCGCCGCGCGGCGACGCGCGACCCGCGTGCACGCTACGTGGCGATTTCCGACCGGCTGTGCGAGCGCGGCTGGTTCGGCCAGAAGACCGCGCGCGGCTACTACCTGTATCCGGACGGCGCGCGCGTCGGCACGCCGGACCCGGAAGTCGAGGCGATCGTCGCGGAAGAGCGCGCGAAGAAGGGCGTCACGCCGCGCACCTTCACCGACGACGAGATCCTGCGCCGCTACCTCGCCGCGATGATCAACGAAGGCGCGAACGTGGTGCACGAGAAGATCGCGCTGCGCCCGCTCGATGTCGATGCGGTGTTCCTGCACGGCTACGGCTTCCCGCGCTATCGCGGCGGCCCGATGCATTACGCGGACACGGTCGGCCTCGCGAACGTGCTCGCCGATATCCGCGCGTTCGCGAAGGAAGATCCGCTGTTCTGGAAGCCGTCGCCGCTGCTCGTCGATCTCGTCGCGCGCGGCGCGGATTTCGCGAGCCTGAACCGCATCGACTGAACGCCCACCGCATTCGCCACGGACCGAAGATGGACCTCAATTTCACTCCCGAAGAGGAAGCCTTCCGCACCGAAGTGCAGCGCTTCCTGCAAGCCGAACTGCCCGCGCGCATCGCGCGCAAGGTGAAGGGCGGCCTGCATCTCACGCGCGACGACATGCGCGAATGGCACGCGACACTCAACGCGCGCGGCTGGCTCGCGAGCCACTGGCCCCGCGAATACGGCGGCCCCGGCTGGAGCGTCGCGCAGAAGTTCCTGTTCGACAACGAATGCGCGCTCGCGGGTGCGCCGCGCATCGTGCCGTTCGGCGTGAACATGCTCGGCCCCGTGCTGATCAAGTACGGCAACGACGCGCAGCAGCGCCACTGGCTGCCGCGCATCCTCGACGGCACCGACTGGTGGTGCCAGGGCTACTCGGAGCCGGGCGCCGGTTCCGATCTCGCATCGGTGAAGACGAGCGCGGTGCGCGGGATCGACGCGCAGGGCGAGCACTACCTCGTGAACGGCCAGAAGACGTGGACCACGCTCGGCCACTACGCGAACATGATCTTCTGCCTCGTGCGCACCGCGACCGACGTGCGCAAGCAGGAAGGCATCAGCTTCCTGCTGATCGACATGAACACGCCGGGTGTCGAAGTGCGCCCGATCATCACGCTCGACGGCGAACACGAAGTGAACGAGGTGTTCTTCACCGACGTGCGCGTGCCGGCGGCCAACCTCGTCGGTGAGGAGAACCGCGGCTGGACCTACGCGAAATACCTGCTCACGTACGAGCGCACCAACATCGCCGGAATCGGCTTCTCGACGGCCGCGCTCGACCGGTTGCGCGCGGTGGCCGCGAAGGTCACGAAGAACGGCCGGCCGCTCGCGGACGATCCGTTCTTCGCAGCGCGCGTCGCGCGGGTCGAGATCGAGCTCGAGAACATGCGCACGACCAACCTGCGCGTGCTGGCCGCGGTCGCGGGCGGTGGTGCGCCGGGCGCGGAAAGCTCGATGCTGAAGATCCGCGGCACGCAGATCCGCCAGGAGATCACCGCGCTGATGCGGCGCGCGATGGGACCGTACGCGCAGCCGTTCGTCGAGGAGGCGCTCGGTGCCGACTACGACGGCGAGCCGGTCGGCCCGGACGACGCCGCGAGCGCCGCGCAGCAGTACTTCAACAACCGGAAGCTGTCGATCTTCGGCGGCTCGAACGAGATCCAGAAGAACATCATCGCGAAGATGATGCTCGGGCTGTAACGAGGGACGCGACGATGGATTTCCAGCACACAGAAGACCGCCGGATGCTGGCGGATACGTTGAACCGCTTCATCGCCGAACAGTACGCGTTCCCGGTGCGCGATCGCATCGCGCAGTCGGCCGAAGGTTTCGATCGCGCGATGTGGCGGCGCCTTGCCGACCTCGGCACGGTCGGCGCGCTGTTTTCCGAAGCCGACGGCGGGTTCGGCGGAGCGGGCTTCGACATCGCCGTGGTGTTCGAATGCCTCGGGCGCGGGCTCGTCGTCGAGCCGTTCCTCGGCGCGCTGCTCGCGGGGCGTGCGCTGTCGCTCGCCGGCGGCGCCGCGCATCGCGACCGGCTGGCCGCACTGATCGACGGCATCGCGAGCGCCGCGTTCGCGCATGACGAACCCGGCTCGCACTACGAACTGACGACCGTGCGCACGCGTGCCGAACGCTCGGGCGACGGCTGGGTGCTGACGGGCGCGAAGGGCGTCGTCGACCAGGCCGCGCAAGCGGCGTTCTTCGTCGTCAGCGCGCGGGTGTCGGGTCACGACGACGATGCGGCCGGCATCGGCTTGTTCGTCGTGCCGGCCGATGCGCCGGGCGTATCGTTGCGCGACTACCGGAAGATCGACGGCGGCCGCGCGGCCGAGGTGCGCTTCGAACGCGTCGTGCTGCCGGCCGATGCCGCGCTCGGCGCGCGCGACGGTGAAGCAGGCGCCGAGCTGCTCGAACGCGTGCTCGGCTACGGATTGCTCGCGCTGTCGGCGGAGGCGCTCGGTGCGATGGACGTCGCGAAGGAATACACGCTCGACTACCTGCGTACGCGCAAGCAGTTCGGCTTGCCGATCGGCAGCTTCCAGGCGCTGCAGCACCGGATGGCCGACCTGCTGCTCGAAGTCGAGCAGGCGCGCTCGGCCGTGATCAACGCGGCCGCACAGCTCGATGCGCCGCGCGGGGTGCGCGAACGTGCGCTCGCGGCGGCGAAGTACACGATCGGCCGGATCGGCACGCTCGTCGCCGAAGAGAGCATCCAGCTGCACGGCGGGATCGGGATGACGTGGGAGCTGCCGCTGTCGCACTACGCGAAGCGCCTCGTGATGATCGATCACCAGCTCGGCGACGAGGATCATCACCTCGCGCGCTACATCGCGCTGTCGAAACAGTAAAGACGAACGACGCGAACGGAGGAGACAAGGATGACGAACGAATCGCGCGCATTGCCGCTGGCCGGCGTGAAGGTGCTCGATTTCTCGCGTGTGCTCGCGGGCCCGTGGTGCGCGATGGTGCTCGCCGATTTCGGCGCGGAAGTGATCAAGGTCGAGCATCCGGCGCGCGGCGACGACACGCGCGATTGGGGCCTGCGGATCGGCGACACCGAGACGACCTACTTCAACAGCGTGAACCGCAGCAAGCGCTCGATCTGTCTCGACCTGCAGACCGAAGACGGGCGGCGGCTCGCGCGCGAGCTGGCCGCGCAGGCCGACGTGGTGCTCCACAACTTCAAGTTCGGCGGCGCGGAAAAGCTCGGGCTCGGCTACGACACGCTGGCCGAGCTGAACCCGCGCGTCGTGCACTGCGCGATTTCCGGCTACGACCGCTCGG
Organism: Burkholderia sp. HI2500; assembly: GCF_002223055.1. NCBI lineage: Bacteria > Pseudomonadati > Pseudomonadota > Betaproteobacteria > Burkholderiales > Burkholderiaceae > Burkholderia > Burkholderia sp. HI2500. Next base: position 706,308 of record NZ_NKFL01000005.1, on the reverse strand, counting down.
GCGCCGAGGCAGCGCGGCCCGGCTACGACCTCGTCGTGCAGGGCGAGGCCGGGCTGATGGCGCTGAACGGCGAGGCCGGCCAGCCGCCGCTGAAGTTCGGCGTCGCGGCAGTCGACCTGTTCACCGGGATGTATTCGGCGCAGGCGATCCTCGCCGCGCTGTACGAGCGCCATGCGACGGGGCGCGGGCGGCGCATCGAAATGGCGCTGTTCGACTGCGGGCTGATGATCACCGCGTACTACGGGCTCGACGCGCTGCTGATGGGCGAGGACCCGCCGCGCTACGGCAACGCGCATCCGTCGGTCGTGCCGTACGGCGTGTTCGACGCGGCCGACGGCCCGCTCGTGATCACGGTCGGCAACAACGCGCAGTTCGCGCGCTTCTGCGAGGCGATCGAACGCCCCGACCTCGCAGCCGACACGCGTTACAAGACCAACCTCGGCCGCTCGGAAAACCGCGCCGAGCTGCTGCCGGAGATTGGTCGTGAACTCGCACGCCGGTCGCGCGCGACGTTGCTCACGGCGCTCGCCGACGCGGGCATTCCGTGCGGCGAAGTGCTCGGGCTGCACGAGGCGCTGAAGTCGGAACGCGCGACGAGCGCAGGGCTCGTCACGCGGCAGCCGCATCCGGTCGCGGGCGGCGTCGACGTGCTGGCGCCGCCGTACCGGTTCGATGGTGCGCGGTTGCCGGTGCGCGGCGCGCCGCCGGTGCTCGGTGCCGATACGGATGCGGTGCTCGGCGGCTGGCTCGGGATGTCGGCCGACGAGGTTGCGCGGCTGCGTGCGGATCGCATTGTGTAACGCGTTTCATGCCTTGCCGCCGTGGCGCGGGCGGAGCAGTCGACGCGCCAGCCATCCATAAGACATTCCTCGCGACGACGAGGAGACATTGGAGACACCATGGAGCTTTCCGTCATCGAATCGGTCACGGCGCGCCGTGACTACCAGCAGCTCGTGCGTGCGCGGCGCCGCTTCAGCTTCACGCTGACGGCGCTGATGATCGCCACGTACTACGGCTTCATCCTGCTCGTCGCGCTCGCGCCGCACGTGCTCGCCGCGCCGCTGTACCACGGCGCGACGATGACGGTCGGGATCGCCACCGGCGTCGCGATCATCCTGGTCGCGATCGGCCTGACCGCGTGCTACGTGCTGCGCGCGAACCGTGCGTTCGACCGCCGCGTCGACGCGATCCTGCAGCGTTCGTGACGGAGGCCGACATGCGACGACTCTCGATGGCGCTCGGCGCGCCTGCCGTTCTCGCTTCCACCGCCGCGCACGCGGTATCCGTCGCGGGCCCGATGCCCGACAAGGTCGAACTGAACCCGGTCGCGATCGGGATGTTCTTCGCGTTCGTGTTCGCGACGCTCGCGCTCACGCGCTGGGCCGCGCGCCGCACGCGCTCGACACGCGACTTCTACACGGCCGGCGGCGGCATCACCGGGCTGCAGAACGGGCTTGCGATCGCGGGCGACTACATGTCGGCCGCGTCGTTCCTCGGGCTGTCGGGGATGGTGTTCATGTTCGGCTTCGACGGGCTCATCTACTCGATCGGCTTCCTGGTCGGCTGGCCGTTCGTGATGTTCCTGATCGCCGAGCCGCTGCGCAACCTCGGCAAGTTCACGTTCGTCGACGTCGTCGCGTACCGCTTCGCGCAGCGGCCGATCCGGCTGCTGACGTCCGCGAATTCGCTGACCATCGTCGTGCTGTACCTCGTCGTGCAGATGGTCGGCGCGGGCAAGCTGATCCAGCTGCTGTTCGGGCTGTCGTACGGCACGGCCGAGCTGATCGTCGGCGTGCTGATGGTGGTCTACGTGTTCTTCGGCGGGATGACCGCGACCACCTGGGTGCAGGTGATCAAAGCCGTGCTGCTGCTGTGCGGCGCGACGCTGCTCGTCGTGCTTGCACTGAGCGAATTCGGCTTCAGCGTCGACGAGATGTTCCGCCGCGCGGTGGCCGTGCATCCGGGCGCGCTGTCGATCATGGGCCCCGGCAAGCTGATCCGCGATCCGGCCAACGCGCTGTCGCTCGGCATCGCGCTGATGTTCGGCACGGCCGGCTTCCCGCACATCCTGATGCGCTTCTTCACGGTGCCGAACGCGAAGGAGGCGCGCAAGTCGGTGCTCTATGCGACCGGTTTCATCGGCTACTTCTATTTGCTGACCTTCGTGATCGGCTTCTCGGCGATCGTGCTGCTCGCGCAGCATCCGGAGTTCTTCAAGCTAGGCGCGAACGGCACGTTCAACCTGACGCACGACCTGCTCGGCGGCTCGAACATGGTCGCGGTGAAGCTCGCGCAGGCGGTCGGCGGGAACTGGTTCTACGGGTTCATCGCGGCCGTCACGTTCGCGACGATCCTCGCGGTGGTCGCAGGCCTTACGCTCGCCGGCGCGACGACGATCTCGCACGACCTGTACGCGCAGATGTGGGCACGCGGCAAGCCCGACGAGCGCGTCGAGATGCGCATCTCGCGCGCGGCGACGATCGCGCTGTCGGCGGTCGCGATCGGGCTGTCGATCCTGTTCGAGCACGTGAACGTCGCGTTCATGGTCGGCCTCGTCGCGGCGGTGGCCGCGAGCGCCAATTTCCCGGTGCTCGCGATGTCGATTTTCTGGCGCGGGATGACGACGCGCGGCGCGGTGCTCGGCGGCGGCCTCGGCCTCGCGTCGGCGGTCACGCTCACGGTGCTGTCGAAGTCGGTGTGGGTCGACGTGCTGCACCACGCGCACGCACCGGTGTTCCTCGACAACCCGGCGCTCGTGTCGGTGCCGCTCGCGTTCATCGGGATCGTCGTCGGCTCGCTCGCGGATCGCGGCGAGCGCGCCCGGCGCGAGCGCGACGCGTTCGCGCAGCAGGAGTTCTACGCGCAGACGGGCGTGCTGGCCGGCCGCGCCGTGCAGCATTGATTCGTCAGATGAATGAGTGCATCCGTCCGGATCGCCGGACGGATATTTTCCGGAAATCCGGAAACCCGGATTTCCTTGCCTGCCGCATTATGAGAAATACAATGAATACAAAGGTTTGACGGGTTTCAGGAACCTGGCATTGACCTTGCAATATAAAGCGCACGGCCCTCCCCCGGCCGAACTACTACAGCAAGCAAGGAGACAATCGATGACCACTGCCTTCCTCCCCCTCCGGACGTCCTGAGGCATCGCTTGTTGCGGCACGGCAGCCGCGCGGGCGAGTGAATCTTCCCCTGTGACATTCGTCCGCGCGCGTGACGCCGTTTCCATCGGCTCATCTACTTCTGCAGGAACCATCGTGAAGAAGAAACCCTTCTACAAAGTGCTCTATGTGCAGGTGATCTTCGCCATCATCGTCGGCGTGATCCTCGGCCACTTCTATCCGTCGATCGCCACCGACATGAAGCCGCTCGGCGACGGCTTCATCAAGCTGATCAAGATGGTGATCGGCCCGATCATCTTCTGTACGGTCGTCACCGGCATCGCCGGCATGGAGGACATGAAGAAGGTCGGCCGCGTTGGCGGCAAGGCGCTGCTGTACTTCGAGATCGTGTCGACCTTCGCGCTGGTGCTCGGCCTGGCGGCCACGCACATCCTGCGTCCGGGCGTCGGCTTCAACATCGATCCGGCGACGCTCGACGGCAAGGCCGTCGCGTCGTACGCGGCGAAGGCGCACGGGCAGTCGACGGTCGACTTCCTGATGCACATCATCCCGAACACGATGGTCGATGCGTTCGCGCAGGGCGAGATCCTGCAGATCCTGCTGATCGCACTGCTGTTCGGCAGCGTGCTCGCGCATCTCGGCGAGCGCGGCAAGGTCGTCACCGACTTCATCGACGGGCTCACGCGCGTGCTGTTCGGCATCGTGCACATCGTCACGAAGCTGGCGCCGATCGGCGCGTTCGGCGCGATGGCGTTCACGATCGGCAAGTACGGCGTCGGCTCGCTGGTGCCGCTGCTCAAGCTGATCGGCACGTTCTACCTGACGTCGGTCGTGTTCGTGCTCGTCGTGCTCGGCACGATCGCGCGGGTCACGGGCTTCTCGATCATCCGCTTCGTGTCCTACATCAAGGAAGAGCTGCTGATCGTGCTCGGCACGAGCTCGTCGGAAGCCGCGCTGCCGCAGCTGATGGAAAAGCTCGAGAAGGCCGGCTGCTCGCGTTCGGTCGTCGGCCTCGTCGTGCCGACCGGCTATTCGTTCAACCTCGACGGCACCAACATCTACATGACGATGGCCGTGCTGTTCATCGCGCAGGCGACCAACATCGAACTGACGTGGATGCAGCAGCTCACGCTGCTCGCCGTCGCGATGCTGACGTCGAAGGGCGCGAGCGGCGTCACGGGCGCGGGCTTCATCACGCTCGCCGCGACGCTGGCCGTCGTGCCGACGATCCCGCTGTCGGGCATGGTGCTGATCCTCGGCATCGACCGCTTCATGAGCGAATGCCGTGCGCTGACCAACATCGTCGGCAACGGCGTCGCGACGGTCGTCGTGTCGGCCTGGGAGAAGGAGCTCGACCGCAACAAGCTGCGCCAGGCGCTGAAGGGCGGCGGCGAAGTGGCGCCGACCGAGACGGCCGGCGTCTGACGTCATGAAGGAGCAGGCGGCGGCACCGCCCGCCGGCGGTGCGAGCCGCGGCGGTCGAGGCGGAAGGGCGGAGGCCTATGACACAATAGGTGATCCGCATCGCCAGGAAGCCTCGACCGTGACGCGCCGTCTGCTCATTCTCGTCGTGCTTGCCGCCGCGCTCGCCGCGGCGTGCACGCTGACGTGGACGATCACCTGGCGGCGCGGCGTCGCCGAGCTGCAGCGCAACGCCGCGGTGCGCGTCGACCGCACCACCAACGCGCTCAAGAGCACGCTCGACCGCTACGAGTCGCTGCCCTATCTGCTCGGCAGCCATCCGTACGTGCAGGACCTGCTCGCCGAGCCGACGCGCGCCGACTACACCGGGCGCGTCAATCGCTATCTCGAAGACCTCAACGAACACGCGCACGCGACCGTCACCTACGTGATCGGCGCGGACGGCCTGTGTGTCGCCGCCAGCAACTGGCGCGCGCCCGACAGCTTCGTCGGGACCGAATACCGCTTCCGCCCGTATTTCCTCGATGCGATGAACGGCCAGGTCGGCCGCTTCTTCGGGATCGGCACGATCTCGCGCGATCCCGGCTACTACATCTCGCAGCCCGTGTGGCGCGACGGCAAGATCGCGGGCGTGGTCGTCGTGAAGCTCAACCTCGAATGGTTCCAGGGCGCCGATGCGTCGGAGCCGCTCGTCGTCGCGGACGATCACGGCGTCGTGTTCCTGTCGTCGGTGCCCGCATGGAAGTACCACACGCTGCGCCCGCTCACGGGCCCTGTCGCCGCGTCGATCTACGAGACGCGCCAGTACGCGCAGCAGCCCGTCACGCCGCTGCCGCTGCGCATCGAGCAGGTGCTCGGCCCCGATGCGGAAATCGTGCGCCTGGGCCCCGGCATGCGCGCGCCGCGGTTCCTCGCGAGCAAGCGCCGGATCGGCGAGCCCGACTGGCTGCTCGTCACGCTCGCGCCGATCGCGCCCGTTGACGCCGATGCGCGCAACGCGACGATCGTCACCGGTTTCGGCTTCGTGTCGGTCGCGCTGCTCGCGTTCTACTGGCGGATGCGCCGCGCGCGCGTGCGTGAAATGATCCGCGGCCGCGCGCTGCTGCAACAGGCGTACGCGGAGCTGAACCGGCGCGTCGAGGAGCGCACGGCCGACCTGTCGGAAGCGAACGAGCAATTGCAGAAGGAAGTCGGCGACCGGATCCGTGCGGAGCAGGAGCTGCGCGCCGCGCACGACGAACTGATCCAGGCGAGCAAGCTCGCCGCGCTCGGCCAGATGGCGGCCGGCATCACGCACGAACTGAACCAGCCGCTCGCGGCGCTGCGCAGCTTCTCGGACAACACGCGCGTGTTGCTCGATCGCGGCGAGCAGGCGGCCGCGCGCGAGAATCTCGAGGCGATCGCCGCGCTGACCGAGCGGATGGGCAAGATCACGAACCAGCTGAAGCTGTTCGTCGGCCGCGCGAAGCCGCGCAACGAGCAGGCGCTCGTCGTGCGCGCGCTGCGCAGCGTGCTGTCGCTGCTCGACGAGCGGCTGCGCGGCGTCGCGCTCACGCTGACGCTGCAGGACGCGACCGTGTCGCCCGCGCAGGATGCGCCGCTCGATCTGGCGCGCGACTATCCTGAACTCGTCGCCCGTTGCGAGGATCTGCGCCTCGAACAGGTGCTGATCAACCTGCTCGGCAACGCGCTCGACGCGGTCGCCGGGGTGGCGGCGCCGGCGATCGAGGTGACGATCGCGGTGTCGGCGGCCACGCTCGCCGTCGAGGTGCGCGACAACGGAAGCGGCATTGCCCCTGACCTGCTGCCGCGCCTGTTCGAGCCGTTCTTCACGACCAAGGAAATGGGGTGCGGGCTCGGCCTTGGCCTCGCGATCTCGTCGTCGATCGCGAGCGACGCGGGCGGGGCGCTGACTGCGCGCAACGCGCCATCGGGCGGTGCGCTGTTCGTCTTGACGCTGCGGCGCGCCCGCACGCATCATCCGGACTCCGTGTCCGAGCCGGCGGGCTCGCGCTAGGCGCGCCACGCCGCCCGCCCGATCGGCGCACGATCGGTATCAACGCCGCCGCGCGCGCTGCCGCCGCGCGGCCCGTCAGGAGCAAGTGAGTACGATGGCCAACCGGCTGCAAGTGATCTATATCGAAGACGATGCGCTCGTTCGCCGGGCCAGCGTGCAGAGCCTTCAGCTGGCGGGGTTCGACGTCGCCGGCTTCGAGTCGGCCGAAGCGGCCGAGAAGGCGATCGTCGCGGATAACGCCGGCGCGATCGTCAGCGACATCCGGCTGCCCGGCGCGAGCGGGCTCGACGTGCTCGCGCAGTGCCGCGAGCGCGTGCCCGACGTGCCCGTGATCCTCGTCACGGGGCACGGCGACATCTCGATGGCCGTGCAGGCGATGCGCGACGGCGCATACGATTTCATCGAAAAACCGTTCGCGGCCGAGCGCCTGATCGAGACGGTGCGCCGCGCGCTCGAGCGCCGCGAGCTCGTGCTCGAGAACCACGCGCTGCGGCGCGAGCTGGCCGGGCAGAACGTCGTCGCGCCGCGCATCATTGGCCGCAGCCCCGCGATCGAGCAGGTGCGCAAGCTGATCGCGAACGTCGCGCCCACCGATGCGTCGGTGCTGATCAACGGCGACACCGGCGCCGGCAAGGAGCTGATCGCGCGCAGCCTGCACGAGCTGTCGCCGCGCCGCGACAAGCCGTTCATCGCGGTGAATTGCGGCGCGCTGCCCGAGCCGATGTTCGAGTCGGAGATGTTCGGCTACGAGCCCGGCGCGTTCACCGGCGCCGCGAAGCGCCGCGTCGGCAAGCTCGAATATGCGTCGGGCGGCACGCTGTTCCTCGACGAAATCGAGAGCATGCCGCTCGCGCTGCAGGTGAAGCTGCTGCGCGTGCTTCAGGACGGCGTGCTGGAGCGGCTCGGCTCGAACCAGCCGATCCGCGTGAACTGCCGCGTGGTGGCGGCCGCGAAGGGCGACATGAGCGAGCTCGTCGCGGCCGGCACGTTCCGGCGCGACCTGCTGTACCGCCTCAACGTCGTGACGATCGCGCTGCCGCCGCTGGCCGAGCGCCGCGAGGACATCGTGCCGCTGTTCGAGCACTTCATGCTCGATGCGGCCGTGCGCTACGCGCGGCCCGCGCCGGTGCTGACCGACCGGCAGCGCGCGAGCCTGATGCAGCGCGACTGGCCCGGCAACGTGCGCGAGCTGCGCAACGCGGCCGACCGCTTCGTGCTCGGCGTGGCCGACATGCCGCAGGAGACGGGCGCGAGCGGCGACGACGCCGACAGCGAGCAGACGCTGAAGGAGCGCATCGAGCAATTCGAGCGCGCGGTGATCGCCGAGGCGCTGAACCAGACGGGCGGCGCGGTCGCCGCGACGGCCGACCGGCTGCATGTCGGCAAGGCGACGTTGTACGAGAAGATGAAGCGCTACGGGCTGTCGGCGAAAGGCGAAACCGAGCGCTGAAAAGCAAACGGACCGCGGAACCGGCTTGCCCGGTCGTGCGGTCCGTGGTGCGGGGAAGGGCGCGGTGCGCGGCCCTTCGAGCCGGATCGGGCGGCGCTCAGGCCGCGTTGCCGTCGAGTGCCTTCTTGAGCAGCGCGTCGAGTTCCGCGAACTGCGGTGCGCCGACGTAGCGCTTCAGGATCTTGCCGTCCTTGTCGACGACGAAAGTCGTCGGCGTGAGCTGCACGTTGCCGAACTGCTTCGCGACGCTGCCGTCGTCGAGCGCGACCTTGAACGGCAGCTGGCGCGTTTGCGCGTAGTTCGCGACGTACATCGGCGGATCGTAGTTCATCGCGACCGCGACGAATTCCAGACCCTGACCCTTGAAGCGATTGTAGGTATCGACCATCTGCGGCATTTCCTGCATGCAGGTTGCGCAGCTCGTCGCCCAGAAGTTCACGAGATAGACCTTGCCTTTCAGGTCGCCTGCAGTCGAGACCTTCTGGCCCGACAGCAGCGTGAACGTGGCGTCCGGCACGCTGGACTTGCCGTTGAACGCGAAGAAGCCGGCGACGGCGATCGCCGCGACGACAGCGGCGGCGACGATGTAGCGGACGGGGCCGGCGCTGCGCCGGACGGGAGGCGTGGTGTTCATCTGGTGCTCTCGGAGTCGGTCGATGACGCGGATCAATGCAAAGGACATCGAAATTCGGCGCTCATTTTAGCGCGAATGCGGCTTGCGCACCGACGGCGGCCACGCATCCCGGATGTCACGTTCAGCGGATAATGCCCGTTTTGCCTGCCCGATCCACGCCATGCCGAAGGAAGTCACCGTTTCGTTGCACCCCCTTTTTCGTCCGCTGCGACACTTCGCCGCGCTTGCGTGCATGAGCGCGGTGCTGGCCGCGTGCTCGCCGTCGTACGACTGGCGCACGCTGCACAACGACGCCGGCTACACGATCGACCTGCCGGCGAAGCCGACCGTCGAGGAGCAGCCGGTGGCGATCGGCGGCGCGTCGATGCCGATGCGGATGCAGGCCGCGCACGTCGACGGCGCGGTGTTCGCGGTCGGCACGCTGACGCTGCCGGACGACCGCGACGACACGCGCCGCGCGGCGCTCGAGTTCCTGCGTGCCGGGTTGTCCCGCAACCTCGAAGGCGCGCCGCAGACGGCTTCCGTGCCCGTGCCGCTCGCGGCCGGCGGCGCGGTGAACGGGCTCGAGCTGCGCGTCGCGGGCGCGGCCGCCGGCGGCGATCGCGCGCACAAGACGATCGTGGCGCGACTCGTCGCGCGCGGCCGGCACGCGTACCAGGCCGTCGTGATCGCCGACGGCCCGCTCACGCAGGAGCAGCTCGACCAGTTTTTCGGGTCGTTCAAACTCGACTGACGGCGGCCGGAGAGGGCGCTCAGACACTCTGTGACAACTGAAAGTTCATTCGCAGCTTTCGACGCTAGTCGCCGGATTTTGCGAGGTTTTTTCGGCTATCCACAGCGCATGTGGATAACTTTGTTGAAAAGTTGCCCGGATTTCCCGCCAAGCCGCGCGGGACGGCCTTCCGGCCCGTTTGGCCGCTCGCTCGCGTTTTGATAAAAGTCAATTAAAACAATGGGATACGGATTCCGTGCCGCAAAGGTCTCGCCGAGCCCTGATCCGGGGCCGGATTCGTGGAATTGTGCATAAGTCAAGTCTTGACAGCCGGATTTTGTCCTCCGAGGGCGTTCAGAGCGCCGTCAGTGCGCGCCGGTAGCGGATCGCTTCGGCGATCTGCGCGGCCGTCGGCAGCGGGTCGCCGGCCAGGTCGGCGATCGTCCGCGCGACCTTCAGCACGCGGAAATACGCGCGCGCCGACCAGCCGAAGCGCTCGCCGGCCTCGCGCAGCAGCCGTTCGCCTTCGTCGGTCGGCCGGCACAGGTCGTCGGTCTCGCGGCCGCTCAGCATGTGGTTCGTCTTGCCCTGCCGAACGAGTTGCAGCGCACGCGCCTGCGCGACCCGCGCGGCGACCGCGGCACTCGGCTCGCCGGGCGCCGACGCCCGCATCGCCAGCTCGGCCGGCGACAGCGCGGGCAGGTCGATCTGGATGTCGATGCGGTCGACGAGCGGCCCCGACAGCTTGCGCAGGTAGCGCGCGGCGACGTCCGGCGAGCAGCGGCAGCGCCCCGACGGATCGCCGTGCCAGCCGCACGGGCACGGATTCATCGCGGCGATCAGCTGGCACGCGGCCGGGAAGTCGGCTTGCTGGGCCGCGCGTGAAATCGTGATGCGGCCGGCCTCCAGCGGCTCGCGCAGCATCTCGAGCACGTGCCGGTCGAATTCCGGGAGTTCGTCGAGGAACAGCACGCCGAGGTGCGCGAGCGTGATCTCGCCCGGTTGCGGCGGGTTGCGGCCGCCGACCAGCGCGGCGGCGCTCGACGAGTGATGCGGCGCGCGGAACGGCCGCCGGCGCCACTGCGCGGGCGAGAAGCCGAGGCGGCTCGCGGAGAGGAGCGCTGCCGACGTCAGCGCCTCGTCGTCGGTCAGCGGCGGCAGGAGGCCCGGCAGCCGGGCGGCCAGCATCGACTTGCCGGCCCCCGGCGGCCCGACCATCAGCATGTGATGGCCGCCCGCGGCCGCGACTTCCAGCGCACGGCGGGCGCCGCGCTGGCCGACCACGTCGGCGAGATCGGGGGCGGCCGGCGTCGGCAGGCCGTCGAGGCAGGGCGCCGCGACCGGGGCGAGCCGCCCGTCGGGTGCGCCGGTGAGGTGCGCGCACAGCGCGGGCAGGTCCGGCGCGCCGAACACGGTGACGCCCGGCACGAGCGCGGCCTCGGCGGCGCTGGCGAGCGGCAGGTACAGCTCGGGGGTGTTCGACGCGGCGGTGGAGCGCGGCGCCGGGCCGGCCCCTTGGCCACCGTTGCCTGAACCGGACAGCGTACCGGAACCCAGGCCGGAAGCCGCGCCACTTTCCGCTGACTGCCCATCCCGCGCGACGCCGCACGCCATCGCGAACGCGCCGCGCATCGGCCGCAGCGCGCCGGTCAGCGACAGTTCACCCGCGAATTCGCGGCCGGCCAGCGCGTCGGCCGGGATCTGGCCGTTCGCGGCGAGGATGCCGAGCGCGATCGGCAGGTCGAACCGTCCCGACTCCTTCGGCAGGTCGGCCGGCGCGAGGTTGACGGTGATGCGGCGCACGGGGAATTCGAAGCCGCAGTTCTGCAGCGCGGCGCGCACCCGCTCGCGGCTTTCGCGGACTTCGAGATCGGGCAGGCCGACGATCGAGAACGACGGCAAGCCGTTGGCGAGATGGACTTCGACGGTGACGTCCGGCGCACGGCCGGAGGCGGGCGCGCGACTGCGCACCACGGCGAGCGACATGGCGAGGCTCCTGTAAACAAGGCGGACGGACGACGGCCGTTCGAGGCCGCATGCCGCGGGAATCGGAGGAATCGGTGCGCGCTTGCCGGCGTGGCGCAGGGAAAGAACGAGGAACAGCGGAACGACGGACTGCGAAGAGCGATGAACAGCGAAGAGCGGTGGGGCTGCGGAGAACGACGGACGACGAATAGCGGTACGGTGACTTCAGTGCTTCAGTGCTTCAGTGCTTCAGTGCTTGAGGCGGCGGGCGCGGGCCGCACGAGGCGGCCCGCGCCCGGACCTTGCGGCCGGGAAGGGCGTCAGGCTTGCGGCGCGGCGAGCTTCTGCTCGAGTTCCGCGACGCGTTTCTCGAGTTCCTCGAGGCGCACGCGGGTGCGGGCGAGCACTTGCGCCTGCGTGTCGAATTCCTCGCGCGTGACGAGATCGAGTTTCGAGAAGCCTTGCGACAGCATGGCCTTCACGTTGCGCTCGACGTCCTTGGCCGGCGAGTTTTTCAGCAGATCGCTGACGCGCGACTGCAGATCGTTGAAAACGTCGCTGGGTTGCTTCATGTGATTCCCCTTCCTTGCACAAAAAATGTGCATCTTCAGTTGCGTACGTGCCCATGATGCACGCATGACCGGAAATGGTGCGCCCGGAGCGCGAATTCCGGGCATGGCGCCCGCATGGGTGAATGCCCCGGCGATCCGGGACGTGCGTGCACTCTAGCAACGATCCTTTCGCTGCGCCAGCAAACCGGGCCACGTTGGCCATTCGGCCGGGCTTCCGCACCTTACATCACGCGATGCGACCCCTTGGTGAAGCCCTTTGAAACGGTGCTCGAACCGACTTGGCATGCGAGTTGCTGAGAAGAGTCCGTTACAACATTCCAACCAATTCGACGGGACAACCCAGCGAGAGGACTTCATGAAACTCATTACCGCAATCATCAAGCCGTTCAAGCTCGATGAGACGCGCGAAGCGCTGTCGGCGCTTGGCGTCTCGGGCATCACGGTGACGGAGGTGAAAGGGTTCGGTCGGCAGAAGGGGCACACCGAGCTGTACCGCGGCGCCGAATACGTGGTCGATTTCCTGCCGAAGATGAAGATCGAGGCAGCCGTGTCCGACGATCTCGTCGACCAGGCGGTCGAGGCGATCGAGCGGGCCGCGCGCACCGGCAAGATCGGCGACGGCAAGATCTTCGTCACGTCGATCGAACAAGTGATCCGGATTCGCACCGGGGAGACGGGCGCTGACGCGCTGTAACAGAACAGACAAGACAAGCGACAAGAGGAAACCCAAGATGCGCAAACTTCTGATGTCCCTGCTGATGGCCGGCTCGCTGATCGCGGCCGGCGTCGGCCCCGCGCTCGCCGACGACGCGGCGTCCGCCGCGGCTGCGTCCGCGCCCGCCGCAACGGCTTCCGACGCGTCGGCTGCCGCCGCTCCGGCCGCTTCGGCGCCGGCTGCCACCGACGCATCCGCCCCGGCCGCTGCCGCCGCACCGGCCTCGGGCGCCACCGATGCGTCGGCTGCTGCCGCCGCTTCGGCACCGGCCGCTCCCGCCGCGCCGACCGCGCCGTTCTCGGTTGATTCGTCGAAGATCAGCGCGGGCGACACCGCGTGGATGCTGACCTCCACCGCGCTCGTGCTGTTCATGACGATCCCCGGCCTCGCGCTGTTCTACGCCGGCATGGTCCGCAAGAAGAACGTGCTCGCGACCGTGATGCAGAGCTTCGCGATCACCGCGGTGATCACGGTGCTGTGGACGGTGGTCGGCTACAGCCTCGCGTTCACGCCGGGCAACGGCTTCATCGGCGGCCTGTCGCGCGTGTTCCTGCACGGGATGAACTACATCAAGGGCGACAAGGCGACCACGCTGACCGTCAGCCATCTCGCGACGACGATTCCGGAATCGGTCTACTTCGTCTACCAGATGACGTTCGCGATCATCACGCCGGCGCTGATCTGCGGCGCGTTCGCCGACCGGATGAAGTTCTCGGCGATGCTCGTGTTCATGACGCTCTGGTCGCTGATCGTCTATGTGCCGATCGCGCACATGGTGTGGGAGCCGACCGGCTGGCTGTCGGCCGACGGCGTGCTCGACTTCGCGGGCGGCACGGTGGTGCACATCAACGCCGGTATCGCGGGCCTCGTGTCGTGCCTGGTGCTCGGCAAGCGGATCGGCTTCGGCCGTGAATCGATGGCGCCGCACAACCTCGTGCTGACGATGATCGGCGGCTCGATGCTGTGGGTCGGCTGGTTCGGTTTCAACGCGGGCTCGGCGGTCGCGGCCGACGGCCGTGCCGGCTTCGCGATGCTGACGACGCAAGTCGCGACGGCCTGCGCGGCGCTCGGCTGGATGTTCGCCGAGTGGATCGCCAAGGGCAAGCCGTCGGTGCTCGGCATCGTGTCGGGCGCGGTCGCGGGTCTCGTGGCGATCACGCCGGCGGCCGGCTTCGTCGGCGTGACGGGCGCGCTCGTGATCGGCATCGCGGCCGGCGTCGTGTGCTTCTGGTCGGCGACGTGGCTCAAGTCGAAGCTCGGCTACGACGATTCGCTCGACGCGTTCGGCGTGCACGGCATTGGCGGGATTCTCGGCGCATTGCTGACCGGCGTGTTCGCGGTCAAGGACATCGGCGGCGCCGACGGCAGCCTGCTGCTGCAGGCCAAGGGCGTGCTGATCACGCTGGTCTACAGCGGCGTGCTGAGCTTCGTGCTGCTGAAGCTGATCGACCTGACGATCGGCCTGCGCGTGACCGAAGAGGAAGAGCGCGAAGGTCTCGACGTGATCCTGCATGGCGAGCACGTGGAATAAGTCTCACGAATCAACGGCGGGCCGCCGCGACGACGGCGCCCGCTCCGAATGAGCGCAGCGACTTCGGCCCGCCCACCCGGCGGGCTTTTTTTCTCCTGCCATCCACTGCCGTAGCGGATAACCATTCACTCTATCGGGTCAATAGCCGAAAACTTCCTCCAAACCCTTGCGAAGCCGGGAACAATCCCCAAATGGGCAGGGCAATTGCTCTACAATCTTCATTCTCCCGCTCGCGAGTGATTCATGGTTCCCCACCTCGTTACGGCGTTGAACGGTCCGCTGCTCGAACTCGAGCAGAAGATCCTCGACGCGACGCCTGCGATCGAACGCTGGTTCAGGCTCGAATGGCAGGAACACACCCCGCCGTTCTATTGTTCGGTGGACCTGCGCAATGCCGGCTTCAAGCTGGCGCCCGTCGACGCGAACCTGTTTCCCGGCGCATTCAACAATCTGCCGTCCGAAGTGCTGCCGCTCGCCGTGCAGGCGGCGATGGCCGCGATCGAGAAGATCTGCCCGGACGCGAAGAACCTGCTCGTGATTCCCGAGCTGCCGACCCGCAACGCGTTCTACCTCGAAAACGTCGCACGGCTCGCGACGATCATGCGCCAGGCCGGCCTGAACGTGCGCTTCGGTTCGCTCGACCCGAGCATCACCGACATGACGCCGATCACGCTGGCCGACGGCCAGAAGATCGTGCTCGAACCGCTCGAGCGTTCGCAGCGCCGCCTCGGCCTGAAGAATTTCGATCCGTGCTCGATCCTGCTGAACAACGACCTGTCGGCCGGCATCCCGGCCGTGCTGGAAAACCTGCACGAGCAGTACCTGCTGCCGCCGCTGCACGCGGGCTGGGCCGTGCGCCGCAAGTCGACGCACTTCTCGTGCTACGACGACGTCGCGAAGAAGTTCGCGAAGATGGTCGGCGTCGATCCGTGGATGGTGAATCCGTATTTCGCACACGTGGAAGGCGTCGACTGGCAGGCGCATGAAGGCGAGCAGGCGCTCGCCGACGCGATCGACGGCGTGCTGAAGAAGATCGCGCGCAAGTACCGCGAATACGGGATCAGCGAGAAGCCGTACGTCGTCGTGAAGGCCGACGCCGGCACGGCGGGGCGCGGCGTGATGACCGTGCACGACGCGGCCGAGATCGGCCGGATGTCGAAGGCCGAGCGCGCGCAGATGGCCGAGTCGAAGGCCGGCCTCGCGGTGCGCGACGTGATCGTGCAGGAAGGCGTCTATACGTTCGAGCGCGTCGGCGACGAAGTCGCGGAGCCCGTCGTGTACATGATCGACCGCTACGTGGTCGGCGGCTTCTACCGCACGCACGCCGGCCGCGAGCGCGACCAGAACCTGAACGCGCCCGGCATGCACTACGTGCCGCTCGGCTTCGAGCACACCGCGCTGCCGGATGCGGGCGCGAAGCCGGGTGCCGCGCCGCCGAACCGTTTCTACATGTACGGCGTCGTCGCGCGGCTGTCGCTGATCGCGTCGTCGATCGAACTGGAAAAGACCGATCCCGAAGCCATCCAGGTGTAACGGACCTTCGCCACGTACAGGACCTCATGGACATTCTCTTTATCGCCGACCCGCTCGAGCGCTTCAAGATCTACAAGGATTCGACCTACGCGATGATGGCCGAGGCGGCGCGGCGCGGGCATGCGGTGTACGCGTGCGAGCCGAACCATCTCGCATGGACGGGCTCGGCCGTCGAGGCCGACGTGCGTCGCATCACGTTCGTCGGCGACCCGGACGACCTGCATCGCGAGACGTGGTACGAGGCCGGGCCGGTCGACGCGCGCCGCCTCGAATCGTTCGGCGCGGTGCTGATGCGCAAGGATCCGCCGTTCGACATGGAATACGTGACGTCGACCTGGCTGCTGGAGCTGGCCGAGCGCGCCGGCGCACGCGTGTTCAACAAGGCGCAGTCGATCCGCGACCATTCGGAGAAGCTCGCGATCGGCGAGTTTCCGCAGTTCGTCGCGCCGACGCTCGTCACACGCGACGCGAAACGGCTGCGCGCATTCCACGCCGAGCACGGCGACGTGATCCTGAAGCCGCTCGACGGGATGGGCGGGATGGGCGTGTTCCGCGTGAAGCCGGACGGCATGAACCTCGGTTCGATCATCGAGATGCTGAGCCACGACGGCACGCGTTCGGTGATGGCGCAGAAATTCATCCCCGAGATCAAGGCCGGCGACAAGCGCATCCTGCTGATCGGCGGCGAGCCGGTGCCGTTTTCGCTCGCCCGGATTCCGCAGGGCAGCGAGGTGCGCGGCAATCTCGCGGCGGGCGGCCTCGGCGTTGCGCAGCCGCTGACCGCGCGCGATCGCGAGATCGCCGACACGCTCGGGCCGGTGCTCGCGGCACGCGGGTTGCTGCTGGTCGGCCTCGATGCGATCGGCGACTGGCTGACCGAGGTGAACGTCACGAGTCCGACGTGCTTTCGCGAGATCATGGAGCAGACGGGCTTCGACGTCGCCGCGATGTTCATCGACGCGCTGGAGCGTGCGGCCGTGTAGGCCGCTTTCCCGCGCAACCCCGGCGGCGGCCGCGCAGGTCCCCCGTCGCCGGAGCAGTTCGACCGGCCTGCTACAATGCCCGCTTGCCCGGTGCCGCGCTCGCGCACCATAGGCCCGGCGGTCGGGCCGAAACTGTTGCAAGGCTGAACATGGAACGTTTCCCTCACTCGCTACGCTCATTGCCCCGCCGCGGGGTGTCGGCCCGCCAGGGGCGGCCGGGAGCGATCTGACATGGCCGGGATCCTGATCATCGCGCACGCCCCGCTCGCCACCGCGCTGCGGGACTGCATCGCGCACATCTATGGCGGCGTGCCCGCCCGCATCGGCTGTATCGACGTGATGGCGGACAGCGATCCGACCCAGGTGATGGCGTTCGCGCACGCGGAGCTCGCACGGCTCAAGGAAGAGAACGGCGTGGTCGTGCTGACCGACATGTACGGCGCGACGCCCGCGAACATCGCCGGCCAGCTGGCCAAGATCGACAACGTGCGGGTGCTCGCGGGCGTGAACCTGCCGATGCTCGTGCGGGCCGTCTGCTACCGCACCGTGCCGCTCGACAAGCTGGTCGACAAGGCGCTGTCCGGCGGCGCGAAGGGCGTCCACGAGGTGTCCTCCGGTACGCCGCCGCCGCCGACGGAAACCGGCTGCGGCCAGTGCGCGCCGATTCCGCCCGAGCCGCAGCCGCGCACCGAGTCGCACTGAGTTCCCGTTTTCCGTTTTAGACCGCACCGCCGGCGCGCGCCGCCGGCGGCCCCGACCGACCCGACCGAGAATCATGCTTCAACAAGAAACCACCATCGTCAACAAATTGGGGCTCCATGCGCGCGCATCGGCCAAGCTTACGCAACTGGCCGGCAACTTCCAGTCGGAAGTCTGGATGACGCGCAACGGGCGCAAGATCAATGCGAAGAGCATCATGGGCGTGATGATGCTGGCGGCCGGCATCGGCAGCACCGTGACGATCGAGACCGATGGGTCCGACGAGCGGGAAGCGATGGACGCGCTGCTGAAGCTGATCGCCGACAAGTTCGGCGAAGGCCAGTGATCCTCACGCGGGATCGTTGCCGTTTCCAGCCAGAATGCCGCGGATTTCGCGGCATTTTTTTCGTCGCAAGCATTGATGCGGAATGCGCAATGCTGCGGTGCATGCAGTCAGCGGGGAGTCGCGGAATTTATAATCGCTAACCGGGGTCATAAGCGCATCGCAGCAGTGTGCCGCGGCTTTACTTGTACAGAGGAGGTGCGCGTGTCCTTCACGCTGCATGGCATTCCCGTCTCACGTGGTATCGCGATCGGGCGAGCGTATCTGATCGCGCCGGCGGCGCTCGACGTCGCCCATTACCTGGTCGAGGCAAACCAGATCGATGCGGAGGTCGAGCGCTTCCGCACCGCGCTCGAGGTCGTGCATTACGAACTCGAGGCGCTGCGCGCCGACCTGACCGACGACACGCCGAGCGAAGTCGGCGCATTCATCGACGTCCACGCGATGATCCTGAGCGACGAGATGCTCGTTCAGGAAACCATCGACCTGATCCGCACGCGCCGCTACAACGTCGAGTGGGCGCTGACCGAGCAGCTCGAGCTGCTCACGCGCCACTTCGACGACATCGAGGACGAATACCTGCGCGAGCGCAAGGCCGACATCGAGCAGGTGGTCGAGCGTGTGCTGAAGGCGCTCGCCGGCGCGCCGTCCGCGTCGCAGGCGCTCGACCGCGCGGCCAAGAACGGCACGAACGAGATGATCGTCGTCGCGCACGACATCGCGCCGGCCGACATGATGCAGTTCAAGTCGCAGTCGTTCCAGGCATTCGTCACCGATCTCGGCGGGCGCACGTCGCACACGGCGATCGTCGCGCGCAGCCTCGGCATTCCGGCCGCGGTCGGCGTGCAGCATGCGAGCGCGCTGATCCGCCAGGACGACCTGATCATCGTCGACGGCGACCAGGGCATCGTGATCGTCGATCCGGCGCCGATCGTCCTCGAGGAGTATTCGTACCGGCAGTCCGAGAAGCTGCTGGAGCAACGCAAGCTGCAGCGTCTGAAGTTCTCGCCGACGCAAACGTTGTGCGGCACCAAGATCGATCTGTACGCGAACATCGAGCTGCCCGACGACGCGAAGGCGGCCGTCGAGGCCGGCGCGGTCGGCGTCGGGCTGTTCCGTTCCGAGTTCCTGTTCATGCATCAGAAGGAGATGCCGGAAGAGGAGGAGCAGTTCGCCGCGTACAAGCGGGCCGTCGAGTGGATGAAGGGCATGCCGGTGACGATCCGCACGATCGACGTCGGCGCGGACAAGCCGCTCGAGGCGCTCGACGAAGGCTACGAGACGGCGCCGAACCCCGCGCTCGGCCTGCGCGCGATCCGCTGGAGCCTGTCCGAGCCGCAGATGTTCCTCACGCAGCTGCGCGCGATCCTGCGCGCGTCCGCGTTCGGCCAGGTGAAGATCCTGATCCCGATGCTCGCGCACGCGCAGGAGATCGACCAGACGCTCGACCTGATCCGCGAGGCGAAGCGCCAGCTCGACGACGCGGGGCTCGCGTACGACCCGAACGTGCGCATCGGCGCGATGATCGAGATTCCGGCCGCGGCGATCGCGCTGCCGCTGTTCCTGAAGCGGTTCGATTTCCTGTCGATCGGCACGAACGACCTGATTCAGTACACGCTCGCGATCGACCGTGCGGACAATGCGGTCGCGCACCTGTACGACCCGCTGCATCCGGCGGTGCTGCACCTGATTGCCTATACGTTGCGCGAAGCGAAGCGCGCGGGCGTGTCCGTGTCGGTGTGCGGGGAAATGGCGGGGGACCCGGCGCTCACGCGCCTGTTGCTCGGGATGGGGCTCACCGAGTTCTCGATGCACCCGAGCCAGTTGCTGGTCGTGAAGCAGGAGATCCTGCGGGCGCACCTGAAGGCGCTCGAAAAGCCGACGGCCGACGTGCTCGCCGCGTTCGAGCCGGAGGAAGTGCAGGCCGCGTTGCAGCGCCTGTCGGTTGCGGAGCCGCGCGCGGATGCGGCTGCGTAGTCGGCGTCCGCGTCGCCGCTAATCGTAGCGAAGTGTCACCACGCATGCGCCGCCCGGCGCATGCCCGTCGCGCGTCAGTGCCGGCTCCCGCACACGGGGCAGTCGGCCTGGCGCGCGATTTTCATCGTCGTCCATTCCATCCGCAGCGAATCGAGCATCATCAGCCGCCCGTTGAGCGTCTTGCCGATGTCGCCGATCACGCGCAGCGCCTCGGCGGCCTGCATCGCGCCGATGATCCCGACCGTCGGCGCGAACACGCCCATCGTCGCGCACGCGACTTCCTCGAATGGCTGGTCTTCCGGAAACACGCACGCATAGCAGGGCGCGGCCGGGTCGCGGAAGTCGAACGTGCTGATCTGCCCGTCGAAGCGCAGTGCGGCGCCCGATACGAGCGGCACGCCATGCGCGACGCACGCGCGGTTGATCGCATGCCGCGTCGCGAAGTTGTCGGTGCAGTCGAGCACGACGCTCGCGCGCGGCACGTGCGCATCGAGCCACGCATCGTCGACACGCTCCGCGACCGCGTGCACGGTCACCTCGGGGTTCAGCTGCGCGAGCGCGTCGCGCCCCGATTCGACCTTGTGGCGACCGACCGATGCCGTCACGTGCAGGATCTGCCGCTGCAGGTTCGTGAGGTCGACCGTATCGGCGTCGACGAGCGTGATCGTGCCGACGCCCGATGCCGCGAGGTACATCGCGGCGGGCGAGCCGAGCCCCCCCGCGCCGACGACGATCGCATGCGCATCGAGAAAGCGCTGCTGCGCCTCGATGCCGATTTCGTCGACGAGGATGTGACGGGAGTAGCGAAGGAGTTGATCGTCGTTCATGGGGAGTCGTGGCGAGGCGGCACAGGTGTCGTTATTTTAGGCGCGCATGAAAAACGGGCCATCGCGGTCTTCCCGCGATGGCCCGTCGGATGCCGGCCGGCGCTTACTTCGGCGCCGACGCGGGCTTCGGTGCGGAAGCCGGCTTCGCGCTGGCGCCCGATGCCTTCGAGGCCGTGGCGGCCTTGCCGGCCGGGCCCTTCGTGCTTTCGGCGAGCAGCGACTTCGATTCCTGGACCGGCTTGCCTTCGAGCTTGTTGAGCGCCTGCTGCATCATGAAGTCGTCGGCGCTGCCGAACTCGATCGGCTTGCGATCGCGATCCTTCTGGCGCTGCTCCGGCGTCTTCTTGTCGTTCTGCTCTTCAAGCACGCGCAGCTGATCCATCCGGCGCTGCTCGCGGTCTTCCTGTTCCTTCTTCTCGTTCGGATCCTGCGTGTTCGCGAGGTGGTTCGTGTAGTCGACCTCGCGCGTCACGAGCACGTCGTCCGGATCGCCGTCCGCGTACTGATCGACCGGCACGTCCGGCGTGATGCCCTTGTTCTGGATCGAACGGCCGCTCGGCGTGTAGTAGTACGCGGTGGTCAGGCGCAGCGCGGTGTCGGCCGTCATCGGGCGGACCGTCTGCACCGAACCCTTGCCGAACGTCGTCTTGCCCATGATCTGCGCGCGCTTCGAATCCTGCAGCGCACCGGCGACGATTTCCGACGCGGACGCCGAATAGGCGTTCGTCAGCACGATCATCGGCACGGTCTTGAAGACCGGCGGCAGGTTCTTCAGCGGATCGCCGTCGAAGGACGGCAGGCGGTAGTTGTCATACGTATCGCGGTAGACCTGCTTCGAATCGGCGATCTGGCCGTTGGTCGACACGACGACGGAGTCGGGCGGCAGGAACGCGCCGGCCACGCCGACCGCGCTCTGCAGCAGGCCGCCGCCGTTGTTGCGCAGGTCGAGGACGAGGCCCTTCAGGTTCGGCTGCTGGCGTGCGATATCTTGCAGCTTCTGCGCGAGATCGGGCGTCGTGCGCTCCTGGAAGCTCGTGATGCGGACATACGCATAGCCCGGATCGAGGATCTTCATCTTCACGCTCTGGACCTTGATGATCGCGCGCGTGACCGTGACCGGGAACGTGCGGTCGTCGCTCTTGCGGAAGATCGTCAGCGTGACCTTGGTGCCCGGCTCGCCGCGCATCTGCTTCACGGCCTTGTCGAGCGTCATGCCGCGCACCGGCTTGTCGTTGATGCGGGTGATCAGGTCGCCCGGACGGATGCCGGCGCGGAACGCGGGGGTATCCTCGATCGGCGAGATCACCTTGACGAGGCCGTCTTCCTGCGAGATCTCGATGCCGAGACCCGCGAAGCGGCCCTTCGTCTGCTCCTGCAGCTCGTCATAGTCGGTCTTGTCGAGGAACGACGAGTGCGGGTCGAGGCTCGACACCATGCCCTTGATCGCGGCCGTCAGCAGCTTCTTGTCGTCGACCGGTTCGACGTACTCGCGCTTGATCTGTCCGAAGACTTCCGCGAACAGGCGGAGCTGGTCGAGGGGAAGCGGCGCCGTGGCGGTCTGCTCGGCCGATGCGGAAACCTGCAGCGTGGCGAACACGCCCGTGGCGAGGCCCGCGGCAATCAGGCCGATGTTCTTCAATTTCATTCGCATAGAGATCTGGTGCGGTCGGGAAGCGCGTGGCGGTAGCGGGGATGATGTAGCGGACAAGTATAACTGTTCGTCCGATAACTCAGTGGAACGGCGCGAAAAGCGTCGAAAAGGGCCCGGAGCCGGTCCGGCGGGCATCGCCGCGCGCGCCGCGGGTTCGAAAGCGGATTCGACAGCGTCGGCGCCGCGAAGGTTCGCGCGGGGCGCAGGGCAAGGGGCTGGGCCGGGGCCGGGCGGGCCGCACCGGACGCGGCCCGCCCGGCTCACCCGGCAGACGGGCGTCAGCCCGCCTTGCCCTGCTTCGCGACGGCGGCCTGCGCCTGCGCGATCGCGTCCTGGTCGCCGAGGTAATAGTGCTTGATCGGCTTCAGGTTCTCGTCGAGTTCATACACGAGCGGCACGCCGTTCGGGATGTTCAGGCCGACGATGTCGCTGTCCGAGATGCCGTCGAGGTACTTGATCAGCGCGCGCAGCGAGTTGCCGTGCGCGGCGATCAGCACCTGCTTGCCGGCGCGCACCGCCGGGGCGATCGACTCGTTCCACAGCGGCAGCACGCGCGCGACCGTGTCCTTCAGGCACTCGGTGAGCGGCAGCTGCTCGCGCGGCACCTTCGCGTAGCGCGGGTCGTTGAACGGCGCGCGCTCGTCGGTCGGCTCGAGCGCGGGCGGCGGCGTGTCGTAGCTGCGGCGCCACACGAGCACCTGGTCGTCGCCGAACTTCGCGGCCGTTTCCGCCTTGTTCAGGCCCGACAGCGCGCCGTAGTGGCGCTCGTTCAGGCGCCACGAGTGGACGACCGGCAGGTACATGAGGTCCATCTTGTCCTGCACGTGCCACAGCGTGCGGATCGCGCGCTTGAGCACCGACGTATACGCGATGTCGAACGTGTAGCCGGCCTCCTTGAGCAATTCGCCGGCCTGGTAGGCCTCGTTGCGACCCTGTTCGGTCAGGTCGACGTCGACCCAGCCGGTGAAGCGGTTTTCCTTGTTCCACGTCGATTCGCCGTGGCGGATGAGAACGAGTTTGTACATGGATCTTGCGGTCGGTAGTGAAGGAAGCTGTGGCGCGTCGCGCAGGACCCGACCCGGGCCCGCCATCGCGCAAGACGGTTATTTTATAATGGCGGGATTGTCCTCATCCGATTTCTCTTTTTCCGGCGGAATTCCGTGACGTTCTTTACCAATTACACCAACCTGGCCCTTATCGCGATCCTGGTGGTATCCGGCGGCCTGCTGGCCTGGCCCGCGCTGCGCCGCGGCCGCGGCGGCCTGTCCGCCGCGGAGGCGACGCAACTCATCAACCGTCGCAACGCGGTCGTGATCGACGTGCGCGCCGCGTCCGATTTCGCTGCCGGCCACCTGCCGTCGGCGCGCCAGGTCGCGGCAGGCGAGATCGGCACGAAAATCGCGCAGGTCGCGAAGAACAAGAGCACGCCGGTGCTGCTCGTCTGCCAGAACGGCCAGCAGTCGCAGAAGGCGGCGCGCGAGGTCGAGGCGGCGGGTTACGCCGAGGTGCACGTGCTCGAGGGCGGCGTGGCCGCCTGGCAGCAGGCCGGGATGCCGGTCGTCAAACAAGGAGTGGCGAAGTGAACAAGGTTTTGATGTACAGCACGCAGGTGTGTCCGTATTGCATCCAGGCCGAGCGCCTGCTGAAGCTGCGCGGTGTCGAGCAGATCGAGAAGGTACTGATCGACCGCGATCCGGCCCGCCGCGACGAAATGATGACGCGCACGGGGCGCCGCACGGTGCCGCAGATCTATATCGGCGACACGCACGTCGGCGGTTACGACGATCTGTCGAAGCTCGACCGCGAAGGTGGGCTCGTCCCGCTTCTGCAAGCGGCCTGATTAGGGCAGAATGGCCGCCGGCCGCGCCGCGGCTTGGGCGCGCAGGATTCATCCGTGGCGGCAGGCGTGAAGCCGGGCCGCCCCGTCACCACTTTTAGGGAAACACCATGTCCGACGTCGAAAACCAACCGTTCTTCAACATCCAGCGCGTCTACCTGAAGGATATGTCGCTCGAGCAGCCGAATTCGCCGGCGATCTTCCTCGAGCAGGACATGCCGTCGGTTGAAGTCGAAGTCGACGTCAAGGCCGACCGCCTCGCGGAAAGCGTGTTCGAAGTCGTCGTGTCGGGCACCGTCACCGCGAAGGTGAAGGACAAGATCGCGTTCCTGATCGAAGCGAAGCAGGCCGGCATTTTCGACATCCGCAACATTCCGGATGAACAGCTCGACCCGCTCGTCGGCATCGCCTGCCCGACGATCCTGTTCC
This sequence comes from Burkholderia sp. HI2500, assembly GCF_002223055.1. Taxonomy (NCBI): domain Bacteria; kingdom Pseudomonadati; phylum Pseudomonadota; class Betaproteobacteria; order Burkholderiales; family Burkholderiaceae; genus Burkholderia; species Burkholderia sp. HI2500. Next base: position 681,886 of record NZ_NKFL01000005.1, on the reverse strand, counting down.
CGTACCTGCGTTCGAACATCGCCGACGCGATCACGCGTGCGGGCTTCCCGCCGATCCACCTGGCGGAAATCAACTTCCAGGCGCTGTACGAACAACGCCTCGCGCAGCTTCAGCAGCAGGCCGGTGCCGCAGCAGGCGCACCGAACGGCACGACGCTGAACTGACGTTTCACTCGGACCGGTGCTGGGTATGAAAGTAGCCGTTCTCGGCGCCGGTGCCTGGGGCACCGCGCTCGCGGGCCATCTGGCCGCGCGGCACGATACGCTTTTGTGGGCGCGCGACGCCGCGCTCATCGCCGGGCTGCAGGCCCGGCACGAAAATTCCCGCTATCTGGACGGCATCGCGCTGCCTGACGCGTTGCGCTACGACGCCGATCTCGGCGCCGCGCTCGCGCATGGCGCCGCGGACGACGCACTGTGCGTGATCGCCGCGCCGGTGGCCGGGTTGCGCACGCTGTGTCACGCGATGCGCGACGCAGGCTGCGTGCCCGCGCATGTCGTCTGGGTCTGCAAGGGCTTCGAGGCCGACACGCATCTGCTGCCGCATCAGGTGATCGCGGCCGAGCTGCCCGGGCAGCTCAGCAACGGCGTGCTGTCGGGGCCGAGCTTCGCGCGCGAAGTCGGGCAGTCGCTGCCCGTCGCGCTGACGGTGGCGAGCACGTCCGCCGAATGCCGCGAGCGCACGCTCGCCGCGTTCCATCACGGCGCGATGCGGATCTATACAGGCGACGACGTGGTCGGCGTCGAGGTTGGCGGCGCGGTGAAGAACGTGCTCGCGATCGCGACCGGCATCGCCGACGGTCTCGGCCTCGGGCTGAACGCGCGCGCCGCGCTGATTACGCGCGGCCTCGCCGAAATGTCGCGCCTCGGTGTCGCGCTCGGCGGCCGGGCGGAAACCTTCACGGGCCTCACGGGCCTCGGCGACCTGATCCTCACCGCCACGGGCGACCTGTCGCGCAACCGCACGGTCGGCCTGCAACTGGCGGCCGGCCGCACGCTGAACGACATCCTCGGCGCGCTCGGCCACGTGGCCGAAGGCGTGCGCTGCGCGCAGGCCGTGCTGGCCATCGCACGCGCGCAGTCGATCGAAATGCCGATCACCGAAGCCGTGTGCGGCGTGCTGTTCGACGGCATCGCGCCGCGCGACGCCGTCAGCGGCCTGCTGCGGCGCGACGCGCGCGCCGAGTAATACGACCCGGCGCCTTTGGGTGCCGTGTTCGCTGCGGGCGCGCGGCGTCAAAGCGCGCTACGCTTGAACAGTCTCCGGCGTTCCGGGAGGTTGTCATGCTGCAGATCCATTCCACCACGCTCGATGCGCAGGTCGTCGACATCACGACGCTCGATGTCGACGCGATCGTCAACGCCGCGAACGGCTCGCTGCTCGGCGGGGGCGGCGTCGACGGCGCGATCCATCGCGCGGCCGGCCCCGGCCTGCTGGCCGAATGCCGCACGCTCGGCGGCTGCGAGACGGGCGACGCCAAGCTCACGCGCGGCCACGGGCTGCCGGCGCGCTACGTGATCCATGCGGTCGGGCCCGTGTGGCACGGCGGCGGGCGCGGCGAGGCCGACCTGCTCGCGTCGTGCTACCGGCGCGCGATCGAGCTGGCCGAGGAGGTCGCGGCGACGTCGATCGCGTTCCCGGCGATCAGTTGCGGCATCTATCGCTATCCGGCCGAGGAAGCCGTCGAGATCGCGGTGGGCACCGTCGCCGAAATGCTGCCGCAGGCGCCGAACCTCGCACGCGTGGTGTTCGCGTGCTTTTCTCCCGACATCTACGACCTGTATCGCGCGCGGCTCGCACGGACGTGACGCGTCCCGCGTGGCGCGCTGCGCCGTGCAGGCGTCAGGCGCCGCCTTCGAAGCCGGCCTGGCGCCACGCCTCGAACACGACCACTGCGACCGTGTTCGACAGGTTCAGGCTGCGGTTGTCCGGCCGCATCGGCAGGCGCACGCGCTGTTCGTTCGGAAAGCGCTCGAGCAGCTCGGCGGGCAGGCCGCGCGTTTCCGAGCCGAACACGAACCAGTCGCCGGGCAGGAACGCGTGATCGTGGAAGCGGCCCGAGCCGCGCGTCGTGAACGCGAACATCCGTGCGGGGTCGGGCGTTTCCGCCGCGATGAACGCATCCCAGTCGCGGTGCACGCGCATCTGCGCATACTCGTGATAGTCGAGGCCCGCGCGGCGCATCCGCGCGTCGTCGAGCGGGAAGCCGAGCGGCTCGATCAGGTGCAGACGCGCGCCCGTGTTGGCGCACAGGCGGATCACGTTGCCGGTGTTCGGCGGAATTTCGGGGGCGACGAGGACGACGTTGAACATGTTTCGGTCTGGCTGGGCCGGCCGGGGCGGCGCCATGTGCGCGTTCCCGGCCGGCCGGTTCGTGGCGGCCGCCGCCGTGCTCGGGCGGCTGGCCTCTCTATCTAATTAATCCCTGGCGGTGCGCAGCGCAACCAGATTCGTCACGTGCGCGGCGCCCGCGGCCTTCAGTGCATGCGCGGCGGCCGCGAGCGTCGCGCCGGACGTCATCACGTCGTCGACGAGCGCGACGTGGCGGCCCGCGACGCCACCCGCCACCGCGAATGCCGCCATCACGTTGTCGCGTCGTGCGTGCCGGTCGAGCCGCGACTGCGGCGCGGTGTCGGCGACGCGCGCGAGCAGCACCGCATCCGCGCGCACGCCGAGCCGCCGCGCGAGCGGGCGCGCGATCGCCCACGCCTGGTTGTAGCCGCGCGCAACGAGCCGCCGGTGCGACAGCGGCACCGGCGCCACCAGGTCGAAGCCGCCGGCGCCGGGTGTATCGTCGATCAACCGGGCGAGCCGCGCCGCGAATTCGGTGCCGAGCGCGAGTTGCCGGTGAAACTTCAGGCCGCGCGCGAGCCCGTCGAGCGGTGCGCGGTAATCCGCCAGCGCGAGCGTCGCATCGAACGGCGGCGGCGCCGTGCGGCACGCGTCGCAACGGTATGCGGTAACGCGGCCGGCGCGAGCGCCGCGTCGCGGGGGCGAACGCGATGGCCCGATGCCCAGCGGCAGCGCGCAGACGTCGCAGCGCAGTCGCGCTTCATTCCAGTACGCGGCGTCGCAAGCACCGCAAATCAGGCTGTGTGACAAATTGCCGCACAGTGCGCAGCGATTCGGCAGCGCGACCGAGGCGACGCGCGCTGCCAGCGCGCGAACCTGCGACAAAGCGACGCGCATCGTGCGCGGGGCGGAACGGCGGATCATTGCAACACTCCTGACACCCCGCCTCAATGAAGCCTGCGAGGCGAGCGAGTATACTTCGGGCTCTTCGCCAGTGTGCCCGACATGTCCCCAGCTTCGACTTCAACCGGCCGTCCGGCCAATGACGCAAGGCGCCTGCGGCGGATCTTCGATCGCCGTGCCGCCACGTTCGATGCGGTCGCGTTCCTGCCGCGCGAGATCGCGCAGCGCATGAACGAGCGCCTCGAATACATCAAGGTGAGCCCCGCAGCCGTGCTGGACGCGGGCTGCGGCCCGGGCGACGACCTGCCGGCGCTGCGCGCGCGCTTTCCCGAGGCGCCCGTGTTCGGCGTCGACCTGTCCGGCGCGATGCTCGCGCGAGCAGGGCAGCGCGAGGTCGAGCAGACGAGCTGGCGCCGCTGGCTGCCGGCCTCGCTCGGCCGCGCACTGGGCCCGCGCGGCCCGCGCGTCGCGCAGGCCGATTTCGCCGCGCTGCCGTTCCCCGGCGGCGCGTTCGACCTGATCTGGTCGAATCTCGCCCTCCACTGGCATTCGCGCCCGGACGCGGTGCTGCCCGAATGGCAGCGCGTGCTGCGCGTGAACGGGCTGCTGATGTTCAGCACGCTCGGCCCCGATACGCTGCGCGAACTGCGCGCGGCCTGCGCGGACGCCGAAGCGGCGCTGGGCATGGCGCCGCCCGCCGCGCGCGTGATCGATTTCGTCGACATGCACGATCTCGGCGACATGCTCGTCGAGAGCGGCTTCGAGATTCCCGTGATGGATCAGGAAGTGCTGACCGTCACCTACAAATCCCCCGACTCGCTGCTGGCCGACGTGCGCCGCTGGGGCGCCTATCCGTTCGACCGCGAGGCGCCGCAGCGCGCGACGCGGCGCTTTCGCGCGGCGCTCGGCGACGCGCTGGAGGCCCGCCGGCGCGAGGACGGCACGATTCCGCTGACGTTCGAAGTGATCTACGGCCACGCGTGGAAGGCCGTGCCGCGCACGACCGCCGAAGGGCACGGGATCGTGCGCATCGAGGACATCGGAAAGGGGCGTCCGAAGAATCGGTAAAGCGGTAAAGAGGGGTTTTGTTATGTCTGAAATTAGCGGCGCAAAGCGGGGTCGAATTGGCGCCTAAAATGGCCGGAAAGCTTGTCGCGCTTGGCTCGCGGGCCGATAGTCGCTTGCTTGTGGATGCCATTGAACCCGCCTATAATGCGTCAGCTTGTCGTCCCGGGGTCCCCGCAATACGGGCCGACGAGTCCGATGCAGGCATGCATCGCATGCCATTCGCGTGAGGCGGCGATGGAAGCAGCGAGGGTGTTGGCGGAGACGACGAACGGCGAGCCGGTCCTGGAAGACTGGCTGATGAAACGCAACTGTTCGGCGTCGCCGCGCCAGTTCGTGCTGTTTTATGCGTCGCTCGCGGGCTTCTCGCTGGTGATCGCGACATTGCTGATGTGGCGGGGGGCTTGGCTCGTCATGCCCTTCACCGGAATCGAGTTGCTGGCTGTGGGTGTCGCATTTGCGATCTATGCTCGCCATGCGGTCGATTACGAACGCATCAGGCTGTATCCGCACCGGCTCGTGATCGAGCGAATGGATGCGGAGCGGCTCACGCAGATCGAATTCAACCCGCGCTGGGTGCGGGTCGAGCCGGGTGCGACGCCACGCGATCCGATTCGGCTGGTATCGCGCGGGCAGACCGTCGTAATCGGTCAGCATCTCGCGCAGTACAAGCGGGCGCAGTTCGCCGACGAACTGCGCGTATCGCTCAGGCGCTGCGGCTGACGAGGCGCGGGCACCGGCGGATAGGGCCGGTCGCTTGCGACGGGGGAGGGTTTGAATGGAAATTTTGGGTAAGGATGCTATGAAAACAATCAAGCGAGCCCTCGCGGGCGTGCTGGCATGCAGCGGATTGCTCTTTGCCGGTGCCGCCCTGGCGGTCGGTGATAGCCCGGGCGGTCCCCGTGTCAACGAGATCAACTTTCAGCCGCCTGTCACGAAGATCGCCGAGGAGCTCTACGATCTCCACACGATGATGCTCATCCTGTGTACGGTGATCTTCGTCGGCGTGTTCGGCGTGATGTTCTATTCGATCTTCGCGCACCGCAAATCCAAGGGCCACAAGGCCGCCAATTTCCATGAAAGCACGACCGTCGAGATCATCTGGACGATCGTGCCGTTCGTCATCGTCGTGCTGATGGCGCTGCCGGCGACGAAGGCCGTCGTCGCGATGAAGGACACGACCAACGCCGATCTCACGATCAAGGTCACCGGCTACCAGTGGAAGTGGGGCTACGACTACGTGAAGGGCCCGGGCGAGGGCATCGGCTTCCTGTCGACGCTCAGCACCCCGCGTGACGAAGTGATGGGCAAGAAGCCGATCACCGACACCTATCTGCAGGAAGTCGACAACCCGCTCGTCGTGCCGGTCAACAAGAAGATCCGCATCATCACGACCGCGAACGACGTCGTCCACTCGTGGTACGTGCCCGCGTTCGGCGTGAAGCAGGATGCGATCCCCGGCTTCGTGCGCGACACGTGGTTCAAGGCCGACAAGGTCGGTACGTTCCGCGGTTTCTGTACCGAGCTGTGCGGCAAGGAACACGCGTACATGCCGGTCGTGGTCGAAGTCCTGTCGGATGACGACTACGCGAAGTGGGTCACCGCGCAGAAGGCCAAGCTGGCCAGCGCCGCAGTCGATCCGAACAAGGTCTACACGATGGCTGAACTCGTCGCGCACGGCGAGGAAGTCTACAAGGCGAACTGCGCGGCCTGCCACCAGGTGAACGGCAAGGGCCTCGGCGCGTTCCCGGCCATGGACGGCAGCCCGATCGTGAACGGCCCGATCGCCGCCCACGTCGAGCGCGTGCTGCACGGCAAGGGCGCGATGCCGTCGTGGGCGTCGCTGTCGGATCTCGACATCGCCTCGGTCGTCACGTACGAACGCAATTCGTGGGGCAACCACAAGAACGACCTGCTGCAGCCGAAGCAAGTGGCCGACGCGCGTAACGGCAAGCTGCCGGAAGACGCGGCGGGCGCAGCGGCAGCGGCACCGGCGGAAGCCGCTTCGGCACCGGCGCAGGCTGCGTCGGGCGCGGAGCAGCCGGCGGCAGCGGCCTCGGCCGCGCTGTCGACGATCTACTTCGAGACGGGCAAGAGCGTGCTGCCGGCCGACGCGAAGGCGGCGATCGCCGCTGCGGCCGACTATGCGAAGGCACATCCGGACGCGAAGCTCGCGCTGTCGGGCTTTACCGACAAGACGGGCTCGGCCGACGCGAACGCCGAACTGGCGAAGCATCGCGCACAAGCCGTGCGCGACGCGCTGAAGGCAGCAGGCGTGGCGGAAGACCACATTATTCTCAAAAAGCCGGAAACGATCACGGGCGGGGCTGACGCGAAGGAAGCCCGGCGTGTCGAGATCGGCCCGGCGGCTTGACGTGTCGCTGAGTTAGTCGACGTATTCGCATTAGGAGATTCTCATGTCTAGCATCGGGCACGACGTAGCCGCGGACCACGCGCACGACGACCACGCGCACGAAATGCCGCACGGCTGGCGTCGCTGGCTGTTCGCCACCAACCACAAGGACATCGGTACGCTGTACCTGTTGTTCTCGTTCATCATGTTCCTGTCGGGCGGCGTGATGGCGCTCGCCATCCGGGCCGAGCTGTTCGAACCGGGCCTGCAGATCATGCGTCCGGAGTTCTTCAACGAACTCACGACGATGCACGGCCTGATCATGGTGTTCGGCGCGATCATGCCGGCGTTCGTCGGCTTCGCGAACTGGATGATTCCGCTGCAGATCGGCGCGTCCGACATGGCGTTCGCGCGGATGAACAACTTCAGCTTCTGGCTGCTGCCGGTCGCGGCCGTGCTGCTGGTCGGTTCGTTCTTCGCGCCGGGCGGCGCGACGGCCGCCGGCTGGACGCTGTACGCGCCGCTGTCGACGCAGATGGGCCCGGGCATGGACTTCGCGATCTTCGCGGTTCACATCATGGGCGCATCGTCGATCATGGGCGGGATCAACATCGTCGTGACGATCCTGAACATGCGCGCACCGGGCATGACGCTGATGAAGATGCCGATGTTCGCGTGGACGTGGCTGATCACGGCTTACCTGCTGATCGCCGTGATGCCGGTTCTGGCAGGCGCGATCACGATGGTGCTGTTCGACCGCCACTTCGGCACGTCGTTCTTCAACGCGGCAGGCGGCGGCGACCCGGTGATGTACCAGCACATCTTCTGGTTCTTCGGCCACCCCGAGGTGTACATCATGATTCTGCCGGCGTTCGGGATCGTGTCGCAGGTGATCCCGGCGTTCGCACGCAAGACGCTGTTCGGCTATAGCTCGATGGTGTACGCGACGGCTTCGATCGCGATCCTGTCGTTCATGGTCTGGGCGCACCACATGTTCGCCACGGGCATGCCGGTGACCGGCCAGCTGTTCTTCATGTACGCGACGATGCTGATCGCGGTGCCGACGGGCGTGAAGGTGTTCAACTGGCTCGCGACGATGTGGCGCGGCTCGATGACGTTCGAAACCCCGATGCTGTTCGCGATCGGCTTCCTGTTCGTGTTCACGTTCGGCGGCCTCACGGGCCTGATGCTCGCGATGGCGCCGCTCGACATCCAGTATCACGGGACCTACTTCGTGGTGGCGCACTTCCACTACGTGCTGGTGGCCGGCTCATTGTTCGCGCTGTTCTCGGGCTGGTACTACTGGGCGCCGAAGTGGACGGGCTGGATGTACAACGAGACGCGCGGCAAGATCCACTTCTGGGCGTCGATGATCTTCTTCAACCTGACGTTCTTCCCGATGCACTTCGTCGGTCTCGCAGGCATGCCGCGTCGCTACGCGGACTACCCGGCGCAGTTCACGGACTTCAACCAGGTGGCGACGATCGGCGCATTCGGCTTCGGCCTCGCGCAGGTGTACTTCCTGTTCGCGGTCGCGCTGCCGGCCTACCGTGGCGGCGGCGAGCTGGAAAAGGCGTCGGACAAGCCGTGGGATGGCGCGGAAGGCCTCGAGTGGACGGTGCCGAGCCCGGCTCCCTTCCACACGTTCGAGCAACCGCCGCACGTCGAGTAAGTTTCACCGTGCGTTCCGCCGCTGCCTGCCGCGCAGGCAGGCGCGGCGGGCGCCGAACCGAAGTTTCAGATGAACCGGAATCCACAACAAAGACGAACGCCCGAGCAGATCCGCGCGGGCAACAAGCGGCTCGGCCTCACCCTGCTCGTCATCGCCGCCGTTTTTTTTGTGGGTGTCGTGATCAAGCAGTGGTGGCTGTCCACTCACTGATGCAGCAACAGACGCAGTAGCGAGGAAGTTGTCGTATGTCGAAGCCGGAAGAGGGCGCCGTCGATCGCGCGTTCAATCGTTCGATGCTGGTGAAGCTCTTCGTCGTGGCCGGGCTGATGTTCGGTTTCGGCTTCGCGCTGATCCCGATGTATCGGGCGATCTGCCAGATCACCGGCATCAACAACCTGGTGCAGCGCGATGTCAGCGAGCGCGAGGTGAAGAACTCGCAGGTCGACTATAGCCGCACGGTGTCGGTCGAGTTCGATGCGAACGCGCGCGGCCCGCTCGGTTTCAAGCCGGAGCACAACAGTCTCGACGTGCATCCGGGCGAGCTGATGACGATCGTGTACGACGTGACGAACGGGCAGGGCCGGCCGGTCGTTGCGCAGGCGATTCCGAGCTACGCGCCGAAGCAGGCGACGGAGTTCTTCAAGAAGATCGAGTGCTTTTGCTTTACGCAGCAGACGCTGGCCGCGAACGAGTCGCGCAAGATGCCGGTGGTGTTCGTGATCGATCCGAAACTGCCGAAGGACGTTAAGACGATCACGCTGTCGTACACGTTCTTCGAGCTGAATACGCCGGCCACGCCGGCGCCCGCGCCGGGCAAGACCGCGGCGCAGGGCGCGGCGAAGCCGGACGCATGACGACGGAGGCGGAGCGATGACGGAGGGCAAGCGGGGCGGGTCGTTCGGCCAGGCGCTGAAAGCGGTGTTGTGGTCGTTTTTCGGGGTGCGCAAGCGGCGTGACCTGGAGGCCGACGCGACGCAGCTGAATCCGCTGCACGTGCTGATCGTCGCGTTGTTGGCAGCCGGTTTGTTCATCGGCGTGCTGATCCTGGTCGTGCGTGCCGTCGTGGGCTGAAGCCCGCGGCCACGAAAGAAGAATGCAGTGCGCGGCGCCACGGCGGCGCGTGCAGGAAGGAGCGGTGGTGGTCACGCCGCGCAAGAAATAAAGCCGGAGCGGTTTCCGGTACACAAATTGGACAGAAGTGGAGAATCAAGCATGAGCGGTCAAAACCAGACCCCGTACTATTTCGTGCCGCATCCGTCGCACCATCCGATCAGTGCGGCCATCGGCCTGCTGGTCATGCTCGGATCGGCGGCGCTGTGGATCAACGGTCACGACTGGGCGCCGTTTACGGCGCTGCTCGGCCTGCTGTGGTTGCTCTTCACGCTGTATCACTGGTTCGGCGACGCGATCGCCGAATCGGAAGGCGGTCATTACGGCAAGAACGTCGACAAATCGTACCGCTGGAGCATGAGCTGGTTCATCTTCTCGGAAGTCATGTTCTTCGGCGCGTTCTTCGGCGCGCTGTTCTATGCGCGTGAAATCGCGCTGCACCAGCTCGGCAGCCTCGACTACAAGCTGATCTGGCCGGATTTCTCCGCCGTGTGGCCGAACGAAGGCCCCGCCGCGCTCGCCGGTCACTTCAAGACGATGGGCCCGTGGCCGATCCCGACGCTGAACACCGCATTCCTGCTGTCGTCGGGCGTGACGCTGACGATCTCGCACCACGCGCTGCGTGACGATCATCGCAAGAAGGCGATCGCCTGGCTGGCCGCGACGCTCGCGTTCGGTATCTGCTTCCTGTTCCTGCAGGGCTTCGAGTACTACCACGCGTACAACGAACTGAACCTGACGCTGAACTCGGGCGTGTACGGTTCGACGTTCTTCCTGCTGACCGGCTTCCACGGCTTCCACGTGTTCCTCGGCGGCACGATGCTCGCGGTGGTGCTGGTGCGGATGATCCGCGGTCACTTCAAGCCCGATCACCACTTCGCATTCGAAGGCGCCGCGTGGTACTGGCACTTCGTCGACGTCGTCTGGCTCGGCCTGTACGTCGTCGTCTACTGGCTGTAAATGGAACAACGGCCCGCGCAGCAATGCGCGGGCCGTTTTCATTGGGTCGGCCGGGCAGCGTGACTGCCGGCCTTCACCCCTCGGGCGCCGCCGCGACTCAGTCAGGCGGCGCTTTTGCTTGGTGCCGCGGCCGTGCGGCGAAATGTCACAGCGGCGGCGGCGGCGAATCGATCAACGCCCGATCGGCAGGCCGGTCGAATGGATCCAGCCCATCGCGTTCGCGATCAGGATGAGCAGGAACAGCGACACCGACAGCCCGACGCGGGTGGCGAGCGACCAGACCATGCGTTTCGTGTGGCCGCGGTCGTGCATCATGAAGTAGAGCGCCGAGCCCATGCTGGCAATGATGAGGACGAAGGCGATGGGAACGAGTATGTGCATGACACGAACCGGACGACGGCAATTCGAAAGGAAGAGGATAATTATCGCACTTCGCTTGTCAGCAGGTGCCGGGCGGGCCGCATGATGAAGATCCGCTGGCTGCCCGCGCTGCTGATCCTCGTCGTCGTCGCGGTCACGATCCGTCTCGGTTTCTGGCAGCGCGACCGCGCGCACCAGAAGGAAGCGCTGCAGGCGAGCATCGCGCGCTACGAGCAGGCGCCGCCCGTCGACGTCGGCGCGCGGCCGATGCCGCTCGCGTCGATCGAGTTCCATCGCGTGCGTGCGACAGGCCGCTTCCTGCCCGAGCAGGCCGTGTTCCTCGACAATCGGCCGTATAACGACCAGCCGGGTTTTTACGTCGTGATGCCGTTTAAACTCACGGGCGGCGGCGTCGTGCTCGTGAATCGCGGCTGGCTGCCGCGCAATATCGCCGATCGCACGGCGATCGAGCCGTTCGCGACGCCCGCGGGCGACGTCGAGATCGTGGGCATCGCGCGCGCCGACGCGTCGCGGGCGTTCGAGCTCGGCGAAGGCGGGTCGGCGGCGCACCAGAAGATCCGGCAGAACCTGGACGTCGCCGCGTATGCGAAGGAAACGGGGCTGCCGCTGCAGCCGTTCGTGATCCAGCAGACGAGCGACGACGGCGACAAGCTCGTGCGTGACTGGCCGGCGGCGACGACCGGCGTCGAGCGCAATTACGGTTACATGTTTCAGTGGTGGGCGATGGCGGCGGCCGCGCTCGGCTTCGGCCTGTACGCTGCGCGGCGTGCGGCGAAGAAGTCGGCCGGCGCATGAGCGCCATGCCAGGACGCGGCGCTCGCGCCGCGGGTTCGTTTCGAGAGGTCTGATTTGTCCATGCAATCTCCCCGTCAGGGTTCGGCCGCTGCGCCGATGTCGCCGGCGGCCCGCAAGCGCGGCCGCTGGATGCTCGTGCTGCTGGGTCTCGTGTGCGCCGCGCCGATGATCGCGTCGTACTTCACCTATTACGTGATCAAGCCGAAGGGCGGCTCGACCAACTACGGCACGCTGATCGAGCCGCAGCGCCCGATCCCCGCGGATCTGCAGGTGACCGACGAAACCGGCAAGACCGTGCCGCTGTCGTCGCTGCGCGGCGTGTGGCTGTTCGTGATGACCGACAGCAGCGCGTGCGACGAGGCCTGCGCGAAGAAGCTCTATTTCATGCGCCAGATCCGCGTCACGCAGGCGGGCGAGCGGCACCGGCTCACGATGGTGTGGCTGCGCAGCGATGCGGGCGCGATGCCGCAGAAGGTGCTGGACGCGTACCCCGACACGCGCCGGCTCGTCGCCGATCCGGCCGCGGTGGCCGCGTGGCTGCCGGCCGACGCCGGCACGAAGGACAGCGACCACCTCTACATGGTCGATCCGAACGGCAACCTGATGATGCGTTTCCCGAAGGATCCGAACCCCGGCAAGATCAAGGCGGACGTGACGAAGCTGCTGAAGTGGTCGAGCATCGGCTAACGCAACACGAGAGGCATTGAACCGATGGCGTATCTACTGCAACTCGGCCTGATCGGCTTCTGCATCGCGCTGCTGCCGCTGTCGTACGTGTGGGTGAAGGCCGACGACAACAAGTTTCGCAAGCTGGTGTGGATCACCACCTTCCTGACGCTCGACCTGGTGATGTTCGGCGGCTTCACGCGGCTGACCGATTCGGGGCTCGGCTGCCCGGACTGGCCCGGCTGCTACGGCACGTCGTCGCCGTTCATCGCGCATGCCGCGATCACGGCCGCGCACCAGGCGATGCCGACGGGCCCCGTCAGCATGTCGAAGGCGTGGATCGAGATGATCCACCGCTATTTCGCGATGGCGATCGGCGTGCTGATCATCGCGCAGGTCGTGATCGCGTGGTCCGCGCGGCTGCGCCGCCGCCCGCTGCACGTGTCGCCGTGGTGGCCGACGAGCCTGCTGCTGCTGATCCTCGTGCAGGGCGCGTTCGGCGCGTGGACGGTCACGATGAAGCTGCAGCCGGTGATCGTCACGATCCACCTGCTGCTCGGCCTCACGCTGCTCGGCACGCTCGGCTGGCTCGCGGCGCGGCAGACGCCGCTGCCGTCGCATGACCCCGAAGCCGGCCGCTATCGCGCGGCCGCGCTCGCGGCGCTCGTGCTGCTGGTCGTGCAGATCGCGCTCGGCGGCTGGGTGAGCACCAACTACGCGGTGCTCGCGTGCACCGACTTCCCGACCTGCAACGGCCAGTGGATCCCGCCGATGGACTTCCAGCACGGCTTCCACCTGTGGCGCGCGCTCGGGATGACGAAGGACGGCGAGGCGATCACGCAGGACGCGCTGGTCGCGATCCACTGGACGCACCGCACGTTTGCGTTCGTGGTGGTCGCCTACCTGGTCGCGTTCGCGCTGAAGATGCGCCGCTTCGAGTCGCTGCGGCGGCCCGCGAACGGCGTGCTGCTGGTGGTCCTGCTGCAGTTCGTGACGGGCCTGACCAACATCGTGCTGCAGTGGCCGCTGCCGGTCGCCGTCGCGCACAACGGCGGGGCCGCGATCCTGCTGCTGCTCGTCGTCATGTTAAACTTTCGCATCCTTTCAAGCCGCCCCGGCCGTGTCGCGCAGCCTGTGCGCGACGCCGCCCCGGCGTGACCGCCCCCATGCAAAGCACCCTCTCCCAATCGCCCGGTAGCCGGTTTTCGCAGTACATGGCATTGACGAAGCCGCGTGTCACGCAGCTCGCGGTGTTCTGCGCGGTGATCGGCATGTTCCTCGCGACGCCGGGCATGGTGCCGTGGCACGTGCTGATCGGCGGTACGGTCGGCATCTGGCTGCTGGCCGGCGCCGCGTTCGCGATCAACTGCCTCGTCGAACAGAAGATCGACGCGATGATGCGCCGCACCGCGTGGCGCCCGTCCGCGCGCGGCGAGATCACGACCCCGCAGATCCTGCTGTTCTCGGCCGTGCTCGGCAGCGTCGGCGCATGGACGCTCTATACGTTCACGAACCCGCTGACGATGTGGCTGACGATCGCCACCTTCGTCGGCTACGCGGTGATCTACACGCTGCTGCTCAAGCCGATGACGCCGCAGAACATCGTGATCGGCGGCGCATCGGGCGCGATGCCGCCGGCGCTCGGCTGGGCCGCGGTCACCGGCGCGGTGCCGGGCGACGCGTGGATCCTCGTGCTGATCATCTTCGTGTGGACGCCGCCGCATTTCTGGGTGCTCGCGCTGTATCGCCGCAAGGATTACGAGAACGCGGGGCTGCCGATGCTGCCCGTCACGCACGGCGAGAAGTTCACGCGGCTGCACATCCTGCTGTACACGGTGATCCTGTTCGCGGTCACGCTGATGCCGTTCATCTCCGGGATGAGCGGGGCCGTCTACCTGACGAGCGCGGTGCTGCTCGGCGCGGTGTTCCTCGCGTATGCGTGGAAGATCCATCGCGACTACTCGGACGAACTCGCCCGCAAGGCCTTCCGATACTCGATCGTCTACCTGTCGCTGCTGTTCGCCGCGCTGCTCGTCGATCACTATGCACGCCCGCTGCTCGGCGTGTAACCGCACGGTTTGAACGCAATGCTCCAATCACGGTTCGGGCGCCGCGCGCGCCAAGGCTGGATGCTCGCATGCGCATTCACGGCAGCGCTGCTGCTCGCCGGATGCGACAACGCGCCGAAATTCCAGAATCTCGACATCACCGGCAACACGCAGTTCGGCAGCGACTTCTCGCTGCCCGATACGGCCGGCAAGGTACGCACGCTCGCCGACTTCAAGGGTAAGGCCGTCGTGATGTTCTTCGGCTATACGCACTGTCCGGACGTGTGCCCGACGACGATGGCCGAGTTGTCCGAAGCGCTGAAGCAGCTCGGGCCCGATGCCGCGAAGCGCGTGCAGGTGCTGTTCGTCACCGTCGACCCGGAGCGTGACACGCCGGCGCTGCTCGGCCAGTACGTGCCCGCGTTCGATCCGTCGTTCATCGGCCTGCGGCCGGCCGACGAAGCGGCACTCAAGAAGGTCACGAAGGATTTCCGCGTGTACTACGCGAAGGTGCCCGGCAAGACGCCCGGCAGCTACACGATGGATCACACGGCCGCGAGCTACGTGTTCGACCGCGACGGCAAGCTGCGCCTGTTCGTGCGCGATGGCCAGGGCCCCGGCCCGTGGGTCCACGACCTGAAGCTGCTGGTCGACTGACCAGTAGCCGCCGGGCGCCCGGCCCGGCGATCACGTGACGGCCGCCTCGCGCCGTCACGTTTTCCCTCTCTCTTCGTTGTTTGCATGCGCCGCCCGTCGGGCGGCGTGTCGGCCTGCGCGCGTATCGTGCAGATGTCGCGCAGGCGTCGCGTTACGGCAGCGCGGGCACGTTGAAGCCGGATGCGGCACGCGTGATCCGGAATTCCGTCACGCGATACGTGGCGAGCCCCTCGATGACGAACGGATCGGTCTTCAGGATCGCGTCCAGCTCGTCGCGATCGATGCGGGCCGCGAGGATCACGCCGCCTTCGCGCGGCACCTTCGGCCCCGCTGCGATGAAGATGCCCTTGTCGAATTGCGGCTGCAGGAATGCGCGATGGCGTTCGAGCGCGTCGTCGATGCGCTCGAGCGATGCGGTGTAGTGAATGTCGATGACGTACATGGGTGGCCCTCGGAATGGCGCCGGCTCTTCGTGTGCCGGCTAGCCGGTCTTTTTAGCACAGGGGATGCGGACTGTCGCGCCGGCGGTCGCGGTGCGGCGCGGGGCGCGGGCGGCCTGTCGATCGCCGGTTCGCGGCGCCGGCCGTATTCAAGTTGTAAGCCTCGGTGCCGTAAATGAATGGGCAAGCGTTTGCGCGCGGCGGGCCGTTCGCGCGCAGCGTGCGCATCGACATCGACAGAGGCACGCAGATGAGCAGAATGAGTTTGAACCGCAAGCTGTGGCTCGCGCTTGCGCTGGTATGGATCGGTCTCCTGGGCGTCGGCGCATGGAGCGCATACGAGACGCGCGCGACGATGCTCGCCGAACGCAAGGCAGGCATCGCGAATCTCGTCGATTCGGCGGCCGGCATCGTGAAGGCGTACCACGCACTCGCGCAGAGCGGTACGCTGCCGGAGGCCGACGCGAAGCGCGACGCGCTCGCGAGCCTCGCCGCGATGCGCTACGGCGATTCGGGCTACGTGTTCGTGATGGACTCGAAGCCGGTCGTGCTGATGCATCCGACGCTACCGAAGCTCGTCAACACGCAGGTCGGCGACTATCTCGACCCGGACGGCAAACCGCTGTTCGTCACGATCCTGAACGCCGCGAAGGAAACCGGCAGCGGCTTCGCTGAGTACCGCGGGCGCCTGCCGCACAGCGAGACCGCCGTGCCGAAGATCAGCTACGTCACGCGATTTACGCCGTGGGACTGGAACATCTCGAGCGGCGTGTTCCTGAAGGACATCGACACCATCTACTACCGGACGCTGCTCGGCCACCTCGCGGTCGTGTTCGTGATCGGCTTCGTGATCAGCGTGGCGATGCTGGTGATCATCCGCAACGTGCGCAGCAGCCTCGGCGGCGAGCCCGACGAAGCGGCCGCGCTCGCGACGCGCATCGCGCAGGGCGACCTGACGCAGCCGGTGCCCGTGCGGGCGGGCGACCGCACGAGCATGATGGCCGCGATGCACGACATGCAGGCACGGCTGCAGGCGACGATCGGCGGGATTCGCCAGTCGGCCGGATCGATCGCGTCGGCGAGCCGCCAGATCTCGGCCGGCAACGACGACCTGTCGCAGCGCACCGAGGAGCAGGCCGCCTCGCTGGAAGAAACCGCCGCGAGCATGGAGCAGCTGACCGCAACCGTGAAGCAGAACGCCGACAACGCGCGGCAGGCGAGCGGGCTCGCGAACAGCGCGTCGGAGATCGCGCGCACGGGGAGCGACGTCGTGAACCGCGTGATCGGCACGATGGGCCAGATCGACGACAGCTCGCGCAAGATCGCCGACATCATCGGCGTGATCGAAGGCATCGCGTTCCAGACCAACATCCTCGCGCTGAACGCGGCGGTCGAAGCCGCGCGCGCCGGCGAGCAGGGCCGCGGCTTCGCGGTGGTCGCGGGCGAAGTGCGTTCGCTCGCGCAGCGCAGCGCGACGGCGTCGAAGGAGATCCGCGAGCTGATCGTCGACTCGGTCGAGCGCGTGCGCAACGGGTCGACGCTGGTCGGCCAGGCCGGCACGACGATGGGCGAGATCCTGCAGGCCGTCGCGCGCGTGACCGACATCATGGGCGAGATCGCGGCGGCATCCGAGGAGCAGGCGAGCGGCATCACGCAGGTCGGGCGCGCGGTCACGCAGATGGACCAGGTGACGCAGCAGAACGCGGCGCTCGTCGAGGAGGCCGCTGCGGCCGCCGCGTCGCTACAGGAACAGGCCGCGAGACTGCGCGATACGGTCGGCGCGTTCCGGGTCGGCGGGCAGATGGGCGAGCCTGCATTCGAAACGAAGGCGGCCGACCGGGCGGCGGTGGCGTAACGCGCTCGGGCCGATGCGCAACTCGCACAAATGCAACTAACGGCCGAGTCGCGCCACCCCTGCCAGCACCGCTGCGGTGCATACCCATATGAGCGGGATGTATTTCACTTCCCGCCGATCCTGTGACACCATTTGCCCCTTCCTGCGAGTCGGGGCATACCCGTATCGCGCCCCATTTTCAGTCATCCAGTAAGCAAGAAAGCGAGAAACAGATGAAGCGTCGCAGTCTCCTGAAGGTATTTTCCGTGCTGGCCACCGGTGCAGCGCTGACGCTGTCGGCAGGCGCGCACGCCGAAGACAAGGTGATCAAGGTCGGCACGGTCGCCGGCCCGGATTCGGAAGTGTGGCAGCTCGTGCAGAAGGTCGCGAAGGAGAAGGAAGGCCTGAACGTGAAGGTCATCGAGTTCAACGACTACGTGCAGCCGAACGCGGCGCTCGACTCGGGCGACCTCGACGCGAACAGCTTCCAGCACCAGCCCTACCTCGACAGCCAGGTGAAGCAGCGCGGCTACAAGCTCGTCAGCGCGGGCCTGACCTACATCTCGCCGATGGGCGTGTACTCGAAGAAGTTCAAGGCGCTGAAGGACCTGCCGCAAGGCGCGAAGGTCGCGGTGCCGAACGATCCGTCGAACGAGAACCGCGCGCTGCTGCTGCTGCAGACGCAGGGCCTGATCAAGCTGAAGACGGGCGCCGGCACGGGCGGCAACAACGCGACGGTGCTCGACATCGCCGACAACCCGAAGAAGCTGAAGATCTCCGAACTCGACGCCGCGCAACTGCCGCGCGTGCTGTCGGACGTCGACGCAGCCGTGGTCAACACGAACTACGCGCTCGCCGCGAACCTGCAGCCGACCAAGGACGCAATCGCGCTCGAATCGCTGACGAGCCCGTACGCGAACCTGATCGCCGTGCGCGCGAAGGACAAGGATCAGCCGTGGGTGAAGAAGCTGGTCAAGGCGTACCAGTCGCCGGAAGTGAAGGAATTCATCAAGAAGCAGTTCAAGGGCTCGATGGTCGCGTCGTTCTGAGCGACGCACACCGGTCGGACCGCTGAAACGAAAGGGCCTGCATCGCGCAGGCCCTTTTTCATTGGTGCGGCCGCCACGCAACGGTGCGACGGCGACCGGCGTTTAGCGCCGGCTCACATCTCGCCGCGCCGCGAGCAGATCGACATGATCTGCTGGATCGCATAGTTGTCTCGCACGCCCGGCAGTGACTGCACGACGCACTCGTGAAAACGCCGCTCGCGCGGCAGCAGCATCGCGTTGTTGCGATACAGCGCGTCGCACGAGCGCTGGATCAGCTGCGCCGCCGCGCCGTTGCGGCTTTCGCGCAGCGCATTGAGCATGCAGTCGTCGTATTGCGCATAGCCGTCGGTCAGCGCGAATGCCGCGCCCGGCGGCGCCAGCGCGATGGCCGCGAATGCGATGGCTCGGATCGCCCGATTCATGTGCTCTCCAATGGCGTGGATTGGGTCGGTCGACAGCATAACGTAAAGCGGCGATGACGGCCGACGGGTTGTGCCGAGGTCGGGTACGAAGCGGGCCTGCCCCGTGTGGCCTTATCGGTGGTGCGACGCGCAACGCAAGAGGCGTCGATGCTTCACCGGCGCGAAAGAAGGACTGAAGTGGAATGTCGTGCGCCAACCGAGGAAATATAAAAACAAAATTATCTAAAAAATTTTCCGGGCAGGCGAGGCGATATATGGGAATGTCGTTGTCATTTGTTAGACGGTATCGATTGATTTCCCGTCACGTGTTTCCGTCACGCCGGATCCAGGCATGCCGAACGTTCGGCGAGGTCGGATCGCCGTAGCTCAGATCTTGCGATAAATCCTAGTGGAATGGTCGTTTTATTTGTCTGAACAAACGAATTCGCCATCTGAATGAGACAACTTTAGTACTTGTCCGATTATTTTTGGATCCACTTCCATACTTTGTCAGATGGCGGGCCATCGGCGGAAAATAAATAATGATGCCTGAATCGCGCCCCGTCAATTTAAATACAAGTTCATGAAATGATGAATGCGCGTTTCATATCGTCAATAACCGTTTTTTGAGATCAACATAATGAAACTCGCAACTAGCACCAAAGTCATTTCGATGCTTCTGGCCGTAGCGGGCCTCGGTCTGATGTCGGCCGCCCACGCGGCAGACGGCACGATCACGTTCACCGGCAACGTAACCGCGGCAACCTGCAAGATCGACGGTGCCGCGGCAGGCACCACGTCGAACAAGGCAGTTGCCCTGCCGACGGTCAGTACCGGCGCGCTGAACGCGGCCGGCTCGGTAGCTGGCCGCACCGCCTTCGGTTTCAAGCTGACGGGTTGCGCGGTGGATACCGCCGAGTCGAAGGGCAACCCCACCAAGGTCCAGGTTACGTTCGAGAACGCCACGAACGTGACGGCCGACGGCAAGCTGTCGCTCGACAAGGGCACGGCCGAGGCGCCTGCGGCGACGAACGTCGTGCTGCAGATCCTCAACGACCAGCAAAACGTGATCAAGGTCGGCGCGAACGCACCGGACCAGAACTCGCAGGTCGTCTCGATCGGCTCGGACGGTTCCGCCCAGCTGAACTTCTTTGCCGAGTACCTGGCGACGGGCGCGGCAGTAGGCGGTTCGGCGAATTCGAAGGTTCAGTACACGGTCGCCTACGAGTAAGTCTTGCGCTTACCCGAAGGCCCGCCCGCCGGCGGGCCTGGCGGCGGGCTTCGCACGCCGCCACTCCGATCCGCCAGTCGGCCACAACGATTAGAAATCCGCCCGAGTCATCATGAATGCCATCATCAAATCGCTCCAGGCCATCGCACTGGCCACCGTCCTGATCGCTTCGCAAGCCAGCGCGAGCGTCGTGATTTCGGCGACCCGCGTCATCTTTCCGGGCGGCGAGCGCGAGGTGACGATCAAGCTGTCGAACGAAGGTTCGGCGCCGGCATTGGTCCAGGCCTGGATCGACAAGGGCGACGCGAACGCATCGCCTGACACCATCGACGCGCCGTTCGTGCTCACGCCCGCGATGTTCCGCCTGGAGCCGAACAAGGGGCAAACCCTGCGGTTGATGTATACGAGCGAGCCGCTTCCCGCCGACAAGGAATCGCTTTTCTGGCTCAACGTGCTGGAAATTCCGCCGAAGGTTGCGTCGAGCGACGCTCACAACCAGCTTCAGGTCGCGTTCCGGACGCGCGTCAAGATCATGTTTCGCCCGCAAGGTCTGCCGGGCAAGGCACACGACGCGCCGGCGCAGATTCGCTGGCAGATCGAGCGCGGCCAGGCGGGCCGCTATACGTTGAAGGCGAGCAACCCGACGCCTTACGTCGTCAATATCGGCAGCGTCCAACTCCGATCGGGCGCACATCAATACGACGCCGGTGCGGGCTATATCCTGCCCGGCGGCACGCAGGAATTTCCCGTTGCGGATCTCAAGGCTCCGCCGGCGCCGGACGCGAAAGTACGGTTCGGCAGCATCAACGACTGGGGTGCGTCGACCAACAACGAGCTACCCGTTGCGATGCGGTAGTGCCGGCCGGGCTGCGGCCTGCCAGGGCCATTGGCCAGCCGGCTGACGCGGCATTCACGTCCACGTACGTTCGCCGATTCAACGGCAGCCTGCGTCGATTCAACGTCAGATTTCACCTCCGGATCGACACCGCTTTCCGCGTGTGCTGAGCGGCAGCGCCAATGCTCTCGCATTCGAATCCAGTTCACTATCAATAGGAGTCCTGCGGAATGACCCCGTCGATCCGACATCCTCGCCCGGACGTAACCTGCCTGCCTCGGCTCAAACCGATGTGCATGCTGGTGCTGTCCTGCCTCGCCGCGTGGTCGGCTGACGGCCGCGCGGACGCCGGCAATTCCGCGCCTGGCGATTCGATGACGATGCAGGTCGCGCAGGTCGACCTCGCACAGACGCAGTTCGCGCAGGTTCAGTTCGACCCGGATTTCGTGAACAATGGCAACGGCCGTGCGATCGACATCAAGCACTTCGAGCGCGGCAACTTCACCGCGCCGGGCACGTATGGCGTCGACCTCGTCGTCGGCCAGGACTGGGTAGGCCGTTACGACATCGCGTTCAAGGCCGCGCCGGACACGCCGGAAGCTCAGCCCTGCTTCGACGAGAAGGTCTTGCGCCGGATCGGCATCGACTTCGCCAGGCTGCCCGCGGACGTCGCGGCGGCGATCACGGCCAAGGGCGAATGCCTGCGTATCGGTCAGATCGTGCCCGAGGCGAGCGCGTCGTTCGATTTCAACGAACAGCGCCTGGCGCTCAGCATCCCGCAGGCATCGCTGGCGCACCGCGCGCGCGGCTACGTCAGCCCCGATCAATGGAACGACGGCGTGCCCGTCGGCATGCTCGACTACAACCTGAACGTCTACAGCGCGAAGGTCAAGGGCAGCCGCGCGGACACGCAGGGCTATCTCGGGCTGAACGGCGGCGTCAACGTCGGCAACTGGCATTTCCGTCACAACGGTTCGTACGCGTGGTCCGAGCGTGGTGGCGGCAGCTATCAGGATATTGCGACCTACCTGCAGCGGGATCTGCCGTCGCTGTCTTCGCAGCTCGTGATCGGCGAGACGTTCACGTCCGGCGAGTTGTTCGACTCGACGCAGTTCCGGGGCGTGCGGCTGTCGAGCGACGACCGGATGCTGCCCGACTCGCTGCGCGGTTATGCGCCGGTCGTGCGCGGCGTCGCGAACTCGAACGCCAAGGTGACGATTCGCCAGAACGGCGTGACGCTGTACGAAACGACCGTTTCGCCAGGGCCGTTCGAGATCGGCGACCTGTATCCGACCGGCTATGGCGGCGACCTGCGCGTGTCCGTCACCGAGGCGGATGGGTCGGTGCACACGTTTTCCGTGCCCTATGCGTCGGTCCCGCTGTCGCTGCGCCCCGGCATCCAGCGCTACAGCTTCGTCGCGGGTGCGCTGCGCAGCCAGCAGAACACCAGCAACCCGCTGTTCGCGCAGCTCACCTACCAGCGCGGCTTGACGAACCTGCTGACCGCCTATGGCGGCCTCACGGTCGCGGCGGGTTACGCGTCGGCCATGGCGGGCGGCGCGTTCAATACGCGATTCGGCGCGGTCGGCGTCGACTTCACGCAGGCCACCACGTCGATTCCCGGCGTGAAACGCTTCAGCGGATCGAGCCTGCGGGTCAGCTATTCGAAGTCCGTCGCACCGACCGGCACCGACGTGTCGATCGCCGCGTATCGCTATTCGACGAACGGCTATTTCAACCTCAACGACGCGATGAGCGCGCGCGATGCGGTCCGCATGGGCTATTCCGTGGATACCGTCGGGCGGCAGCGCAATCGCGCGTCGCTGATGGTCAGCCAGCGTCTCGGCGAGAAGGGCGGGCAGCTGAGCGTGACCGCGTCGGCGTCGAACTACTGGAATCGCGCGGGCTCGGACGTCAACTACTCCGTCGGGTACAACAACGCGTTCAGGAACGTGTCGTACAGCCTGTCGGCGACACGCCAGCGCGGCCAGGGCAACCAGGCGAGCACGCTGTACTACGCGAGCGTGTCGATTCCGCTCGGCAAGTCCAGCCCGATGATGCTGACGGGCAACATGACGCGCGATACCGAGGGCCGCACGCAGCTGCAGTCGATGCTGTCGGGCTCGCTCGGCGTGGACAACGACTTGTCGTACAGCCTTGCCGCGAACCACACGAATGGGCAGGGCAATGCGAGCACCGACGGCAGCGGCAGCCTCACGTACCGCGCGCGCTTCGCCGAGTTCAATCTCAGCGCCGGCGGCAGTTCGAACTATCAGCAGGGTTCGATCGGCATTCGCGGCGCGGCGGTCGCCCACCCGGGTGGCATCACGTTGTCGCAGCCGCTGTCGGAGACCTTCGGCATCGTCGAGGCGAAAGGTGCGGAAGGCGCGCGCGTCACGAATGCGTCCGGTGTGCGGGTCGACAGCCGCGGCTATGCGGTCGTGCCTTACCTCACGCCGTACAACATGAATACCGTCGAGCTCGACCCGAAGGGCATCTCGATGGACGTCGAGTTGAAGGAAACCAGCCAGCAGGTCGCGCCGCGCGCCGGCGCCGTCCCGCTGCTCAAGTTCGACACCGACACCGGGCGCGCGGCCGTGATCCAGGCGACTCGGTCCGACGGCACGCCGCTGCCGTTCGGTGCGGCGGTCAGCGACGAAACGGGCAAGAGCCTCGGCGTCGTCGGTCAGGCGAGCAGGATCTTCGCACGCGGCCTGAAGGACAAGGGCGAACTCACGGTGAAGTGGGGCGACGATGGCGTGTCGGGCTGCCGCATCGCGTACGACCTGCCGGTCCGGCAAGGGCGCAACAAGGCCCGGGCCTTCGAGCAGTTCAAGGGTGTTTGTGCGGCGAAGACGAGCGCGGCGCGTTGATGCCGTCGAGACGCGCCGCTATCCATTTATCGGACCGGGCCGGCTTCATGGCTCGCCGGAAGTCGACGCACCGGCAGTCGGTCAAAACCAGACAGGAACGTATATGAAGTGGACAAATGCAGGCGCCGACGGCGTCACGCGACGGTCGTCGAGGCGTGCCACGGCGGCGGCGAGGTTTGCGCGCCTTTTGATGCTGTGCCCGCTGCTCTGGTCCGGGTATGCCTTTGCCACTTGCGAACTGAGCAGCCATGCGTCAAGCATTTCGCCGTCACTCCCGGCTACGCTCAGCGTGGCACAGGACGGAACGCTTCTCGGCACTCAATTTCCATCGTCCACGATTGGGTTAGCGATGGTTGCACGGGTCGCCAACAGCGTCGGTACGGTATGCATGTATGACGAGTACGTCGTCAGCCCGGCTGGTGTGCTCATCCCGAATGTGACATACAAAACGAGCACCGGCGCAGTCGCTGCCGTTTTCGAATCGGGAATACCTGGCGTGGGATACGCAGTGGAGGTTGCGGACTATTCAGGCGGGGCATGGGTTGCGATCGGCGCGGACGCTACGTCGGTACCGATCCCTCCAATCGATAAAAGCCTGCTTAACGCAAAGGTGACGTATGTTTCTGTCGGGCCTCTCGCGACGGGCTCCTATACATCCAGAAGGCAGGTGCTCTTCAATTTCCGCTTGAAGTACAAGGGGAATTTGCTGCCGGGCAGCAGTGCGTCGACGCCGTTGAGCGCGACGAGCATGACCGTCACGGCCAGAACGTGCAAGATCACGTCCGGCACGTCCAGAACGGTGACGCTGCCTAGCCTCTATTCCGGCAGCCTGAAAGCGGTCGGCGATGTCGCTACGGCGAAGTCGGCGCCATTCTCGTTCGATCTGCGGTGCGATGCGGACCTGAGCATTTACGCGACCCTGAGCGACGTGACGAATCCCGCGAATACGAGCAACGTGCTGAGCCTTGGCCGTGGGTCGGGGGCTTCGGGCATCGGGATTCAGATCCTGAAAAAAGGGTCCGATACGCCGTTGCGTTTTGGTCCCGACTCGTCGGCCAAGGGCAATACGAACCAGTGGCTGGTCGGACGCTCCACCACGGCCAACACGATGATCCAGGTGCCGTTCGAGGCGAGATATGTCAAGACGGCCGAGAAGATTACGCCGGGCATCGTGGAAGCACTCGGCACGATCACGTTCTCTTATCAGTAGCGCGGAATCGGTCGCCCGGCGCCGCGATCCGGCGTGGCGCGTGAAAGTATGGCGTCAGGCGGTGGTCTGCGGAAATGGTATCCTCGTGCGTTCGCCGCTGCACGCTTTCCCGGAGCGTGCGCGGGCCGCTCGCCAGCACGTCGTACGCATGGCGGCGCCCGCCCGACGGCGGCGGGAATCCATCATCCAGAACCGACACAATACGGGGGAGACACACCCATGAAGCGTTTCAAGACTTTCGCGATCCGTTCGATCACGGCCGGCGTGGCTGCACTCGCGCTGGCCGGTGCCGCGCACGCCCAGACCGTCAAGGTGCTGTCGATCGTCGATCACCCGGCGCTCGATGCGATCCGCGACGGCGTGCGCGCCGAGCTGAAGGCGGAAGGTTACGGCGACGACAAGCTCAAGTGGGAATACCAGAGCGCGCAGGGCAACACGGGTACGGCCGCGCAGATCGCGCGCAAGTTCGTCGGCGACCAGCCCGACGTGATCGTCGCGATCGCGACGCCGGCCGCGCAGGCGGTGGTCGCGTCGACCAAGAGCGTGCCGGTCGTCTATTCGGGCGTGACCGATCCGGTTGCCGCGCAGCTCGTGAAGGGCTGGGGCCCGTCGGGCACCAACGTGACGGGCGTATCCGACAAGCTGCCGCTCGATCGCCAGGTCGCGCTGATCAAGCGCGTCGTGCCGAATGCGAAGACGGTCGGGATGGTCTACAACCCGGGCGAGGCGAACTCGGTCGTCGTCGTGAAGGAACTCAAGGAGATCCTCGCGAAGCAGGGGATGACGCTGAAGGAAGCGGCCGCGCCGCGTACCGTCGACATCGGCCCGGCCGCGAAGAGCCTGATCGGCAAGGTCGACGTGATCTACACGAACACCGACAACAACGTCGTGTCCGCGTACGAAGCGCTCGTGAAGGTCGCGAACGAAGCGAAGATCCCGCTCGTCGCCGGCGACACCGACAGCGTGAAGCGCGGCGGCATCGCGGCGCTCGGCATCAACTACGGCGACCTCGGCCGTCAGACGGGCAAGGTCGTCGCGCGCATCCTGAAGGGCGAGAAGCCGGGCGCGATCGCATCGGAAACGAGCAGCAACCTCGAATTGTTCGCGAACACGGGCGCGGCCGCGAAGCAGGGTGTGACGCTGTCGCCGGATCTGCTCAAGGACGCGAAGACGGTCATCAAGTAAGCCGCGGCCCGACCGCCGCGCTTGCAGGCCCGATCCGGGCCTGAACGACACCGCCGGACGGGCGGCTCCCACCCGGGGCCGCCCGTCCGCTTCGCCCGGCCGTACACGTCCGGCCGGGAAGCAACAGGATTTCCCCATCATGTCTCTGTTCTCGTTTCTGGGCGCGCTGGAGATCGGTCTGATCTTCAGCCTCGTCGCCCTCGGGGTGCTGATCTCGTTTCGCATCCTCAACTTCCCCGACCTCACCGTCGACGGCAGCTTTCCGCTCGGCGGCGCCGTTGCCGCGACGCTGATCTCGGCCGGTTACGACCCGTTCAGTTCGACCTGCATCGCGATCGTCGCGGGCGCGGTGGCCGGCTTCATCACCGGCTGGCTCAACGTGCGCCTGAAGATCATGGACCTGCTCGCCAGTATCCTGATGATGATCGCGCTCTATTCGGTGAACCTGCGGATCATGGGCCGGCCGAACGTGCCGCTGATCACCGAGCCGACCATCTTCACCGTGCTGCAGCCCGACTGGATGCCCGACTACGTGCTGCGCCCGGCGCTGCTCGCGATCGTCGTCGTGGTCGCGAAGCTCGGCCTCGACTGGTTCTTCTCGTCGCAGCTCGGCCTCGCGATGCGCGCGACCGGCGCGAACCCGCGGATGGCGCGCGCGCAAGGCATCGCGACCGGCCGTGCGACGCTCGCCGGGATGGCGCTGTCGAACGCGCTCGTCGCGCTCGCGGGCGCCCTGTTCGCGCAGACGCAGGGCGGCGCGGATATCTCGATGGGGATCGGCACGATCGTGATCGGGCTGGCCGCGGTCATCATCGGCGAGACGCTGCTGCCGGCGCGCCGGCTCGTGCTGACGACGCTCGCCGTCGTGCTCGGCGCGATCGTCTATCGCTTCTTCATCGCGCTTGCGCTCAACAGCGAATTCATCGGGTTGAAGGCGCAGGATCTGAACCTCGTGACGGCGGCGCTCGTCACGATCGCGCTGGTGCTGCCGGCGACGCGCAAGAAGCTGTTCGCGCGCAAGAACGGAGGCGTCTGACATGCTGTCCGCACAAGACCTGAAACTCACGTTCAATCCCGGCACGCCGATCGAGACGCGCGCGCTGCGCGGGTTGTCGCTCGAAATTCCCGACGGCCAGTTCGTCGCGGTGATCGGCTCGAACGGCGCCGGCAAGTCGACCTTCCTCAATGCGGTCAGCGGCGACCAGGCCGTCGATGCGGGACGCATCTCGATCGACGGCACGGACGTCACGCGCAAGGCCGCGTGGGATCGCGCGCACCTCGTCGCGCGCGTGTTCCAGGATCCGATGGCCGGCACCTGCGAGGCGCTGACGATCGAGGAGAACATGGCGCTCGCGATGGCGCGCGGTGCGCGGCGCGGCTTCCGGGCCGCGCTCGACCGGCCGTCGCGCGAGCTGTTCCGCGACAAGCTGCGGCTGCTGAACCTCGGCCTCGAGAACCGGCTGACCGACCGGATTGGGCTATTGTCAGGCGGCCAGCGGCAGGCGGTGAGCCTGTTGATGGCGTCGCTGCGGCCGTCGCGGATCCTGCTGCTCGACGAGCACACGGCCGCGCTCGACCCGAAGACGGCCGCGTTCGTGCTGGAGCTGACCGCGCGCATCGTCGCCGAGAGCAAGCTGACGACGATGATGGTCACGCACAGCATGCGGCAGGCGCTCGACTACGGCGACCGCACGGTGATGCTGCACCAGGGGCAGGTCGTGCTCGACGTGTCGGGCGACGCGCGCAAGGGGCTCGACGTGCCGGACCTGCTGCAGATGTTCGAGAAGGTGCGGCACGAGCAGCTCGACGACGACGCGTTGCTGCTCGGCTGACGGGCAGCTGGCGGACCGGCGCGGTGTGCAGGGTGCGCATCGTGCCGGTTGGCCGGCCGGGCCGGGCTCTGCTCGGTTCGGCCCGGCTGCGCGCTTCGGTTCGCATGCGCCGCGTCGGCGCCCGAGGGGTGTGGCGGGCGTCCGGGCGGTGCGAGCCGGTGATGCCGGGGGCGACCCGCCGTCATGGCGTGGGCCTGCCGGCTTTTCACCCGTCTTTCATCTGACGAAATACCGGTTTCGTACCAGTACTGTGCGGCGTGGACGCATTGCCATATACTGTATATCCATACAGTTGTGGGTGGCATCATGCTCGCATCCTCCATTTCTCCCGAATCCCTTCATCCGTCGCTGTGGCGCGGCTCGCAGCTCGCGCGTGGCGGCCCGCGCACGATCGAGACCGGCTTCGCGTCGCTGTCGGCCGAGCTGCCTGGCGGCGGCTGGCCGGTCGGCGGGCTCGTCGAACTGCTGGCCGCGCAGCCGGGCTGCGGCGAGATGCGGCTGCTCGCGCCCGCGCTCGCGCGCACCGTCAGCGCCCGGCGGCCGCTCGCGCTCGTCGCGCCGCCGCAGTCGCCGCATGCGACCGCGCTCGCCAGTCTCGGCGTGCCGGCCGACGCGCTGCTGTGGCTGCGTGCCGGCAGCCACGCGGATGCGTTGTGGGCCGCCGAGCAGGCACTCAAGACCGGTTGTTGCGGCGCGCTGCTGCTGTGGCAGGACGCGCGGCCCGATGCGCTGCGGCGCCTGCATCTCGCGGCCGCGCGCACGGGCGACACGCTGTTCGTGATGCTGCGCCCGCTGTCGGCCGAGCGGCAACCGTCGCCGGCCGTGCTGCGCGTTGCGCTGTACCCGGTGCCGGGCGGCGTGTCGCTCGACATCGTCAAGCGACGCGGCCCCGCCCGCAGCGAGCCGCTCGTGCTCGACCTGCCGTCGCCCATCGTGGAGAGCCGCTATGCGCGTCTTGCTCGGCATCCATCTGCCGCGCCTGCCGCTCGACGTGTGCGTCGCGCTTCCGTCTGACGGCGAGGCGGGCGAGGCCGGCAGCGCAGGCAGTGCGGTGCTCGAGCAGGGTGTCGTGCTGATCGCCGACGCGGCCGCGCGCCGGCAGGGCGTGCGCGCGGGCATGAAGCGCGGCGGCGTGCTCACGCTCGCGCCGCACACGCAGCTCGTCGAACGCGATCCCGCGCGCGAGGCCGATGCGCTGCGCGCGGTCGCGCTCGCGTTGCTGCGCTTCTCGCCGTGCGTCGCGCTCGGCGACGAAGCCACGCTGCTCGTCGACGTCGGCCCGAGCCTGCGCTTGTTCGGCGGCTTGCCGTCGCTGTGCCGCCAGGTGCGCGCGACGCTCGCGGCGCTCGGCTATGCGGCACGCCTGTCCGCCGCGCCGACCGGGGGCGGCGCGTGGCTGCTCGCGCGCGTGTCGGCCCGCGCGCGCATCCGGCGCCGCGTCGCGAGCCCGGCCTCGCTTGTCCGCGCGCTCGACCGGCTGCCCTGCGTGCTGCTGCCCGATGCGCGTCCGTATGCGGGCTGGTTCGACGGGCTCGGTTGCCGCACGCTCGCCGATCTGCGCGGCCTGCCGCGCGCGGGGCTGCAGCGCCGTTGCGGTCCCGCGTTGCTGGCCGCGCTCGATCGTGCGTATGGCGACGCGGTCGAGCCGCTTGCGTGGATGGCGGTGCCGCCCGTGTTCGACGTGCGGCTCGAATTGCAGGAGCGCGTCGAATACGCGGAAGCCGTGTTGTTCGTGGCGCGGCGGCTCGTCGTGCAGCTGTGCGGCTGGCTGGCCGCGCGGCACCTGTCGCTGGCCGCGATGACGTTCGATCTCGAACACGAGCGCGGCCGCCAGGCCGTGCCGCCGACGCCGCTCGAGCTCGCGTTCGCGTCGCCCGTGCGTGACGAGGCGCATTTCATGCGGCTGCTCGGCGAGCGGCTCGCGCGCGTCGAGTTGCCGGCTGCGGTGATTGCGGTGCGGCTGAAGGCCACGCGCGTCGAATCGGTCGCGCCGCCGGCCGACGATCTTTTCCCCGAGCCGGGCGGCACGCGCGAGACGCGCGCGCGGCTGTTCGAGCTGCTGGTCGCGCGGCTCGGCGCGGACAACGTATTGCGCGCGGCGCCCGTCGCCGATCACCGGCCCGAGGCCGCGAATCGCTGGCTGCCGCTCGATGCGCAGGCCGGCAAGCCGGCTCCCGGGCCGCCCGCCGTGCCGCCGAGGCCAGCCTGGTTGCTGGCGGAGCCGCTGCCGCTGTTGATGCGCGGGGAGCGGCCGGTATTTCATACGCCGCTGAGGATGATGTCGTCGGTGGAGCGGATCGAGGCCGGGTGGTTCGACGGTCAGCTCGCTGCGCGCGATTACTGCGTCGCGCAGGACGAGGCCGGCGCGTGCTACTGGGTGTTCAAGGAGCGGGCGGGGAGCGAGGCCGAGCCGCGCTGGTTCCTGCACGGCCTGTTCGGGTGAACGGTGATGGTTGCGGAATTCAGCTGGCTGCCCGATTACGCGGAGTTGTTCTGCCGTTCGAACTTTTCGTTCCTGCATGGCGCGTCGCATGCGGAGGAACTGGTCGAGCGTGCGGTCGAGCTCGGCTATCGCGGGATCGCGATCACCGACGAATGCTCGCTTGCCGGCGCGCCGCGCATGCACGTCGCGGCGAAGGCGAAGGGGTTGCCGCTCGTCATCGGGTCGTATTTCGACGTCACGCCGGATGAAGTCGCGCCCGGCCACGATCCGGGCCCCGGCGCGTTCGGGCTCGTGTTGCTGGCGCAGAATCGCGAGGGCTACGGCAACCTGTCCGAGCTGATTTCGTGGCGGCGGATGGCGTCGCCGAAGGGGACTTACAAGCTGACGTCGCGGATGCTGTCGGCGCCGCCTGCCGAGTTTGCGCATTTGCGCGGGATGCCTGATTGCTTCGCGATCCTCGTGCCGACGTATCCGGTGCGTGCTGATGTACTCGATGCGCAGGTCGCGTGGTTTCGCGCGACGTTCGGCGAGCGGGCGCGGCTCGGGCTCGTGCAACTGCAGCGTGCGCTGGACGGTGCGCAACGCGAGGAGATTCGTGCGGCGGGTGAGCGGCGCGGCGTGCGTGTCGTCGCGCTGGGCGACGTGACGATGCACCGGCGCTCGTGCAAGGAACTGCAGGACGTGATGACGGCGATTCGCGTCGGCATGCCGGTTTCCGAGTGCGGGTATGCGCTTGCGCCGAATGCGGAACAGCATTTGCGTGGGCGGAACCGGATCGGGAATCTGTTCTCGCCGGAGGAGATTGCGGAGACGTGCGCGATTCTTGATGCGTGCAATTTTTCACTTGGCGACTTGCACTATGAATATCCACTTGAACTCGTCCCAGCGGGACATACGCCGGCCAGCTACCTGAGACAGGAGGTTGGGGTGGGCGCGCACCGGCGTTATCCGAAAGGCGTGCCGGAGAAAGTGAAGAAGCTGATCGAGCACGAACTCGAATTGATCGAGGATTTGGAATACGAGCCGTTCTTCCTGACGGTCTACGACGTTGTCACCTATGCGCGTAGCCGGAACATTCTGTGCCAGGGTCGCGGTTCGGCGGCGAACTCAGTGGTCTGCTATTGCCTCGGTGTCACGGAGGTAGACCCAGAGCGCAGCACGCTGCTGTTCGAACGATTCATCAGCCGCGAGCGCGGCGAGCCGCCTGACATCGACGTTGACTTCGAGCATCAGCGGCGCGAGGAAGTCATTCAGTATCTCTATGAGAAATACGGTCACGACCGTGCCGCGCTCGCCGCTGCCGTATCGACATATCGACCACGCGGTGCATTGCGCGAGACAGGCAAGGCGCTCGGTGTCGATCCGATGTTGATCGAGCGGGTCTCAAAGGGACATCGCTGGTTTGACGGCAGCCGTGATCTGCTTCAACAATTCGCGTCGGTCAATCTTGACCCCAGCGCACCCATCATTCAGGCATGGGCGGAGCTTGCTGCCCGACTGCTCAACTTTCCGCGCCATCTGTCCCAGCATTCGGGCGGTTTTGTGATCAGTCGCGGCAAGCTGACGCGACTCGTGCCGGTTGAGAATGCAGCGATGGACGGACGGCGGGTGATTCAGTGGGATAAGGACGATCTCGAAGCGCTCGGACTGATGAAGGTCGACGTGCTTGCTCTCGGCATGTTGTCAGCGCTGCATCGCGCGTTCGACATGCGCACCGCATGGCGCGGGCCGCCGAAGAGGGATGAACGGCCCAACGACGATAGGCCATTCGGAATGGATGACATTCCACAAGATGACGACGAAACTTACGACATGATCTGTCGTGCCGACACGGTAGGTGTATTCC
This sequence comes from Burkholderia sp. HI2500, assembly GCF_002223055.1. NCBI lineage: Bacteria > Pseudomonadati > Pseudomonadota > Betaproteobacteria > Burkholderiales > Burkholderiaceae > Burkholderia > Burkholderia sp. HI2500. The sequence continues at coordinate 649,805 of NZ_NKFL01000005.1, read as the reverse complement.
AGATCGAATCGCGCGCGCAGATGTCGATGCTGCCGCGTCTGAGGCCGCGCGACTACTACGACCTTGTGATCGAGGTTGCAATCGTGCGGCCGGGGCCGATCCAAGGCGGGGCCGTTCACCCATACCTGAAGCGACGTCAGGGGATCGAGAAAGTCAGTTATCCAAAGGATGATCTGAAGCCTGCGCTCGAACGTACAAAAGGCGTGCCGATCTTCCAGGAGCAGGTGATGCAGATCGCGATGATCGCGGCTGGTTTTACGCCCGGGGAGGCCGACGAGCTGCGCCGCGCGATGGCTGCGTGGAAGCGCAAAGGCAATCTCGAGCAGTATCACAGCAAGATCGTCGACGGGATGCGGGAGCGCGACTATCCGCCCGAGTTTGCCGAGCAGATCTTCGAGCAGATCAAGGGTTTCGGTGACTACGGTTTTCCGGAGAGTCATGCCGCGAGCTTTGCGCATCTCGTGTACGCCAGCAGCTGGCTCAAATGTCACGAACCGGCGATCTTCCTCGCCGCGCTGCTGAACAGCCAGCCGATGGGTTTCTACCCGCCGTCGCAGCTCGTGCAGGACGCGAAGCGGCACGGCGTGCAGGTGCTGCCGATCGACGTGACGCAAAGCAACTGGGAAGCATCGCTCGAAGCGCTGCCCGATCAGCCGCCGCCGCACGGCCAGCCGGCCGTGCGGCTCGGCCTGTCGCTCGTGCGGGGGCTCGGCGAAGCCGCCGCACGCCGCATCGAAGCCGCGCGCACGGCCGGCCGGTTCGACAACGTCGACACCCTCGCACGCCGCGCGCAACTCGAACGCCGCGATCTCGAAGCGCTCGCCGCCGCGAACGCGCTTGCGACGCTCGCCGGCCATCGCCGCGATGCGCTATGGCAAGCGGTTGCGGCCGCCCCCGAACGCGACCTGCTCGCGACCGCGCCGATCGACGAAGTGGAGAAGCCCGCACTCGGCGCGCCGTCGGAAGCCGACGACATCCTCGCCGACTATCACACCACCGGCCTCACGCTGAACCGCCACCCCGTCGCGCTGCTGCGGCCCGAGCTGCGCGCGCGGCGGCTGTCGTCCGCGGCCGAATTGCACGACCGCCCCGACGGCCGGCTCGCGCGCGCGTGCGGGCTCGTGACCGCGCGGCAGATGCCGGGCACCGCGAAAGGCGTGATGTTCATGACGCTCGAGGACGAAACGGGCTGTGTGAACCTGATCGTCCGGCCCGAGCTGCTCGCGCGGCAGCGCCGCGAAACCCTCGATTCGCGGCTGCTTGCCGCGTCCGGCGTGTGGCAGGTCGCGAGCGACGTGAGGCACCTCGTCGTGCAGCATTTCGAGGATCTGACGCCGCTGCTCGGCGGCCTGCGCACGTCGAGCCGCGAATTCCACTGATTCCACTGACACAACCGGCGCGCGCCGCCGAACGCGCGGTGCCTTGCCATCCGTGCATACCAGTTGGCTCAATTGGTTCTATCCAGGTCTCATATCCGTGCCCAAAACCAAGCCGAACCACATACTGGAACTGTCCCCTTGCATACCAATCCGGGTAAATCCCTATCCCGTACTTCGTTGTAAACAAAGGGTTTGTGAGGACTAAAACGCTTGCGGGGCAAGGCTCCTAGCGATTTCGGCATCGCTAATACCAGTTCGTTGACTGGTATTATGGTGGTTATATAATGCCCTCACTTTCGACGGCCTGCGGTCGTCGTCCGACACCCGGAGGCACATGGAAACCGGCTGGTCCGAACTGGCGCCCGATCCCCTCAGCGATACGCCGCTCTATCTGCAGCTTGCCCGCAACCTGGCGAGCGCGATCCACGCCGGCGCGTGGCGGGCCGGCGAGGCGCTGCCGTCGGAACGGCTGCTGTCGGTGTCGGTCGGCGTGTCGCGGATCACGGCCCGTCGCGCCCTCGCGCTGCTGGTCGAGCAGGGGCTGATCAAGCGGGCGCGCGGGGCGGGCAGCTTCATCACGCCGCGCGTCGCCGATCCGCTGTCGCGTCTCGTCGGCTTCACCGCGAAGATGCAGCAGCGCGGTTTCGTGCCCGATTCGGTGTGGCTGTCGCGCACGCTGCGCGCCGCAAACCGCGACGAGATCACGCGTCTCGGCCTCGCGCCCGGCGCGACGGTGGCGCGGCTCGAACGGCTGCGCCGCGCGGACGGCATCGTGATGGCCGTCGAGCACTCGACGCTGCCGGCCGCGGTGGTGCCCGATCCGCAGGTGCTCGGCGCGTCGCTGTACGAATACCTCGAAGCGCGCGGCATGACCGTCGTGCGCGCACTGCAGCACTTTCGCGCGGCGAACGCGACCCACGCGATCGCGAAATGGATGGCGGTGAAGCCGGGTTCGGCCCTGCTGGTGATCACGCGGATCGGCTACGGCGCCGACCAGCGCGCGATCGAAGTGAGTGAAACGTATTGCCGCGACGATTACTACGACTTCGTCGCCGAACTGAAACGCTGACGCGCGAGACTGCCCGCGCGCGACACGCGTGAAGCAACGACACGGATTGGCAAATCACGACGCGGATGCCCGCGTCACCAGATCATCAAGAGAACGTCATGCTGACTGGAAACATCCTTACCCCCGACGGCTGGATTCACGGTTCGCTCGATAGCGAGAACGGCCGCATCACGACCCTCGACGGCACGCCCGTCGATCCCGCGAAGAACGACGCGCCGTACATCCTGCCCGGCTTCATCGACCTGCACGTGCACGGCGGTGGCGGTGCCGACGTGATGGAAGGCGGCGACGCGATCGAGACGATCGCCCGCACGCACGCGCAATTCGGCACGACGAGCCTGCTCGCGACGACGATGACCGCGCCGCGCGACGAACTGATGCAGGTCGTCGCGAACCTCGGCACCGTCGCGCGCACCCGCACGCCGGGCGGCGCGCGCGTGCTCGGCGTGCACCTCGAAGGCCCGTACATCAACCCCGGCAAGCTCGGCGCGCAGCCCGACGCAGCCGTGTCGGCCGTGCTCGACGAAGTCCTGAAGTACCTGTCGATCGCGCCGATCCGCGTCGTCACGCTCGCGCCGGAAATCGCCGGCCACATCGAGATCATCGGCGAGATGGCCGCGCGCGGCGTGCGCGTCCAGCTCGGCCATTCGCTCGCGACCTACGACGACGCGGTGGCCGCGCTCAAGCACGGCGCGTGCGGTTTCACGCACCTGTTCAACGCGATGTCGCCGCTGCATCACCGCAACCCGGGCCTGGTGGGGGCGGCGCTTGCCCACGCCGAATACGCGGAAATCATCCCCGACCTGCTGCACGTGCACCCGGGCGCGATTCGTGCTGCGCTGCGCGCGATCCCGCGCCTGTACGTCGTGACCGACAGCACGTCGGCAACCGGCATGCCCGACGGCGAATACCGGCTCGGCAGCCAGCACGTGACGAAGTGCCTCGGCGGCGTGCGCCTTGCCGACGGCACGCTCGCCGGCAGCACGCTGACGATGGACCAGGCGCTGCGCAACCTCGTGTCGCTGGGCCTGCCGATCGCCGACGTGTCGAACCGGATGTCGCGCTATGCGGCCGACTACCTCGGCGTTGCCGATCGCGGCCGCCTCGAGCGCGGCGCATGGGCCGACCTCGCGGTGTTCGACCGCGACCTGAACCTCACCGCGACCTACGTCGAAGGAGAATCGATTGTCGAATATGCTTAAGGAAGCGCGCGAGTCCGCCCAGGTCGTCGCCGCGCAGCTCGCCGACACGACGCGCGTCGAAGCGCTCGCCGGCCAATTGCTCGATCACCCGCCGGCCGTCGCGCTGACGGTCGCACGCGGCAGCTCGGATCACGCCGCGAGCTATTTCGCGAGCCTGACGATGAGCCGCCTCGGCGTGCCGGTCGCGTCGCTGCCGATGTCGGTCGCGACGCTGCAGCAGGCGCCGCTGAAGGTGCAGGACCAGCTCGCGATCGCCTTCTCCCAGTCGGGCAAGAGCCCCGATCTCGTCAATACGATGGCTGCGCTGCGCGAAGCCGGCGCGCGCACCGTCGCCGCCGTGAACGTGCTGCCGTCGCCGCTCGCCGACGCGTGCGAGCACCAGTTGCCGCTGCTCGCCGGCCCCGAACTGTCGGTGGCCGCGACGAAGAGCTATATCGCGATGCTGTCGCTGTCCGCGCAGATCGTCGCGTACTGGCAGCGCGACGCCGCGCTGATGGCCGCACTGCGCGGCCTGCCCGACGTGCTCGCACAGGCCGGCCAGCTCGACTGGTCGCAGGCCGTCGCGGCGCTCGCGGGTGTCGAGCGGATGATCGTGATCGGCCGCGGCCTGGGCCTCGCGATCGCGCAGGAAGCCGCGCTGAAGCTGAAGGAAACGTCCGGTATACAGGCCGAGGCGTTCTCGAGTGCCGAAGTCCGTCACGGCCCGATGGAGCTGATCGACCGCGACTATCCGCTGCTCGTGTTCGCGCCGCCGGGGCCCGAGCAGGCCGGCCTGCTGCAGCTTGCCGCGGACATGCGCGCCCGCGGCGCCGCCGTGCTGCTCGCGGCGCCCGCCGGCATACCCGGTGCGACGCTGCCGCTCGCGCAGTCTGCCCATTCGGCGCTCGACCCGATCGCCGCCATTCTTTCGTTCTACGTGATGGCGGCGGATCTCGCCGTTGCGCGCGGCCGCAATCCCGACACGCCGCGCCACCTGAACAAAGTCACCGAAACGCACTGATAGCCGAGACCGCCGATGAGACGCGCCGAGGAGTCCCAGTTGAAGAGCCCCACCCACGATCAGATCGTCCTGCTTAGCCCCATGACGGGGCCGATCGTCGCACTGGCCGACGTGCCCGATCCGGTGTTCTCCGGCGGGATGTTCGGCGACGGCATCGGCATCGACCCGCTCGCGGGCCAGCTCGTCGCGCCGTGCGCGGGCGTCGTGTCGCATCTCGCGCGCACGGGCCACGCGGTGACGATCACGACGCCGCAAGGCGCGGAAGTGCTGCTGCACATCGGCATCGACACGGTCGAGCTGAACGGGCAGGGTTTCATCGCGCACGTCGAGGCCGGCGAGCGTGTCGAGGCCGGCACGCTGCTGATCGAGTTCGATCAGGATGCGGTGGCGCGCAGCGCGCATTCGCTCGTGTCGGTGATCGCGATCGCGAACTCGGATGCGTTCGAGGTCGTCGATCGTGCCAGTGGCTTCGCGACGGCCGGCGAGACGCCTCTGCTGGCACTGCGCGGCAAGGGCGAAGCGGCCGCGCAGGCGGCACAAACCGGCGCCGCGGCGCAAAACGAAGTGCGCCGTGAAATCGTGCTGGCGCAGCCGGGCGGCCTGCATGCGCGGCCGGCCGCGCGGGCGCGTGAAGCCGTGCGCGGGTTCGACGCGACCGTCGACGTGCTGTTCGACGGCCGCAAGGCGTCGATCGCGAGCGTCGTCGGCCTGCTCGGCCTCGGCGCCGGCGAAGGCGCGACGGTCGAACTGGTCGGCCGTGGCGCGCATGCGCAGCAGGCCGTCGATGCGGTCGAGCACGAGTTGCTGCGCGAAGCGCACGGCGAAGTCGAGGAGAAACCGGCGCGGCTGAGGTCGCCCGCGCCGCAGACGGTCGCACGCAACGTCGGTGCGCCCATCGACCCGAACACGCTCGCAGGCGTGTGCGCGGCGCCCGGCATCGCGGTCGGCACGCTGGTGCGTCTCGACGCTGCGGAAATCGTGCCGCCCGAGCAGGCCGCCGGCACGCCGGCCACGGAAAGCCGCCAGCTCGACCAGGCGCTGAAGGCCGTCGACGCCGAACTCGACGAAACGGTGCGCAACGCATCGGCGCGCGGCGCGGTCGGCGAAGCGGGCATCTTCGCGGTGCACCGCGTGCTGCTGGAAGACCCGACGCTGATCGACGCGGCGCGCGACCTGATCAGCCTCGGCAAGAGCGCGGGCTTCGCGTGGCGCGCGACGATCCGCACGCAGATCGACACGCTGTCGAAGCTCGACGATGCGCTGCTCGCCGAACGCGCGGCCGACCTGCGCGACATCGAGAAGCGCGTGCTGCGCGCGCTCGGCCATACGAACGGTGCTGCACGTGCGCTGCCCGACGAAGCGGTGCTCGCGGCCGAGGAATTCACGCCGTCCGACCTGTCGTCGCTCGATCGCCAGCGCGTGACCGCGCTCGTGATGGCGCGCGGCGGCGCGACGTCGCACGCGGCGATCATCGCGCGGCAGCTCGGCATTCCGGCGCTGGTCGCGGTCGGCGATGCGCTGTACGCGATTCCGGACGGCACGCAGGTCGTCGTCGATGCGAGCGCGGGCCGCCTCGAACACGCCCCGACCGCGCTCGACGTCGAGCGCGCGCGGCACGAACGCCAGCGCCTGGACGGCGTGCGCGAGGCGAACCGGCAACTGGCCGGTGAAGCCGCCGCGACCGCCGATGGCCGTGCGATCGAGGTCGCCGCGAACATCGCGACGCTCGACGACGCGAACACCGCGGTCGACAACGGCGCCGACGCGGTCGGCCTGCTGCGCACCGAGCTGATGTTCATCCATCGCCAGGCCGCGCCGACGGTCGTCGAGCACCAGCAGAGCTACCAGTCGATCGTCGACGCATTGCAGGGCCGCACGGCGATCATCCGCACGCTCGACGTCGGCGCCGACAAGGAAGTCGACTACCTGACGCTGCCGCCCGAGCCGAACCCGGCGCTCGGCCTGCGCGGCATCCGTCTCGCGCAGGTGCGCCCCGATCTGCTCGACGATCAGTTGCAGGGCCTGCTCGCGGTGAAGCCGTTCGGCGCGGTGCGCATCCTGCTGCCGATGGTGACCGACGCGGGCGAGCTCGTGCGCCTGAAAAAGCGCATCGACGAATTCGCGCGCGCGCAGGGCCGCACCGAGCCGATCGAGGTCGGCGTGATGATCGAGGTGCCGTCCGCCGCGCTGCTGGCCGACCAGCTCGCGCAGCACGCGGATTTCCTGTCGATCGGCACCAACGACCTAACGCAGTACACGCTCGCGATGGACCGCTGCCAGGCCGACCTGGCCGCGCAATCCGACGGCCTGCATCCGGCCGTGCTGCGCCTGATCGACATCGCGGTGCGCGGCGCCGAGAAGCACGGCAAGTGGGTGGGCGTGTGCGGTGCGCTCGGCGGCGATCCGCTCGCGGTGCCGATCCTGGTGGGCCTCGGCGTGACCGAACTGTCGGTCGACCCCGTGTCGGTGCCGGGCATCAAGGCGCGTGTGCGCCGTCTCGATTACCAGTTGTGCCGTCAGCGCGCGCAGGATCTGCTCGCGCTCGATTCGGCACAGGCGGTAAGGGCAGCAAGCCGCGAGGTCTGGCCGCTCGACTGAGCGTCGACGGCAGGTTCGCGACCGGTTTCAAGACGAAAGCAATTAGGTCAACGACGATTAATGACGAGACAAGGATTGGAGGACTGAATGAACGGGAATCCGTTTCTGAAAATACAGGGCCTGGGCCGGGCGCTGATGCTGCCGATCGCGGTATTGCCGGTTGCCGGCATCCTGCTGCGACTCGGCCAGCCGGACGTGTTCAACATCAAGATGATCGCCGACGCCGGCGGCGCGATCTTCGACAACCTGCCGCTGCTGTTCGCGATCGGCGTGGCGGTCGGTTTCGCGAAGGACAATAACGGCGTGGCGGCGCTCGCGGGCGCGATCGGCTACCTGATCGAAACCGCGATCATGAAGGACATCGATCCCAAGCTGAACATGGGCGTGCTGTCCGGGATCATCGCGGGTGTGGTCGCGGGCCTGCTGTACAACCGCTACAAGGACATCAAGCTGCCGGACTACCTCGCGTTCTTCGGCGGCAAACGGTTCGTGCCGATCATCACGGGCCTGGTCTGCGTGGTACTCGGCATCGCGTTCGGGTACGTCTGGCAGCCGGTCCAGCACGCAATCGACGCGGCCGGCCAGTGGCTGACGACGGCGGGCGCGATCGGTGCGTTCGTGTTCGGCTTCCTGAACCGTCTGCTGCTCGTCACGGGCCTGCACCACATCATCAACTCGCTCGCATGGTTCGTGTTCGGCAACTTCACGCCGCCCGCCGGCGGCGAGATCGTGCACGGCGACCTGCACCGCTTCTTCGCGGGCGACCCGACCGCGGGCACCTTCATGGCCGGTTTCTTCCCGATCATGATGTTCGGCCTGCCGGCGGCGTGCCTCGCGATGCTGCACGAAGCGCCGAAGGAACGCCGCGCGATGGTCGGCGGCCTGCTGTTCTCGATGGCGCTCACGTCGTTCCTGACCGGCGTGACCGAGCCGATCGAATTCAGCTTCATGTTCCTCGCACCGGTGCTGTACGTGATCCACGCGGTGCTGACGGGGCTGTCGCTCGCGATCTGCCAGATCCTCGGCGTGAAGCTCGGCTTCACGTTCTCGGCCGGCGCGATCGACTACGTGCTGAACTACGGGCTGTCGACGAAGGGCTGGATCGCGATCCCGCTCGGCATCGCGTACGGCGCCGCGTACTACGGGCTGTTCCGCTTCTTCATCCGCAAGTTCAACATGGCCACGCCGGGCCGTGAGCCGGCATCGGCCGACGCGGCCGCGGAATCGTACGCATCGGGCGGTTTCGTCGCGCCGGCTGCAGGTGCCGCTGCGGTTGCCGCTGCACCGCGTGCGCAACGCTACATCGCCGCGCTCGGCGGGGCAGGCAACCTGTCGGTCGTCGACGCGTGCACGACGCGCCTGCGCCTGACCGTCGTCGATCCGGAGAAGGTCTCGGAGCCGGAACTGAAGTCGATCGGCGCGCGCGGCGTGCTCAAGCGCGGCGGCAACAGCGTGCAGGTGATCATCGGGCCCGAGGCCGACATCATTGCCGACGAGATGCGTGCGGCCATCGGCAGCGGCGCGGCAGGCGCGGCATCGACGGCGACGGCCGCCGCGGCACAGCCCGTCACGGGCGCGGCCGCCGGCCCGCTCGATCCGGAGCCGACGCGCTGGCTCGCGGTGTTCGGCGGCGCGACCAACGTCGTGTCGCTCGACGCGGTCGCGACCACGCGCCTGCGGGTGGTCGTGCGCGATCCGTCGGCGGTCGATCGCGATCGTCTCGGTGCGCTCGACGTCGCATGGGTGTCGCTCGACACGTTCCACATCGTCTGCGGCAACGCGGCGGCGCGCTATGCCGAACAGCTCGGCGCGCGCCTGCCGCCGTCGGGCAGCGGGGCGGCCGCACAACCGGCCTGATGCTGATGCGATGAAGCCGATCCGATCCGCGCTGCGGGTTCGGGCCGGCCGGCAAAACGAAAACGGCTTGCGATGCGTCGCAAGCCGTTTTTCTTTGGTGCAGGTGATGGATGATGCGATGCGCCCGCGCGCATCGTGCAACGCGCATCACCTCGTCACTCAGCCGTTCACGGATTCGTCAGCGTGAAGGTCGGCTTCCGGTAGCCGACGCCGGCCCGGTCGAGCTTCGGCAGTTCGCGTTGCGTGAGCAGCGTCGCGAAGCCGGCCCAGTCGCGTTGCAGCGCGGCCGTGTCGACGTGATGCGTGTCGCCGCGCCTGAAGCGCACGCCGGCCGCATACGGCAGCTCCCAGTCGGCCCGGTGCCACGCACGCTCGGCGAGCGCCAGCAGCCGCGGATAGGCCATGTATTCGAGGAAGGTGTCGTTGCGCATCACCTCGCCCCACGCCTGCCCCTGCATGCCTTCGATGCGCGGCGCGGGGCCCGTGCCCGTCACCTCGAACGTGTTGCCGTCACGGTCGCCCATCACCTCGGCGTTCTGCGGCAGGTTCTCCGGCGCGAGCGAGAACACCTTGTACTCGTCCGTCGCGTGCGAGCCCCAGTAGTAGCCGCGCTCGCGCGGGTTGAGCGTGTACGGGAAGTCGAAGTACAGGTAGTCGGGCAGCGCGAGCACCGTCTGGTAGCCCTTGCCGCTCAGGTCGCGCGCGCTGTCCGATGCGCCCCAGAAGATCGTGTCCCACAGCGACACCATCACGTGGCGCGTGCTGAAGTCCTGCGGCCCGTTCGCATGCTTGATGCCGTCCTGCCACGCGGCCATCGTGTCGATCCCGTTCGCGCTGACCGCCGCGCTCACCTGTTGCGCGAAACGTGTCGGCAACTCGTCGATCGACTTGATCTCGCCGCGCTGGAGGAGTGCCGTGCACGCGGGCGAACGCGCCCACGGCTTGTCCTGCGCGGCGAGGTCGATGCGCCCCTTGCTCGGATCGGTGCCGTTCAGCGGCTGGAACCCCCCGCCGAGGAAGATGTTCTTCGCCTCGTCGCCGCCGTAGTGCCAGGTGTGCAGCGGCGCCTGCGCGTCCGCATGCATCGCCGCGATCTCGCGGATCACCTTCGACGCGAAATTGAGCGCGCCCGGCACGCACGGGTTCAGGTCGCTGCGCCGGTCGTAGAACTGCACCGTCGTCAGGTTCGACGTGTCCTGCGGATCGAGCAGCCGGTATGCGTTCGCTTCCTGCTCGCGGCCGGCCGCATGCAGCCGCTTGTAGCGTGCCTCCATCGTCACGACGGCCGCCCGCGCATGCGCGGGCATGTCGATCTCGGGGATGATCTCGACGAAATGCGCGGCCGCGTAGCGCACCAGCGACACGTAGTCGTCGCGCGTCAGGTAGCCGCCGCCGGAGCGGTTGTCCGGGCCGGAGCCGAGCTGCGGCAGCAGGCAGCGCGTCTCGCTCGGGTCATGGCAGCGGCGCCCCCCGATCTCGGTGAGTTCGGGCAGGCCGGGAATCTCGATGCGCCAGCCCTCGTCGTCGGACAGATGCAGGTGCAGACGGTTGAGCTTGTACGCGCTCATCTGGTCGATCAGCCGGCGCAGCGTCGCCGGGTGCTTGAAGTTGCGTGCGAGATCGACGTGCATTCCGCGATGCGTGAAGCGCGGCGCATCCTCGATCAGCATCGCCGGGATCGGGCCGCCGCCGGCGGGCGCGAGCGAGTAGAGCGTCTGCACGCCGTAGTAGAGGCCGGCACGATCGTACGCTTCGATGTACGCGCCGCGCGGCCCGATCGCGAGCCGGTAGCCGCCCGGCGTCGCGATGTCGGCCGGCAGCCGGCGCGGCGCGACGGCGCCCCACACCGGCACGCGTGCGCCGTCGAGCCCGAGTGTCGCCGCGCGCTCGCGCAGCGCCGCGACCTGCGCGTCCGGCAGGTTCGGCAGCGTGAGCTCGACGCCGCGCAGGTCGAGCGTGCCGGGCAGCGGCTGCTCGCGCTTCACGCTCGGCAGCGCGCGGCTCGCGTCGGGCCGTGCGGCGACGGGCGGCGCATTGCCGGTCGAGTTGTTCTGCGCGTCGGCCGGCAGCGATTCGACGTAGCGCAACTCGTCGTCGGTGTCGTTGTAGCGGAGCACGGCGGGCGGCGCGCCGTCGACGACCACGTACGGGCGCGGGATCACGTCGCTGTAGCGCAGCAGCCAGTATTCGGCGACGAACGGCAGCTCGATGCGCTCGCCCGGTGCCAGCCGCACCGAGCCCGGTTGCGGCGTCAGTTCGTACAGGTCGCCGGTGAGCCGCCGCAGCGCGAAGCCGGGGCGGTCGATCCGCAGCAGGCGGCGGATGCTGTGCAGGTAGAGCTTCCAGCCGCCGTCGGCGATCGCCTGGTGGCCGCGGTTCTGCAGGATCAGGCGGCCGGTTGCGCAGGCCGCGCCGTCGGCGCCGAGATCGGCGCACGGCACGCCGGCCGCGGCTGCATGATTGTTGTCGACGGCGACGCGCAACGCGAGGCCGTTCGACAACCGCGCCGCGAGATCGGCCGGCGGCACGGGTGGCCGGACGGCGCCGGACGTCGCGACCGCCGCGCTCGACGCCGGCGGCGCGCCGAGCGCGACCGGCGACAGCGCCGCGATCAGCAGGCCGGCAAACAGGGTGGACAAGGTTCGGTTCATGCGGACTCCTGAGACAAAAGGGGGCGTAGCGGCGTCACGGGATGACGTCGCTGCGAGCGGGTCTTTCAACGGAGCTGCGGGGACAACAGGGTGCGCGGGCGATGCGGCTGCTCCGCGCGAAGTCGGCACGCGGGCGCGTGCGTTACGGAACGGGTGGCGGGCAGGCGTGCCGGTCGGATCGGCGCGGGCGGGTGCGCGTCTTCATCGGCGGTGCACGGCAGCGGCTGCTGCTGATGGTGATGCCGTGACGACGTGCCCATGGGCAAAGGCGCGCGCGCGACCTGCGCGGTCGATGACGGCGACGCTCGCCGACGACGCACAACCGGCCGCCACGCGCCGACGACGAGACGGCGCGCCAGCGCGCGCCACATACGGGATTCGCATGTCTCCCCCACCCGGAAGGATTCGGCCTGTCAGCGGCCGTGTCCAAAGATCTTATGAAACCTTTTATTGGTATTCAAGTGGTATCAATCTGGCGCTAAATTGGCATCGCGCCGGCGGGCCTGTCCAGCCGGCCGGGGGCGAAAAAAAACCTCGCGCGCGGCGAGGTTCCTTCGGGACGGCGGCGGCGCGATCGGCCGCGCGCGCATCAGTCGTGGCGAACGCGTGCTTCCTGCGTCTTCTGCCGCGCTTCGAGCCACATCGCATTGACGATGCCGAACGACAGCGCGACGCCGATACCGAGAATCCAGCTGAAATACCACATGATCCGACTCCTTGCGAAACGGTGGGCGAGGGCGCGTGCGCGCCCCGGCCCGGTTCAAAGCTTCAATACATCGAATGCTTGTTCTCTTCGAGCACCTCGCGCGTGACCTTGCCGCGCATCACGCGATACACCCAGCTCGTGTAGAGCAGGACGATCGGCAGGAACACGATCACCGCGAACAGCATCACCTGCAGCGTCATGTGGCTCGACGTGGAATCCCACACGGTCAGGCTGCTGCGCGGGTCGAGCGACGACGGCATGATGAACGGGAACATCGAGAAGCCGGCGGTCAGGATCACGCCGGTGATCATCAGGCCCGTGCAGAAGAACGCCGTCTTCTCCTGCTTCGAGCCGGCGAGCAGCAGCGCGATCAGGCCACCCGCGATCGCGACGACGGGCGCCGCGATCATCCACGGGAATTCGCCGTAGTTCGCGAGCCACAGGCCCGAGCCGGCGGCGACGTCCTTGAGCAGCGGGTTCGCGACCGTATCGGTGGGCGCGGCGTGCGTGATGTGGAAGCCGCCGATGGTCGACGCGACCAGCACGCCGGCCAGCACGAACAGCACGACCGCGAGGAACGACGCCACGCGCAGCGCGACCGATGCACGGCGCGCGATCACGCCGTCCGTCTTCATCTTGATGAAGGCTGCGCCGTGCGCGACGAGCATCGTGAGGCTGACGAGCCCGCACAGCAGCGCGAACGGGTTCAGCAGCGCCCAGAAGCCGCCGTAGTAGGTCACGCGCAGGTCGCTGTCGAACTTGAACGGCACGCCTTGCAGCAGGTTGCCGAACGCGACGCCGAACACGAGCGCCGGCACGAAGCCGCCGACGAACAGGCCCCAGTCCCAGCCCGCACGCCAGCGCGGGTCAGGGCGCTTGCTGCGGTAGTCGAAGCCCACCGGCCGGAAGAACAGCGCGAACAGCACGAGCAGCATCGCGAAGTAGAAGCCGGAGAACGACGCCGCGTAGACGAGCGGCCAGGCCGCGAACATCGCGCCGCCGGCCGTGATCAGCCACACCTGGTTGCCTTCCCACGTCGCGCCGACGGTGTTGACGATGATGCGGCGCTCCTCATCGGTCTTGCCGAGGAACGGCAGCAGCGCGGTCGCGCCCATGTCGAAGCCGTCGGTGACGGCGAAGCCGATCAGCAGCACGCCGACGAGCAGCCACCAGATCAGCTTGAGAGTTGCATAGTCCATAGCGATTCCTTGTTCCGTTTCAGGTGCGTGCTCACGCCGTGGCGCGCTCGCTGGCGGCCGCGATTTCGTGGTGATAGCGGCCGGTATGCAACGACGACGGGCCGAGGCGCGCGTACTTGAACATCAGCTTGATCTCGATGACGAACAGCGCGGTATAGAACAGGATGAAGCCCGCGAGACTCAGGTACAGGTCGCTCGGCTGCAGGCTCGACGCGGACAGGTGCGTCGGCAGCACGCCGGCGATCGTCCACGGCTGGCGGCCGAGCTCGGCGACGATCCAGCCGAATTCGATCGCGATCCACGGCAGCGGGATCGACCACACCGCATAGCGGAGGAACCAGCGGCGGTTGTCCTGCAGCAGTTCGCGGCGCGCGCAGAACCAGAACGCGGCGATGAACGTCGCGACGAACAGGAAGCCGAGGGCCACCATGATCCGGAACGAGAAGAACACGGGTGCGACCGGCGGGATCGTCTTCTTCGCGGCGGCCTTGATCTGCTCGGGCGTCGCGTCGACCACGTTAGGCGTGAACTGCTTGAGCATCAGCCCGTAGCCGAGATACTGCTTGTGCTGGTCGAACAGCGCGCGGGTCGCGTCGCTCGTGTCGCCCTGCTTGATCTTCTGCAGCGCGCCGTACGCGACCATCCCGCTCTGGATGTGCTCCTCGCTGTGCTTCGCGAGCTCGCGCAGGCCGATCACCGGTTCGTCGATCGAGCGCGTCGCGATCAGGCCGAGCGCGTACGGGATCTTGATCGCATAGTCGGTGCGCTGTTCTTCCTGGTTCGGGATGCCGATCAGCGTGAACGATGCGGGTGCCGGCTGCGTTTCCCATTCGGATTCGATCGCGGCGAGCTTCATCTTCTGCACTTCGCCGGTCGTATAGCCCGATTCGTCACCGAGCACGATCACGCACAGCGTTGCCGCGAGGCCGAAGCCGGCCGCGACCGCGAACGAGCGCAGCGCGAAGTCGACGTCGCGCTTCTTCAGCAGGTACCACGACGACACGCCGAGCACGAACATCGCCGCCGACACATAGCCGGCCGACACCGTGTGCACGAACTTCACCTGCGCGACCGGGTTGAACAGCACGTCGAACAGGCTCGTCATCTCCATGCGCATCGTCTGGTAGTTGAACTCGGCGCCGACCGGGTTGTTCATCCAGCCGTTCGCGACGAGGATCCACAGCGCGGACAGGTTCGAGCCGAGCGCGACGAGGAACGTGACCATCAGGTGCTTGACCTTCGACAGGCGGTTCCAGCCGAAGAAGAACAGGCCGACGAAAGTCGATTCGAGGAAGAACGCCATCAGGCCTTCTACCGCGAGCGGTACGCCGAAGATGTCGCCGACATAGTGCGAGTAGTACGACCAGTTCGTGCCGAACTGGAATTCGAGCGTGATGCCGGTCGTCACGCCCATCGCGAAGTTGATCCCGAACAGCTTGCCCCAGAACTGGGTCATGTCCTTGTAGACCTGTTTGCCGGTCATCACGTACACCGCTTCCATGATGACGAGCAGCCAGGACAGGCCGAGCGTCAGCGGCACGAACAGGAAGTGGTAGAGCGCCGTGATGCCGAACTGCAGACGTGACAGATCGACGACTTCACTACTTATCATGGTGGTCTCCCTCGGTAGATGCAGGCGCCGGTACCGAGAGCAGCTTCTCGGCGACGGCGGCAGGCGGCAACGACATGTGCTCGGCCTGCGGATGATTGAAGAATGCGTATTTGAGCGACATCAGGAGGATCAGCTTGACGATCAGCACCAGGGTGATGTCGCGGGCGAGGGTCGGTCCGCGTGCCCACGCGGCGATGCGCGCGCGCCAGCCGATCGTGCCGGCCGGCCGCGCGGGCGGCGGCGCAGGCTCTTTATTGATCGAGATCAAGGCGAATATCCTGAATCGATTTAAATCTGATTTGGGGCGACTTTACGTCGGATTTATGACGGCCGTGAAGCTGTTTTAATCCTTTTGCGCCTGACATGCCAATTTTAAAAGGACGGCTTTCCGATGCCGAGTGCTGCGCTGCGGCAGACCGTCGCGAAACACGGGCCGAAACTTGAGGCAGATCAAGGTTATGCGGAAGGGGCCCCCAAACGGCCTATTACCTGACGAATCAGGTCAATTAATCCGCACTGAAACGCGTCGAGAAACGAACGAAGCAGCGCATGAAAAGCAGCGGAAAAGACGGGCAAAAAAAAAACCGCTGCCGGTCGGGCAGCGGTTTTTGATGAAGCGCTCTAAATCGCAGCGATTTACGCGTATTCGGCGAGGGCGGTGCGCATCTTTTTCATCGCGCTCGCCTCGATCTGGCGGATGCGTTCCGCCGACACACCGAACTCGGCGGCGAGATCGTGCAGCGTCGAGCCGCCCGAGCCGTCGTCGTCGACGTGCAGCCAGCGCGCCTCGATGATGCGGCGGCTGCGCGCGTCGAGTGCGCCGAGTGCCTGCGCGATGCCGTCCGTCTGCAGCGTGTCGCGCTGACGCGCGGCCAGCACGGCGGTCGGTTCGTTGTGCGAGTCGGCCAGGTAGGCGATCGGCGCGTACGACTCCTCGCCGTCCTCGACCTGCCCTTCGAGCGCGATGTCGCCGCCCGACAGGCGCGTTTCCATTTCGGTCACGTCTTCGCGCTTGACGTTCAGTTCCTTCGCGAGGCCGTCGATTTCCTCGGGCGTCATCGCCTGCAGGCCTTTCTTGTGGCTGCGCAGGTTGAAGAACAGCTTGCGCTGCGCCTTCGTCGTCGCGACCTTCACCGTGCGCCAGTTGCGCAGGATGTACTCGTGAATCTCGGCCTTGATCCAGTGGATCGCGTACGACACGAGACGCACGTTCTGGGCCGGATCGAAGCGCTTCACGGCCTTCATCAGGCCGATGTTGCCTTCCTGGATCAGGTCGCCGTGCGGGAGACCGTAGCCGAGATAGTTGCGCGAGATCGACACGACGAGCCGCAGGTGCGACAGCACGAGGCGGCGTGCCGAGTCGAGGTTGTTGCCCTCGCGGAATTCGGTCGCGTACTGGCGTTCCTCTTCCGGCGTCAGCAGCGGAATGCGATTGACGGCCTGGATATACGCGTCGATGTTGCCAAGCTGGCCCGGCAACATCGATTGGGCTGCGAGCGCCAGCGAGCCTGCCGATGCGGCCTTGGCCGGCGTCGGGCTCAGGGTGTTCGGGAGGGTCAGGGCGTTGCTCACTAAAAAACTCCTTTGGAATCAGGGACAAACCCCCGGTCTCGGATGAGATTCCGGGAGCCATCTTAGCACTCCCGGAAACCGAGTGCTAATTCCTTAGAGCAAGCGTGGGCATCGGAGTTCCCGTTTTTTCTATCGAGCAAGTCGAGTCGATAGTCTATTCTGCGACAGAGGGGGCGAAGCGAAGTTCCGTAAGCCGTTGTTTCTGATGGTAATCAGTAGACGATTTCAATTTTTGTCGTTTTGGAAGCAAGCCATTTCGCTTTGTGATGCCGATCCGAAAAGTCCTTTACCATACCATTCAGTTCGCTTGAGCCGGCCGATGCGGCTGGCTCCATTCAACCCCCAAAGTTGGAGTGACAGATGAACAATAAGAAGAATCGCCGGCCCCGCAGCCGGCTTGCGCTGCACGCGATGCTGGCGGCGTCCCTTCTGGCCGGATCGGGTGCGGCATGTGCGGATCGATGGGGGATTCAGGCGGGCGGTGGTTTTTCGGATCGCCGCGGGGTCGACAAGGCCGATCTCGGCGTGGTGTGGGATCCGGGCTGGAACTGGTGGGAAATCGGCGGCTGGCACTTTGCGTTCGTCGTGGAAGGGCACGCCGCCTACTGGCACACGGGCGGCAACGTCCACGGCAACATCGGCGAATTCGGCGTGACGCCGATGTTCCGCTTCATCAAGAGCGCCGGGGAGATCCGCCCGTTCATCGAGGCCGGCGGCGGCGTGAGGCTGCTGACGCACCCGACGATCTCGGATCACTTCTCGTTGGGCACCGCGTTCCAGTTCGCGCCGACGGGGGGCGTGGGCGTGCAGTTCGGCCAACGGCAACAGTATCAGGTCGGCTACCGTTTTGAACATGTGTCTAACGCGGGTATCAAAGAGCCGAATCCTGGTATAAATTTCCACCAGTTCTACTTGCAGTACAACTTCTGATCCGCACGCCCGCGCACGGCGTGCGCGTTGCCGAGGAGTCAGGCGATGGCGAAGGTGGTCGATGCGATCCGCGCGCTCGAGCGCGATCGGTTCCGGGCGATGGTGGACGGGGACGGCGAGGCGCTCGACACGCTTTTGTCGGACAAGGTGTTCTTCGTCCACACCAACGGCAAACGCGAAACCAAGCAGCAGTTCATCGACGCCATCGTCGCCGGCCGCCGCCGCTATCGCCAGATCGAAATCCAGTCGCAGGACGTGCTGCCCGTCGGCGATGAAACCTGCGTCGTCACCGGGCGCGCGTTGATCGAGATGGAAACGAACAACGGCGGCCTGGTCTTCCCGATTGCCTATACCTCCGTCCACACCCACCAACAGGGCCGCTGGAGCCTGTTCGCGTGGCAGGCGACGCGGTGCGCGACCGAGACATGAGCGCGCGTGGCGCTCCTTTTCATGTCCCGACCGAAGCGGCCTTCTGGGCCGCTTTTTGCTGCCTCGTGCGACGCGGATCGCGCGGCGCACGGGCGGTCACGCCCGCTCGCTGACGTTTGAACCCTGACGGAACCTGCCGCTCAGGCCGCCGCGCGGCGATCCGCGCAGTGCCAGGCCGAGCGGTTGATCGCGCTGACGACCGCGTCGAGCGCGGCGCTCGCCGCATCGGCGTGCAGGCCGACGCCGTGCCGCAGCGGGGCATCGCCGACCCGGCAGCCGACCGATACCGCGATCCGTCCATCCGTCGTGCGGGCGTGTTCGCACGACGCGACGTCGATCGCCGCGCCGGCGGCCGCCGCGAATGCCGCGGCCAAACGACGCACGGCCGCGTCGGGCGTTGCATCTGCCGCAGGCGCTGCCGCGATCTCGCGGTTCTGCCAGCGCACGCCGTTGCCGTGTCGCTCGGCCGGTCCGTCGGTATCGAAGAATTCGCGCGCGAACAACGCGCAGATCGCGTCGCCGGTCACTTCCTCGCCGGACGCGTCGGCGAGCGTCTGCACCGCATGGCTGAATTCGATCTGCACGCGGCGCGTCGGCGTGAAGCCCATCCCGCGTTCGAGCAGGAACGTCGCGCCGCCCTTGCCGGACTGGCTGTTCACGCGGATCACCGCGTCATAGCTGCGGCCGAGGTCGGCCGGGTCGATCGGCAGGTACGGCACTTCCCAGGCCGCGTCGGGGCGCTGCTGCGCGAAGCCCTTGCGGATCGCGTCCTGGTGCGAGCCCGAGAACGCGGTGAACACGAGGTCGCCCGCGTACGGGTGGCGCGGATGCACGGGAATCTGGTTGCAGCGTTCGACGACGCGGCGCACCGCGTCGATGTCGGAGAAATCGAGGCCCGGATCGATGCCCTGCGTGTAGAGATTCAGCGCGAGCGTGACGAGATCGACGTTGCCGGTGCGTTCGCCATTGCCGAACAGGCAGCCCTCGATGCGGTCGGCGCCCGCGAGCAGCGCGAGTTCGGCCGCCGCGACCGCGGTGCCGCGATCGTTGTGCGGATGCACGGACAACACGATGCTGTCGCGGTACGCGAGGTTGCGGTCCATCCACTCGATCTGGTCGGCGAACACGTTCGGGCTCGCGGCTTCGACGGTGGCCGGCAGGTTGATGATCATCTTGTGATCGCGGGTCGGCCGCCAGGTCTGCGCGACCGCGTCGCAGATCTCGCGCGCGAACGTCAGCTCGGTCATGCTGAAGGTTTCCGGCGAGTACTGGAAGGTCCACTGCGTGTCGGGGCGCGCGGCGGCGTGTTCCTTGATGATGCGCGTGCCGTCGATCGCGAGCGCCTTCACGTCGGCCTTCGACATCCCGAACACGATGCGGCGGAACGACGGGCACACCGCGTTGTACAGGTGCACGATCGCGCGCGGCACGCCTTCGAGCGCATCGAACGTGCGGGCGATCAGGTCCTCGCGCGCCTGCACGAGCACTTCGATCGTCACGTCGTCGGGAATCCGCCTGTCGTCGATCAGCTTGCGGACGAAATCGAAGTCGGTTTGCGACGCCGACGGAAAACCGACTTCGATCTCCTTGAACCCGATCGCGACCAGCATCTCGAAGAACTCGAGCTTCTGCTCGATGCTCATCGGCTCGATCAGCGACTGGTTGCCGTCGCGCAGGTCGGTGCTCATCCAGACGGGCGCGCGCTCGATGGTGCGCGACGGCCATTTGCGGCCATTGAGGCGGACGGGCTCGAACGGACGGTACTTGTCTTGCGGATTGCGCTGCATCTTCTGGACCTCGGGTCTCAAGTCGCGAGCGAAGACGGGCGGCATGGGCGACGGTTGGCGCTGCCTCGCTCCGCGGCACGTAAACGCGCTGCGGATGCGGATGATCTTCGCGAGTCGGCCGACGGATAGACGGACGAATGCTGACGACTTCGGGTTGTAAAAACTACGAGAGGGGTACTGCGAGGAACTGCTGGGAGGGACCGTGCGGACAGCACACGGCGCTACGAAAGCCTTAGGCTAGTCGTAGCGATAGCGGCCGCGCTAGGCGGCCGGAGGTAATTCGGAGGGTGTTCGGAAAGGAACGCATGAGGGCCACTCTATGCCAGGATGCGCTCGCGTGTCAAATGCCCCGCAAGCGGGGCCGGTTCGCGAGCGTGCCTTCAGCGTGCGATGCGGGCGATCTGCACGATCGTCGCGACCTGCCGGGCGACCGTGTCGGGCACCGGCACTTCGCCGCGCAATACGGCGTCGGTCCATGCGGCCGTCGTGGCCGCGTCGCGCGATTCGGGCAGGGCGACAGCGGGCGCATCGGTCGACGAGCGTTCTGCGTCGATCAGTGTGTCGCACACGCCGTCGTGCAGCCAGTCGACCTGCACCTGGCGCCGCGTGTCGGCAACGGCTTCGCCCTCGGTGCCGCGTGCCAGCAGCGCGCCGCCGAGCGCGGCATCCGGATGGTCGCGGAACAATTGCGCCAGGCTGTCGCGGTACGGCGGGTGCGTGTAGTTGACGAGCCGCAGGCCGGCCGGCGCGAACGGCTGCAGGATCTTCACGAGCGTATGCGTCGAGTTGCGCACGCCGAGCACGCGGCGCATCGACAGCAGGTGTGCGATGCGCGGCGCCAGCACCTCGATCGACGCGAAGGCGACGCGGCGCTCGGCGAGCATGTCCTCGATGGCATCGTGCGAAGCCGACGGTGCGAGCGACAACGCCGAGAAGATCTCGGCGCTCGTCACGCGGCCCGGATCCTGCTCGACGCCATGCACGAGCACCGGCACGCCTTCGCGCGCGAGCAGCAGCGCGAGCAGCGGCACGAGGTTCGGCTGCTTGCGCGCGCCGTTGTAGCTCGGGATCGACACGGGGCGGAATGCGGCATCCTGCACGTGCACCGGCTCGAACGACGCCTGCGCGGCGGCGAGCATCGCGGCCAGCTCGTCGGCGGATTCGCCTTTCAGCCGATAGGCGATCAGGATCGCGCCGAGTTCGACGTCCGACACGCGTGCGTCGAGCATCGCGCGATAGAGCTCGAACGTGTCCTCGGCGGACAGCGCGCGTGCGCCGTGCGGGCCGCGGCCGATTTCCTTGATGAAGCGGGCGCACGGGAACGGAACGGCGGCGGGATCGTGGGAAGCGGTCATCGGGGCGTGGGGCGGGCGGCCGGCATCGGGCCGCGCTGTGAGCGGTGAGGAATGCCCCGAGTATCGCACGGGTGCGGCTGCCGCCAAGCGAGGCCGCGCGGCGCGCTACACTCTGAGTCCCGGCGGTGCGCGCCGGCTGCGCCGCGCCCGTGCCGTCGCCGGCCGAATACGACTACGAGAGACATCCCATGAAGCTTTACAGCTATTTCCGCAGTTCCGCGTCGTACCGCGTGCGGATCGCCCTGAACCTGAAGCAGCTGCCGTTCGACTATGTCCCCGTGCACATGCTGCGCGACGGCGGCGAGCAACTGAAGGACGCGTACCGCGCGCTGAATCCGGATGCGGTCGTGCCGACGCTGATCGACGGCGACGCGACGCTGCAGCAGTCGCTCGCGATCATCGAATATCTCGAGGAAACCCATCCGGAGCCGGCGCTGCTGCCGAAGCAGCCGGTCGATCGCGCGTATGTGCGTGCGGTCGCGCTGCAGATCGCGTGCGAAATCCATCCGCTCAACAACCTGCGCGTGCTGAAGTACCTGAAGCACACGCTGAAGGTGCCCGAGGAGGCGAAGAACGCGTGGTACCGGCACTGGATCGAGGCGGGCTTCGAGACGCTCGAGACGCGTCTCGCGAGCGATCCGCGCACCGGCAAGCTGTGCTTCGGCGATACGCCGACGCTCGCCGACATATGCCTCGTGCCGCAGGTGTTCAACGCGAACCGCTTCTCGATCGACACGACGCGCTATCCGACGATCCAGCGGATCGTCGACCATGCGTCGACGCTCGATGCGTTCAAGGCCGCCGAGCCCGGCGCACAGCCCGACGCCGAATGAGCGCGGTGCGCCCGGGCCGCGCATGACTGGGCGCGCATGAAAAAAGGGCGCTCGACGGCGCCCTGTGCGATGCGTGCCCGCGGTGTTCAGCCGAGCAGCGCGTCCGCGAATTCGACCGCGCTGAACGGCTGCAGATCCTCGACCTTCTCGCCGACGCCGATGAAGTAGACCGGCACCGGGCGCTGCCGCGCGATCGCGGCGAGAATCCCGCCCTTCGCGGTGCCGTCGAGCTTCGTGACGATGAGGCCGGTGAGGCCGAGCGCGTCGTCGAATGCCTTGACCTGCGTGAGCGCGTTCTGGCCGGTGTTCGCATCGATCACCAGCAGCACTTCGTGCGGCGCGCCGTCGTGCGCCTTCGAGATCACGCGCTTCACCTTCTTCAGCTCTTCCATCAGGTGGAGCTGCGTCGGCAGGCGGCCGGCCGTGTCGGCCATCATCACGTCGATCTTGCGCGCGCGCGCGGCGCTGACCGCGTCGAAGATCACCGCGGCCGGATCGCCGCTTTCCTGCTGCACGACCGTCACGTTGTTGCGCTCGCCCCAGACCGCCAGTTGTTCGCGCGCGGCCGCGCGGAACGTGTCGCCCGCGGCCAGCAGCACCGACTGGTCGAAGCTCTGCAGGTGCTTCGCGAGCTTGCCGATGCTGGTCGTCTTGCCCGCACCGTTCACGCCGGTGATCATCATCACGAGCGGCTGCGCGCGGCCGAGCATCAGCGATTTCTCGAGCGGCGTCAGCAGCTCGACGAGCAGGTCGTGCAGTGCGGATTTCACCTGCTGCGGGTCGGTCAGGCGGCCGGTGCGCACCTTTTCGCGCAGCGCGCCGAGCAGGTACTCGGTCGCGTCGACGCCCGCGTCGGACATCAGCAGCGCGGTCTCGAGCTCCTCGTACAGATCCTCGTCGATCTTCGTGTTGACGAACACGCCGGTGATGCTCGAGCCCGTCTTGGCGAGCCCCGTTTTCAGGCGCGCGAGCCACGATTTCTTCGCGGTGGCGTCCTGCAGCGGCGGCGGGACGATTTCGACCGTCTCGACGACTTCGTCGCGGCCGTCGTTGGTCGGCGTGACCGTCATCACGACGGCCGGCGCGGCCGGTTGCGCGGGCACTTGCGGCACGTCGGCCGCAGGCGGGGCCTCGACCGCAGGCGCTTCGGACGGCTCGTCCGTTTGCTGCGCGTCGGCCGATTGCGATTCCGCCGGATCGGGCTCCTGCGTTTTCTTGAATCGTTTGAAGAAGCTGAACATGGTCTGACGTCGGGAAGAGGGCGGGCCGCCGCCAGGGGCGGGCACCGGACGGGCCGTTCTGCGTTCGCGCGGGCGCGGCGCACGGCGGCCGAAACCGTGCATTTTATCAGTGCGGCGTGGCGCTCGCGCCAGCGCGCATCGCCGCTGTGGTAACGTGCGCCTGTTTAGCGGTGCGCCCCCGCGCGCGCCCGGTCCCTCCGTCGTCGATATTCCGTATGTCCCGTTCCTCTCCCGGCCGCCCGGCGGCCCCTTCTGGCCGCGGCAAGCCGCACACGATCCGCATCATCGGCGGTGACTGGAAACGCACGCCGCTCGCGGTGCTCGATCTCGACGGCCTGCGGCCGACGCCCGATCGCGTGCGCGAGACGCTGTTCAACTGGCTCGGCCAGGATCTCGAAGGCCGGCGTTGCCTCGACCTGTTCGCGGGCACCGGCGCACTCGGTTTCGAGGCGGCGTCGCGCGGCGCGGCGAGCGTCGTGATGGTCGAGCGCCATCCGCGCGCCGCGCAGCAGCTGCGAGCGATCAAGGACAAGCTCGGCGCGCGTGCGGTCGAGGTTGCCGAGGCGGACGCGTTGCGGCTCGCGGCCGGGCTCACGCCGGGCGCGTTCGACGTCGTGTTTCTCGATCCGCCGTTCGACGATCTGGCCGCGCTCGAGCGCGCGATTGCGCTGGCGGCGCCGCTCGTCGCGGCGGGCGGCGCGCTGTACGTCGAGACGGGGGCGGAGCTCGATCCGGCCGCGCACGACGCACTCGCCGGCTGGGAGGTCGTGAAGCACGGCAAGGCCGGTGCGGTTCACTATCATTTGCTGCGGCGCGAAAATGATGAATAATGCGCGTTCCATACGAGGCGGCGCGCCGCAAAGGCGACGCATGCCCATCTCGGCAGCGGCGTGCGCATCGCACGGCTGCCATCCCGTTTGCGTGATGACAGGAGGAGCGACATGGTAGTCGCCGTGTATCCCGGTACGTTCGATCCGCTGACGCGCGGGCACGAAGACCTCGTGCGGCGTGCGTCGAGCATTTTTGATACGCTGGTGGTCGGTGTGGCCGACAGCCGCGCGAAAAAGCCGTTCTTCTCGCTCGAAGAACGTCTGACGATTGCGAACGAGGTGCTCGGCCATTATCCGAACGTGAAGGTGATGAGTTTCACCGGCCTCCTGAAGGATTTCGTCCGCACCAACAATGCGCGCGTGATCGTGCGTGGCCTGCGCGCCGTGTCCGATTTCGAATACGAGTTCCAGATGGCGGGGATGAACCGCTACCTGCTGCCCGACGTCGAGACGATGTTCATGACGCCGTCCGATCAGTACCAGTTCATCTCGGGGACGATCGTGCGCGAAATCGCGCAGTTGGGCGGCGATGTCAGCAAGTTCGTGTTCCCGTCCGTCGAGAAGTGGCTGACCGAGAAAGTCGCTGCGATCGGAGGCCCTGCCGCGTGATGCGGCGCCGGCCGGTTTCGTCGTGAAGCCGGCCGTCGGCCTGAAGAAGTGAGATCAGTATGGCTTTGATGATTACCGACGAGTGCATCAATTGCGACGTGTGCGAGCCCGAGTGCCCGAACGGC
Organism: Burkholderia sp. HI2500; assembly: GCF_002223055.1. Lineage (NCBI taxonomy): Bacteria > Pseudomonadati > Pseudomonadota > Betaproteobacteria > Burkholderiales > Burkholderiaceae > Burkholderia > Burkholderia sp. HI2500. The sequence continues at coordinate 624,821 of NZ_NKFL01000005.1, read as the reverse complement.
GCGATTTCGATGGGCCCGGACATCTACGTGATCGACCCGAACAAGTGCACCGAGTGCGTCGGCCATTTCGACGAACCGCAGTGCCAGCAGGTGTGTCCGGTCGAATGCATTCCGCGCGATCCGCAGCATGACGAATCGCACGCGCAATTGATGGAGAAGTATCACGCGTTGACCGCCGAAAAGGGCGACGACGCGTCGTGATTCAGCGGTGACGCGCGCGCTCGAGTCCTTCGGCACGCCCGTCACGCATCCGGGTCGGCGCCGCCCGGCGCCGGTTCTTCCGTTTCAGGCCAGCAGCTCGCGCAACGCCGCGACGAGCGCATCGCATTCGGCGTCGGTGCCGACGGTGATGCGAAGGTGCTGGTCGATCCGCGGCAGCCGGAAGTGCCGCACGAAAATCTCCCGTTCCTTCAGTTTCGCCGCAATCGCACCCGCGTCGTGCGCGGGATGGCGCGCGAACACGAAATTCGCGGCCGACGGCACGATGTCGAAGCCGAGCGTATCGAGCGCGTGCGTGAGCCGCGTCCGGCTGTCGATCACGTGCCGGCAGGTTGCGCTGAAATAATCGGTGTCTTCGTACGCGGCCTGCGCGGCGACTTGCGCGAGCCGGTCGAGCGGGTACGAGTTGAAGCTGTCCTTCACGCGGTTCAGCGCGTCGATCAGCGCGGCATCGCCGAACGCGAAACCGACGCGCATGCCCGCAAGCGAGCGCGCCTTTGATGTCGTATGCACGACGAGCAGGTTCGGATGGCGGTCGATCAGCGTAATCGCGGACTGCGCGCCGAAGTCGACATACGCCTCGTCGATCACGACGACCGACGACGGATTCGCGGCCGCGATCCGTTCGATGTCCGCGAGCGGCAGCGCGCGCCCGGTCGGTGCATTCGGGTTCGGAAACAGCACGCCGCCGGCATCGTCGAGGTAGTCGTCGACGCGGATCGAGAAGTCGTCCGCGAGCGGCACGATCGACGTCTGGACGCCGTACAGGCGCGCATAGGTCGGATAGAAGCTGTACGTGATGTCGGGAAAGCGCAGCGGCCGGTCGTGCTTGAGCAGCGCCTGGAACGTGTGCGCGAGCACCTCGTCGGAACCGTTGCCGACGAACACCTGCTCGGGCTTGATCCGGTGATGCGCCGCGACCGCTTCGCGCAGCGCGCGCGCAACCGGGTCGGGATAGCGGCGCAGCGTGTCGCCGGTCTCGCCGAGTTCGCGTGCGATTGCCGCGACGACGCGCGGCGACGGCGGATAGGGATTCTCGTTGGTGTTCAGCTTGACGGGGTGTGCGAGCGCGGGCTGCTCGCCCGGCACGTAAGGCACGAGTTGCTGAACGATGTCGCTCCAGTAACGGCTCACCGCTTGGCTCCTGTCGGGCAAAGCGACCAGATTACCGCATGTGCGCGCAGGAAGGGGCGGGCGGGGCCGCCCGGCGGCGCCGGACGGCTCGATGCACCGGAGCGGTGCGATGCGGTCAGTTGCGATGCAACTGCATCGTCGCGCGGTCGAGTTCGCCCTTGACGACCATCGGCATCACGGCGAGCGCGCGTTCGATCGACGCGTCGATCACGTCCTGTTCCTCGCGGCGCGGCGGCTTCAGCACGAAGTTCGCGACGTCGGGCTTCGCGCCGGCGCGCGCGCTTTCCGGAATCAGGTCGCGCGGATGGCCGATGCCGATCCGCAGCCGCCAGTACTGCTGCGACGACAGGTGCGCGGTGATGTCCTTCAGGCCGTTGTGGCCGCCGCTGCCGCCGCCGAGCTTCAGCTTCACGGTGCCGGGCGGCAGATCGAGCTCGTCGTGCGCGACGAGGATCTGGTCGGGCAGGATCTTGAAGAATTGCGCGAGCGCGACGACCGACTGGCCGGAGCGGTTCATGTAGGTTTGCGGCTCGAGCAGGTGGACTTCCTCGCCGTGCAGGCGCGCTTTCGCGTAGAAGCCATGGAAGCGGCGCTCGTCGCGCAGCGTCGTGCCGGCTTCGCGGGCGAGCTGGTCGATCAGCCAGAAGCCGGCGTTGTGGCGCGTCGCGGTGTATTCCGCCCCGGGATTGCCGAGGCCGACGATCAGTTTGATCATGACGTTTCGAAGGCGGCAACGGCCGCCTGGGCGCAGAAAAAGAAAAACCCGCCGGGCAAGCCGCGGCGGGTTGCGTCGACCGTTTCGAGAAACGGATCGATGGGGCGCGTGGGCAGCCCGCTCAGGCAGCCGGCGTTTCGCCTTCTGCTGCGTCCGACACGGCACCAGCCGGGACCGTCGCCGATGCGACAACCGGGTTTTCCGCGTCGATGTGCGCGACCAGCGCGACGCCCTTCGGCAGCGTGATGTCCTTCGCGTGCAGCGATTGACCGGCTTCGATCTTCGACAGGTCGACTTCGAGGAACTCCGGCAGGTCAGCCGGCAGGCACTCGATTTCGATTTCCGTCGCGACGTGCGAAACGATCGCGCTCGACAGCTTCACGGCCGGGCTGATTTCAGCGTTCAGGAAGTGCAGCGGAGCCTTCGTGTGCAGCTTCTTCTTCGCGTCAACGCGTTGGAAGTCCACGTGCAGCACCAGTTGCTTGAACGGGTGGTATTGCACGTCGCGCAGCAGAACCTGTTGCGACTGGCCAGCCACTTCGAGGTCGAGGATCGACGAGTGGAAAGCTTCCTTCTTCAGGGCGTGCCACAGGGCGTTGTGATCGAGTTCGATCTTTTGCGGGGCTGCTTCGCCACCGTAAACGATACCCGTGGTCTTACCAGCGTTGCGCAGGCGGCGGCTCGCACCCGTACCTTGCTCTTGGCGCTCGAAAGCGACGACTTTCATGTGATTCTCCAATAGCTGCCCGCGACCAGGCAGTAAAACGGGGCCGTCAAATTGCGGCCCCCGATGAAACGGCCGGGGTTTCGTCTATCCCGTCCGATTGTGCAAAAAGCGAAGCGTTGCCGCTTCGCTTTCTGCGCATGCTTTGTTCAGTCGATTCGCGATCAGGATTCCGCGAACAGCGACATCACCGAGTCGCCGCGGCGGATCCGCGAGAACGTTTCGGCCAGCAGGCTCGCGCTCGTCAGTGCACGGATCTTCGAGCAGCCGAGCGATTCGGCGGACAGCGGGATCGTGTCGGTGACGACCAGCTCGTCAAGGGCCGATGCGGCGATGCGGTCGCCTGCGCCACCCGACAGCACCGGGTGCGTCGCGTAGGCGAAGACCTGCTTCGCGCCGCGCTCTTTCAGCACTTGAGCAGCCTTGCAGAGCGTGCCTGCCGTATCGACCATGTCGTCCATGATCACGCAGGTGCGGCCTTCGACTTCACCGATGATGTTCATCACTTCGGAGACGTTCGCCTTCGGGCGACGCTTGTCGATGATCGCGAGATCGCAGTTGAGCTGCTTCGCGAGTGCCCGGGCACGCACCACGCCGCCGACGTCCGGCGACACGACGAGCAGATCCGGGTAGTTCTGCTTGCGCAGGTCACCCAGCAGGATCGGCGTTGCGTAGATGTTGTCGACCGGGATGTCGAAGAAGCCTTGAATCTGGTCGGCGTGCAGATCCATCGTGATGATCCGCTCGACGCCGGCGATTTCCAGCATGTTCGCGACGACCTTCGCCGAGATCGCGACGCGCGCCGAACGCGGGCGGCGATCCTGACGGGCGTAACCGAAGTAGGGGATGGCTGCAGTGATCCGGCCGGCGGATGCGCGCTTGAGCGCATCGACCATGATCATCAGTTCCATCAGGTTGTCGTTCGTCGGTGCGCACGTGGATTGCAGGACGAAGACGTCCTTGCCACGCACGTTTTCCTGGATCTCGACCTGGATCTCGCCGTCGGAGAAACGGCTGACCATTGCTTTGCCGAGGGGAATTCCAAGGATATTGACGACTTCCTGGGCGAGCGCGGGATTCGCGTTGCCAGTAAAAACCATCAGGCCGTCATGGCTGCTCATCGTGCACCTGCTTCGGGCTTAGGCGGGAAATGCGGGAAAATTTTTGGCAGGGGAGGAAGGACTCGAACCCTCGCATGCCGGAATCAAAATCCGGTGCCTTGACCAACTTGGCGACTCCCCTACACTTAACTGATAACTTCACCGAACTTGTGTAGGCCGTTCGGCAAAGTAAAACTTCATGACGCGAAAGCGAAGAGCGGATGCTCGTTCAGGCTCTCGGCAACTGCACCGTTCCAACCGGTGGGCAGCTTGGCTTGCGCCGCTTCTGCCTCATGCTTGCTGCGAAACGCTGCAAACACGCTTGCTCCGGAGCCGGTCATCCTCGCGGGGGTCACATCATACAACCATTTGACCACCTGCGCAACTTCCGCGTACTTACTTGTCACAACTTGCTGCATATCGTTCCGACCGAAACTATCTGGCCATCCCGCGTCGCTGCTTTGCTGTGCAAGAAAGTCCGTAATTGTGACGCGCTTCGAATCTCTTGTCAACAACTCATCTGAAAATATTTCAGCGGTTGGGACGTGAACGCGGGGCGTTACAACCAAGAACCAGCGAGTCGGCAATTGTACCTCAGCTAATTCTTCTCCGATACCCTCTGCGAACGCATTTTTTCCAAAAATAAAAAACGGGACGTCGGCGCCGAGTTTTACCGCGAGCGACTGGAGTTCGGCGCGCGGCAGGTCGAGTTGCCACAGGCGGTTCAGCGCGAGCAGCGTCGTCGCCGCGTCGGAGCTGCCGCCGCCGAGGCCGGCCCCCATCGGCAGGCACTTGTCGATCTCGATGTCGACACCGCGCGCGGTGCCCGTATGCGCTTTCAGCAGGTTGGCTGCGCGCACGACAAGATCGCTTTCCTCGGGCACGCCGGGTACGTCGGTGACGCGTGCGACGCGGCCGTCGTCGCGGAGCGTGAAGTGCAGCGTGTCACCCCAGTTCAGCAACTGGAACACGCTCTGCAGATCGTGATAGCCGTTCGGACGGCGGCCGGTGATGTGCAGGAACAGGTTGAGTTTCGCGGGCGCAAGGCAGTTGCGCAGCGAGCGGGTCGAATCGGTCATGCGTATGTCTGGGCTGGGCCAGTGCTCACTGATCGAGCACGAGCTTGATGTCGAGCGGCGGTGTCGCGCGCACGAGGTTGACGCGTTTGACGCCCGTGGCCGGGGCATCCGCGTAGGCAAGGTAGTCGATCGTCCAGCCGTCCTGGCGGATCTGCTTGACGCGCGTACCGTCGGCCGGATCGCGCACCGTCTGCGCGGGCGTGGCGGGCGCGGCGGTCGGCAGCAGCCAGTAGCGCAGGCCCGCGAGCGGCAGTTCGAAACCGAGCGTTTTCTGCATCAGGTCGCCGACGTCAGGCGCATATTGCGTCGGGCGGTTCGGCAATTCGAGCGACGCCGCGCGCGGCGTCGATTTCACGACCGCGAGCGTCTGGCCGAGCGGGCTGCGCAGCTCGAGCGACACGTCGTCGCCGTGCTCCTGCCAGTCGAAGTTGCCGTACACGTTCTGCGGATTGCCGAGACGGTCGTCGTACCGCACCGCGAAGCGGCCATGGTAAGCGTGCGTGGCGGCGGTCTGCAGCGCCGCGCCGGTCGGCGCGCTGGCCGACGGCGGCGTGCTCGCGCAGCCCGCGAGCACGAGTGCCGCGCCGGCTGCGGCCAGCGTGCGCTGCGCGCGGAAGGACAGGGAAAACGTCGGGAACATCTGCATCAGAGACCGTTGATCTGGAGGCGTTTCAGCGTCTGCACGAGCGTGTCGTTGTCCGGCTCGAGCTTCTGTGCGTCACGCCATGCGGAACGCGCATCGTCCTGCGCGCCGCTCTTCCACAGCACTTCGCCGAGATGCGCGCCGATCTCGGCGTTCGGCTGCAGTTCGTATGCGCGCCGCAGCACCTTCGCCGCGCCGGCCGTATCGCCCATCCGGTACTTCACCCAGCCGAGGCTGTCCATGATGTACGCGTCGTTCGGCGCCAGCGTCATCGCCTTGTCGATCAGCTTGCTGGCTTCGGGGAGCCGCTGGTTGCGGTCGGCGAGCGAATAGCCGAGTGCGTTGTACGCCTGCGGATTGTCGGGCTGGGTGCGGATCAGCTCGCGCAGCTGCTTTTCCATCGTCGTGTAGTGGCCGGTCTTTTCGGCCGCCATCGCGTAGTCGTAGCGCAGGTCGGGATCGTCGGGGAAGTCCTGGACCGCCTGCCCGAGCCGTGCCTCGGCTTCCGGGTAGCGCTTCGCGGTGAACAGGATCGACGCGTCGGTGCGTGCGACCACGGCCGCATCGCGCGGATCCGTGATCGGCAGGTCGTCGAGCACCTTGCGCGCCTCGTCGGTCTTGCCCTGTTTCTGCAGCAATTGCGCGCGCGTGATCTGCGCGGGCAGGTAGTGCTGGCTCGTCTGGTCGACCTTGTCGAGCCACTGCGACGCCTGCGCGTCGTTGTTCTGGTCGATCGCGATCTGCGCGAGGTAGATGTAGCCCTGGCCGACGTCGAGATTCGGCTGCTTGTCGCCGAGCTGGACGTACTGCTTCAGGTAGCCGGTCGCTTCGTCGAGCTTCTTCTGCTGGATCTTGATCAGCGCGAGCGCCATCAGCGGCGTCGGATCCTTCGCGTCGAGCTTGCGCATCGTCTCGAACTGCTTCTGCGCGTCGTCGAGGCGATCGTCGGCGAGATAGAGCTGCGACAGCGCGAGCCGCGCATCGCGCGACTTCGGATTCTGCTGAACATACTTCTCGAACGACGTGATGCCCGCCGCGCGTTCCGCCGGCCCCATCTGCGACAGCATCAAAGCCGCCGGCAGGTAGTCGGGGCGGAGCTGCAGCGCCTGCTTCAGCGACTGCGCGGCGCCGTCCTTGTCGTCGACCGCGAGCTGCTGGCGCGCGATCGCGAGCTGGGCTTCGGGCCGGTTCAGGTCGTTCTTCAGCATGTCCTTCAGCACCGCGAGGCCGCCGACGCGGTCGGAGCCGCGCACGAGCAGCGCCTGCAGCGCGAGGATCGCCGGGCCGCGCGTCTCGCCGGTCGCCCGGGCCAGCTCGCGCGCGAGCATCGGCTGTGCATCGGCCGGCTTGCCGGCGAGCACCAGCAATGCGGCGTCGACCTGCGATGCGCGATTCGAATCGGGTGCGTACTGGCGCCACAGGTTCGCGGCGGACAGCGCGTCGGCCGGACTCTGCGCGCCGAGCGCGATCTCGGTCGCACGCTGCGCCATGCGCGGATCGCGCGTGTCGCGGGCGAGCGCGAGGTAGGTCTGGTAGGCCGGCGCGGGCTGGTTACGCTGCAGCGCGACCTCGGCGGCGAGCACCTGGTAGACGATCTGGCTCGTCAGCGGAACGCCGGGGAGATCCTTTTTCTCGTCCGGCATCACATGCTCGAACGCGCCCTGCGACTCCGCGTCGTCCGATGCCGGATCCTGCGCGTGGGCCGGGAAGGCGGTGAGGGTCCAGGCGGCAAACAGCGCGGCGCCGAGTGCACGGCGGACCGGGAAGGCACGCGCGCCGCGCACGGCGGCGTGACGCTTCTGAAGCAGCTTCGAGGGCAGAGTCATGGAAATCCGTTCGATGTTTCAACCGATTGTAACGCGCTCGCTACAATACACGCACGATCGTGAATCCAGTCTCAGACCCGCAAAACATGCCAGAGTTGCCAGAAGTCGAAGTCACGCGCCGGGGCATCGAGCCCTTTGTCGCGGGCCGCCGCGTCGAGCGTGTCGACGTCCGTACCGAGATGCTGCGCTGGCCCGTCCCGGCGGGGCTCGCCGAGCAGTTGCGCGCGCGCGAGGTGCGCGCCGTCGAGCGTCGCGGCAAGTACCTGCTGTTCGAGGTCGACGCGGGCTGGTTCATCGTCCACCTCGGCATGACGGGCACGCTGCGCGTGCTGCCCGCGGCCGGCGTGCCGGTCGCCGCGAAGCACGACCACATCGACTGGATCTTCGACGAATTCGTGTTGCGGTTCCGCGATCCGCGTCGCTTCGGCGCGGTGCTGTGGCACCCGCGCGAAGCGGGCGACGTGCATGCGCATCCGCTCCTCGCGAGCCTCGGCGTCGAGCCGTTCTCGCCGGCGTTCACCGGCGCGCTGCTGCACGCGCGCACGCGCGGACGCACCGTGTCGGTCAAGCAGGCGCTGCTCGCGGGCGACATGGTCGTCGGCGTCGGCAACATCTATGCGTCGGAGAGCCTGTTTCGCGCCGGCATCCGGCCGACGACGGCCGCCGGCAAGGTGTCGCTGCCGCGCTACGAGCGTCTGGCCGACGCTGTGCGCGCGACGCTTGCCGACGCGATCGAGCGCGGCGGCAGCACATTGCGCGATTTCGTCGGCAGCAACGGCGAAAGCGGCTATTTCCAGCTCGACTGCTTCGTCTACGACCGTGCGGGCCAGCCATGCCGCGTATGCAACACGCCGATCCGCCAGATCGTGCAGGGTCAGCGGTCGACCTATTTCTGTCCGACCTGCCAGCGTTGAAACCTTTTTCCACAATTAGATAACTTGAAGCCTCCCCGCATCGCCCCCGCTCCGTTCCCCGTCACGCCGCTGCATCGCACGTTCGCCACGCGCCTGGTCGCCTGGCAGCGCGAGCATGGCCGCCACGACCTGCCGTGGCAGAACACCCGTGATCCGTACCGGATCTGGCTGTCGGAAATCATGCTGCAGCAGACGCAGGTATCGACCGTCATCCCGTATTACACGCGCTTTCTCGAACGCTACCCCGACGTCGCCGCGCTCGCGGCCGCGCCGACCGACGACGTGATGGCGCTCTGGGCGGGGCTCGGCTACTACTCGCGCGCGCGCAACCTGCATCGCTGCGCGCAGGTCGTCGTCGCCGAGCACGGTGGTGCGTTCCCGGCGACGCCCGACGCGCTGGCCGAATTGCCGGGCATCGGCCGTTCGACGGCCGCGGCGATCGCGTCGTTCGCGTACGGCGCGCGCGCGACGATCCTCGACGGCAACGTGAAGCGCGTGCTTGCGCGGGTGTTCGGCGTCGAGGGCTTCCCGGGCGAGAAGCGTGTCGAGAACGACATGTGGGCGCTCGCCGAATCGCTGTTGCCCGACGCCGCGAACGCGGCCGACGTCAGCGCGTACACGCAGGGGCTGATGGATCTCGGCGCGACGCTGTGCGTGCGCGGCAAGCCCGATTGCGCGCGCTGCCCGTTCGCGGGCGACTGCGTCGCGCAATCGACGGGCCGCCAGCGCGAACTGCCGGCCGCCCGGCCGAAGAAGGCCGTGCCGACCCGCAAGACCTGGATGCTCGTGCTGCGCGACGGTGACGCCGTGCTGCTCGAGCGGCGGCCGCCGACCGGCATCTGGGGCGGGCTGTGGAGCCTGCCGCAGGCGGACGGCGACGCCGCGCTCGCGGAACTCGCACGCGGCTTCGGCGGCGGCGGCACGGTGCCGCTCGCGCCGCTCACGCACACGTTCACGCATTTCCGGCTCGAGATCGAGCCGCGGCTGAGCGACATGGCCGACGGCGGCCTGCCTGCCGGCGCGCGGGACGCGGACACCGCCTGGGTGCCGCTGAGCCGGCTCGACGCGTACGGCGTGCCGGCGCCCGTGCGCAAGCTGCTCGATGCGCTGAGCGGGCCGCTGCTGTAACGAAGGGGAGAGGCGCGGCGCATGCCGCGTTTTCAGGGAGACGTCGGACGCTCGTGGTTTTTCGTGCCGACGGAAGTCGCCTTGGGTTGGCTGGCGCGAAATGGCTGTCTGGGGTGATTCGGGAAACGCCGGCCCGGCTTTTCGCCCGGACGGAAGCCCCTCGTGGGATGCCCTCTCCCGGATAGCTCAGGCAAAGCGACAGGTCCCGGGCACGCTATAACCAGCCATGCCGGTCGAGCACGTGGTGCACGGCATCGATGCGCGCGCCGACGTCCGGAAACTCCATCAGCTTCTGCCGCGCGCGCAGGTCGAGCGGCAGCAGTTCCGCGAGACGGTTCGATACCCAGCTCGGATCATCGAGGCGGAACGGTTCGCCGAACGGCATCTTCTCCGGATCGGACTTCTTCAGCGCGTCGATGATGCGCTCGAGCACCTCGGCGCACGAGCCGAACTGCGCGAGTGACTGCTCGCCTTCGAGCGGGATGTCGTCGGGCAGCGGCTCCGCGATGCCGACCAGCAGCCCGTTGCCTTCGACGCGGTACGACAGCAGCTCGAAACGCTGCGTGCCGACCGCCTGCAGGTACAGCATGCCGAATTCACCGGTATCGCATTCGGTGATGCGCGCCATGCAGCCGATGGTCTCGGGCACCGATACGGCGCCGTCCTGCGCGACTTCCGGCCCGCTCTTCAGCAGGCACACGCCGAACGGTGCGTCGTCGCGCAGGCACGCGCGGGCCATGTCGAGATAGCGCGCCTCGAACACCTTGAGCGGGAGCAGGCCCCCCGGAAACAGCACCGTGTGCAGCGGAAACAGCGGCAGGTCGATCAGGGTGGTCGATAGGGAGGACATGGCGCGCGGGCGTTGGGGCGGGCGTCGCTAGGGTCGGTCGACCTCGGAGACGAGCCGCGACGACGCGTCGACATCCACTGGCGCGTCACGATGCCGCACGATCACGTTCGCGTCGTGCGCAAGGCGCGCGGCGAGCGTTTCCGCGATGAACACCGACCGATGCTGCCCACCGGTGCAGCCAATGGCGACGGTCAGGTAGCTGCGGTTGTCATCGCGGAAGTGCGGCAGCCATTTCATCAGGAACGCATGGATGTCGTCGATCATCTGGTGGACGATCGGCAGTGCGTCGAGAAAGGCGATGACCGGCTGGTCGAGCCCGGTGAGCGGGCGCAACTGGTGGTCGTAGTACGGATTCGGCAGCGCGCGCACGTCGAACATCAGGTCGGCGTCGAGCGGCACGCCGCGCTTGAAGCCGAACGATTCGAACATCACCATCAGGTCGTTGTTCTTCTGCTCGATGAAGCGCTTGACCCACGTCCGCAGCGCGTTCGCGCGCAGCGTGCTGGTGTCGATCTGGTGGCCGAATTCGGCGAGCGGCGCGACGAGGTGGCGTTCGCGCTCGATCGCTTCCTCGAGCGACGACAGCAGGCCGACGTCCGCATCGTGCGACAGCGAGCCGGACAGCGGATGGCGGCGGCGCGTCTCGGAGAAGCGCTGGATCAGCGCCTGGGTGCTCGCGTTGAGGAACAGCACGCGCACGTCGTGCTCGCGCGACAGGTCGCGGATCAGGCCGGGCATTTCGTCGAGCGACGCGCTCGAGCGCGCGTCGATCGCGACCGCGAGCCGGTGCTGGCCATCCTCGGCGAGGTAGCGGGCGAGTTCGGGAAGCACGTGCGGCGGCAGGTTGTCGACGCAGTAATAGCCTGCGTCTTCGAGCGCGTTCAGCGCGACGGACTTGCCTGAGCCGGAGATGCCGGTGATGAGGACGATGCGCATGGGAAGCAGAGAATCCTGACGTTTCATCATAGCACCGGCTCGACGCGTCGGCGTTGCGTGGCCGGCGCGTGCGGTTACACCAGTTTGCCGGGGAACTGACTGTCGGGATCTTGCATCGCGAGTCGTTGCCGATCCATGAAATCGCGCAACGTGTCGATTCCGCGCAACTGCAGGATCGTGTTCCGGACAGCAGCCTCGACGAGCACCGCGAGGTTGCGGCCGGCCGCGACCTGGATCGTGACCTTGCTGATCGGCAGGCCGAGCACGTCGACCGTCTGGCTTTCGAGCGGCAGGCGCTGGAATTCGCCGTCGGGGCGCCGCACGAGCTGGACGATCAGCTTCAGCTTCATTTTCCGCCGCACGGCGGTTTCGCCGAAGATCGTCTTGATGTCGAGCAGGCCCAGACCGCGCACTTCGAGCAGGTTCTGCAGCAGCGGCGGGCAGCGCCCTTCGACGAAATCGGGGCCAAGTCGAACGAAATCGACCGCGTCGTCGGCGACGAGGCCGTGGCCGCGGCTGATCAGCTCGAGGCCGAGCTCGCTCTTGCCGAGGCCCGAATCGCCGGTCAGCAGCACGCCCATCCCGAGGATGTCGATGAACACGCCGTGCAGCGTCGCGCGCGGCGCGAGGATGCGCGACATGTAGAGCCGCAGGCTGTCGATCACCGCGGCGGCCGACATCGGCGTGGTGAACAGCGGGGTCGACGAGCGCGTGCAGCGCAGCACGAGTTCGGGCGGCGCCGCGGCGCCGCCGGCGACGACGAGGAACGGCGGCTCGAGCGCGATCAGCTCGGCCATGTGGCGCGAGCGGTCTTCGTCGGTTTGCCGCTGGTAGTAGTCGATTTCCGCTTCGCCGAGCACCTGGATCCGGTTCGGGTGGATCAGGTTCAGGTGGCCGACCAGGTCGGCGCTCGAGGTTGCATTGCCGACGGTGTCGGCCGAAAAACCGCGCTCCCAGCCTTCATGCCCCGTCAGCCAGCTCAGTTTCAGCGTGGCCGCGTTGTCGTCGAAGATGCTCTGGGCGTTGATGCTGGACGTATCCATGACTCTCGTCACTCCAATGGGCCGGTGCGTGCGCGCGGCGACGGACGTCGCCATGCCGGGCCGGCGCCGGGCGGCCCTGAACGGCGGCGTGTGCCGCCGCGTACGGGAAAATATTCCGCCCGGATCAACTCAAGGTTGCCACTGAGTGAGCAGGCGATGCAACTCGGCGATATCCGTTTCGTTGTGCAGACGCTCGCGCGCGTCGCGATCGGACAGCAGTTGCGCGATTTCCGACAGGATCTCGAGGTGCTGCTGGGTGGCTTGCTCGGGCACGAGCAGGAAGATCAGGAGACCGACCGGCTGGCCGTCGGGGGCTTCGAACGGGATCGCATCGGCGAGCCGGACGAACGCGGCGAGCGGGTGCTTGAGCCCCTTGATGCGCCCGTGCGGAATCGCGACGCCTTCGCCGAGCCCGGTCGAGCCGAGGCGCTCGCGCGCGAACAGGTTGTCCGTGACGGTGCTGCGGGCGATGCCGTTCTGATTCTCGAACATCAGCCCGGCTTGTTCGAACACGCGTTTCTTGCTGGTGACTGAGAGGTCGATGACGACGTTCTCTATGGGCAGGATTTTGGCTAGGCGATTCATGTTGGCAGGCGATTGGGCGGCCTGGGGTCTCCTTGCGGCGGCAGACTGACTATCCATGTTCGGCGATATCAAGGCGTTCGGCATCGGCAACCTGCAAGGCAGCTACCGCATCCAGCGCCCCCCGGCGATAACCGGAACATTATAGAGCACAGCCGCGTGCGTGGCGCAGCGCGGACGGACCGGTTGCACCCCTGCGCGGAGTCGCAAAAAAAACGCCCGGCGAACCGGGCGACGTGTGTGTTGCGGTGAAGGTTATTGCGGCGGCAGTTCGATCTGGTCGATCGACGGTTGAAGCTTGATCGGGTCGTGCGCGTGCGTTTGCAGACGCTCCATGTGCTTGACGACCTGGCGATCCAGCTTGTCGATCAGCAGGTCGATCGCTGCATACAGGTTACCGTTCGCGCTTTCGACGAAGATGTCCTTGCCCTTCAGGTGCAGGTTGATTTCCGCGCGCTGCTGCTTGTCCTTTTCCTTGTGGTTGTCGACCGAGAGGATCACAGTGCCATCGATCACCTGATCGCTATGCCGTAGCACCCGGTCCAGCTTGGTGATCACGTATTCGCGAATTGCAGGCGTGACTTCGAGATGATGTCCACTGATCTTCAGGTTCATAGTGCTTCTCCAAGCGAGTGACCACCCGGCCGCATCGAGGCGGCGCTCCGGTCGACTTGCCCGTGCCGCATGAAGGCGGCGTATCGCGGACAGGTCGCCCGGCCTGTTCCCCGTGTGCGCGGTGGTCGGGACACGCCTGCCGCCGGGCAGGCAGCAGGCTTAAAGAGACTTGCGCAGATTCACTGCCGGGATCTTGAGGGCTTCGCGATACTTCGCAACCGTGCGGCGCGCGACCACGAATCCCTGTTCTGCCAGCAGCTCGGCAATGCGGCTGTCCGAAAGTGGCGATTTAGGGTCTTCAGCTCCTATCAGTTGCTTGATGAGGGCTCGGATGGCTGTCGACGAAGCGGCGCCACCGGTGTCGGTCGAGACGTGAGATCCGAAGAAGTACTTAAATTCAAGCGTCCCGAACGGGGTCAGCATGTACTTCCCGGTTGTCACACGGCTGACAGTCGACTCGTGTAGGCCCAGCGTATCAGCAATTTCCCGCAAAACCAAGGGGCGCATGGCAATTTCACCGTGCGCAAAGAAGTTCTTTTGACGCTCGACAATGGCCTGCGCGACACGCAGGATCGTGTCGAAACGCTGCTGGATGTTCTTGATCAGCCAGCGTGCTTCCTGGAGCTGCTGCTTGAGCGAACCGGCCGACGGATCGCCGCGGCTGTTGCGCAGGATGTTCGCGTAAAGGTTGTTGATCCGCAGGCGCGGCACGACCTCCGGATTGAGCTCCGCGAGCCATCCCTGGCCGGCCTTCTTCACGATGATGTCGGGCACGACGTAGTCGGCCTCGGCCTTGCCGTATGCGGCGCCGGGGAACGGCTCCAGCGAGCGGATCAGCGTGTGCGCGTCGCGCAGCGCGTCGTCGCTCGCCTTCAGATGCTTGCGCAGCCGCGTGAAGTCGCGGGCGGCGAGCAGCTCGAGATGCTGCGACACGATCTCGAGCGCGAGCGTGCGTGTCGGGGACGGATCGAGGCGCAGCAACTGCAGCTTCAGGCATTCGGATGCCGAACGGGCACCGACCCCGGCCGGATCGAAGCTGTGCAGCAGCGCGAGCGCCGCGTTCAGTTCGTCGCAGTCGATCTCCAGCTCGGGCGGCAGGTCGGCGAGCACTTCATCGAGCGTGGCGGTCAGGTAGCCGTCGTCGTCGAGCGATTCGATCAGGAACATCACGAGCGCGCGGTCGCGCGGGCCGGCCTGCGTGACGCGCAACTGCGCGGACAGGTGGTCGCGCAGCGACGTCGCCGCTTCCTGCACCTGCAGCGGCGGGAGGTCGTCGTCGTCGGATGCGCCGCTCGAGCGGCCGTATTCGTCGAGGTTCCACTGCGGGCCGTTGTTGCCGTCGCCGGATGCATAACCGTCGTATTCGTCCGCGCCGGCCGGCTCGTCGCGCTCGGCACGATCGCTCGACGAACTGCTGCCGTTGGTCGCTGCGGGCTCGGTGTTCTGCGCGGGAGGCGTCTGCGCGATCAGCGATCCGTCCGCAGCGACACGCAGCGGGCTCGCGATCCATTCATCCTCGTTCTCGAGCAGCGGGTTCTGCGCGACGGCCATCGCGACTTCCTGCTGCAATTCGAGCGTCGACAACTGCAGGAGCCGGATCGACTGCTGTAGCTGGGGCGTCAGCGCCAGATGTTGCGACAGGCGGAGTTGAAGGCTGGCTTTCATGGCAAGGAGGGAGTCATACCGGCAGTTTGCCACGACCCAGGCGCGTTGAGCCATCCGCGATTACGCGCGGCGCGCCGCCCGGCCGCGGGCATGGCCGCGAAGCGGGGCGCGGCCCCGCGCGGCGACGCCGGACGGGGTGCAGCCAGCCACGAGGAGGAGTTACATCCGGAAGTGTTCGCCGAGGTACACGCGGCGTACGCTTTCGTTTTCGATGATTTCGCTTGGCGCGCCGGCGGCGAGCACCGAGCCGTCGCTGATGATGTAGGCGTGGTCGCAGATGCCGAGCGTTTCGCGGACGTTGTGATCGGTAATCAGCACGCCGATGTTACGCTGCTTCAGGAACTTGACGATCTTCTGGATCTCGAGCACCGCGATCGGGTCGACGCCGGCGAACGGTTCGTCAAGCAGGATGAAGTTCGGGTTGGTGGCCAGCGCGCGCGCGATTTCGACCCGGCGCCGTTCGCCGCCCGACAGCGACAGCGCGGGGTTCTCGCGCAGGTGGCCGATCTGCAGCTCGTCGAGCAGCGCTTCGGCGCGCGACGAGATCGCGTCCTTCGACAGCCGCTTGCCGTCTTCGCCGTGCTGCAGTTCGAGCACCGCGCGGATGTTCTCCTCGACGGTCAGCTTGCGGAACACGGACGCTTCCTGCGGCAGGTACGACAGGCCGAGCGACGCGCGCTTGTGGATCGGCAGCAGGCTGATCGAGCTGCCGTTCAGCGAGATCTCGCCCGCGTCGAGCGGCACCAGGCCGACGATCATGTAGAACGACGTGGTCTTGCCGGCGCCGTTCGGGCCGAGCAGGCCGACGACTTCGCCGCTCTTCACGTCGAGCGACACGTCCTTGACGACCGTGCGCGAGCCGTAGCGCTTCTTCAGGTTGCGGACGACGAGCGAGCTCGTCGTGCCGGCCGGCTGGCGGTTCGGTAGCGCGTTCATTGGCCCGGCGCCCCCTGGATCGTGGTCGACGGCGACAGCTTTGCGGGCGCGCCGTTCAGCGGCGCGGGGCCGCCGTTCTTCGGCGACAGCATCGCGCGCACGCGGCCGTTCGGGTTGCCCGGCGCGGCGACGTCCTTGCCGCCCTTCGCGGTGTAGAAGTCGCGCTGGCCGTCGTACGTGATCACGCTGCCGTGCACGGTATCGGCGACGGTCGACGTACCCTGCAGGCGGCGCACGGTCGCGGCGGTGGTCAGCGTGGTCAGGTCCTGCTTGCCGTCGTAGTCGATGCGCTCGGCGTCGCCGTCGATGTACTCGTCGAGGCCTTCGCGCTTCTGGCGGAACGTCGCGTGCTTCTTGCCGCTGCCGAACGAAGTGGCGTACTGATAGCCTTCCGGGTCCTGGCGCACTTCGACGCGATCGCCCTTGATGATGATCGTGCCCTTCGTGATCACGACGTTGCCGGTCGCGACCGTGACCTGCTTCAGGTCGTCATAGGTCAGGTTGTCGGCCTCGACGTTGATCGGCTTGCCTTGGTCGGCCTTCTCGGCATGGGCGAGCGGCGCCAGCCCGACCAGCGGGAGCGCCACGAGCGTCGCGGCAAGCGCGGCGCGGACGGCGCGCGCAGCGCCGCCGGAAATCTGTCGAGGGAACGATTCGTTCATGCAGTCACGTGAGGGATGCGTCACTTGGGTTGAGCTTTCGAGCCGCCGGACGTGTCCTGCGCGGCGATCGTGCCGCGCACGTTGCCGTAAAGCTCGATGACCCGGGTGACGTTGTTGTACTTCATGCCGTCGGTCGCGTTGACGAGCGACAGGCCGCGCTGAAGTTTAACCGGCTTTTCGGTCTGGATCACATCGTCATTGACGAAGATCCGGAAATGCTGGGAATCAGCCTGCATCTGCGGATCGCCGCCGCCGGCCGCGCGCAGGATGCGCGCGTCGTCGTACAAGTCGACGATCGACACGTCGCCGTTGACGGTGCCGCGCTTCGAGGTGGTCGTCACGACCGGCTTGCCGGGCTGGAACGCGCGCATGGCCGGATCGGTCAGATCGCTGTCTTCGGTGTCTTCGTAATGGATCAGCTTCGCGGCCGTCAGCCGGTACTGGGTCGCGCCCGACTGGTCGAGCTCGGTGACCGAGAAGTTGTCGGCGAAATAGTCGGGCGTGTGGCGCTTCGGCTGCACGGTGCCCTCGCCGGGCGGCGGCAGCGTGGCCTGCAGCAGCCACCAGGTGATGCCCGCGAGCGCGGCGACCGCGACGAGCGGCAGCAACTGGGTCCAACGGAAATGCGTGTTCATCCGTCAGGCTCCGCAGGCGGCCGCGAGCAGCGCGTCGTAGCGGCGCTGCGCGCGCAGGATCGCGTCGCAGACTTCGCGGACGGCGCCATGGCCGCCGCGGGCCTCGGCCACCCAGTGCGCGCGGGCGATCACCTCGGGATGCGCGTTCGCGGGGGCCGTCGCGAAGCCGCAGCGCAGCATCACGGGCAGGTCGGGCCAGTCGTCGCCCATGTAGCCGCACTGGTCGGCGGTGAGGCCGAGCGAGGCGATCAGGTCGGTGAACACGGTGAGCTTGTTTTCGACGCCCTGGAACAGGTGCGCGATCTTCATTTCCTTCGCACGCGCCGCGACGATCTCCGAGCGGCGGCCCGTGATGATCGCGGTCGCGATGCCGGCTTCGCCGAGCAGCTTCACGCCGTGGCCGTCGAGCGAATTGAACGACTTCATCGCGTCGCCGGCCGCGGTAAACAGCAGGCCGCCGTCGGTCAGCACACCGTCGACGTCGAAAATCATCAGCTTCACGCGGCTCGCGCGTTCGGCCGCAGTCAGCGCTGCGCTCATCAGATCACCTTCTTCGAAAACAGGTCGTGCATGTTCAGCGCGCCGATCAGCACGCCGTCGGCATCGACCACCAGCATCTGGTTGATCCGATGGCGCTCCATCAGTTCCACGGCCTCGACCGCCAGGTGATCCGGTGCAACCGTGCGCGGGTCGCGCGTCATCACGTCGGTGATCGGCAGCGTGCGGAAGTCGCCGTCACGCGCGAGCACGCGGCGCAGGTCGCCATCGGTGAAGATGCCCGCGACCTTGCCGCCGGCGTCGACCACCGCGGTCATGCCGAGGCGCTTCGCGGTGATCTGGAACAGGGCGTCCGACAGTGTCGCGTCGAGCCCGACGGACGGGACGTCGTCGCCCGAGCGCATCACGTCGCGCACGTAGGTGAGCAGGCGCCGGCCGAGCGCGCCGCCCGGGTGCGAGCGCGCGAAATCTTCCGAGCCGAAGCCGCGCGCGTCGAGCACCGCCACGGCGAGCGCGTCGCCGAGCGCGAGCGCGGCGGTCGTGCTCGCGGTGGGCGCGAGGTTCATCGGGCAGGCCTCTTTCGAGACCGCGGCGTTCAGGTTCACGTCGGCGAGCGTGCCGAGGCTCGATTCCGCGCGGCCCGTGATCGCGATCAGCTTCGCGCCGATCCGCTTCACGAGCGGCAGGATCGCCACGAGTTCTTCGGATTCGCCGGAATAGGAGATGCCGATGAAGACGTCGTCGGAGGTGACCATCCCGAGGTCGCCGTGGCTGGCCTCGGCCGGGTGGACGAAGAAGGCCGGCGTACCGGTGCTGGCCAGCGTGGCCGCGATCTTGCGGGCGATATGCCCCGATTTGCCGATACCGGACACCACCACGCGGCCGCGGCAGCCGAGCAGCAGCGCGACGGCCTGGACGAAGCCGCCGTCGAGCTGGTCGCGCAGCGCGCGCACGGCGTCCGCCTCGATGTCGAGCACGTCGCGGGCGAGCGCGAGCGCCCGGTCATCATTGATTTTCGCTATCATGCGCGGAGTATAGCAAAGGCGTTTGTTCGCCGCGCCGGGCCTTCGGACTCGTCCGAGGTTGCCTGACCACCGCCACCACCCGCGCCCGCATTGCCGTGGCCCCGACGAACGAGGACGCTTCGCCCGTGATTTCCCCGCTCGAAATGACCCTGCTGCTGCTGCTGGCCTCAGTGGTGGGCGTCGTCGTATTCCGCTCGTTGAACCTGCCGCCGATGCTCGGCTACCTGACCGTCGGCATCCTGGTCGGCCCGCATGCGTTCGGCATCGCGGCGGATCTGGAGCGGGCCGAGCATCTCGCGGAATTCGGCGTGGTGTTCCTGATGTTTTCGATCGGCCTCGAGTTCTCGCTGGCGAAGCTGAGGGCGATGCAGCGGCTCGTGTTCGGGCTCGGGCTGCTGCAGGTTGTCGCGACGCTCGTGCTCGCGCTCGTGCTGGGCATGCTGTTCGAGCACTGGGTGCACATCACGTGGCAGGGCAGCATCGCGCTCGGCGGCGCGCTCGCGATGTCGTCGACGGCGATCGTGTCGAAGATGCTCGCCGAGCGGCTCGAGATCGAGACCGAGCACGGCCGCAACATCTTCGGCGTGCTGCTGTTCCAGGATCTCGCGGTGGTGCCGCTGCTGATCGTGATCGCCGCGTTCGGCGCCGAATCGTCGAAGGACCTCGCGATCACGCTCGGCTTCGCGGCCGTCAAGATCGTGATCGCGCTCACGCTGCTGCTGGTCATCGGCCAGCGCTTCATGACGCGCTGGCTCAACGTCGTCGCGCGGCGCCGCTCGCAGGAACTGTTCGTGCTGAACCTGCTGCTCGTCACGCTCGGCGCCGCATTCATCACCGACCGCTTCGGCCTGTCGCTCGCGCTCGGCGCGTTCATCGCGGGGATGCTGATCTCCGAGACGCCGTTCCGCCATCAGGTGGAGGAGGACATCAAGCCGTTCCGCGACGTGCTGCTCGGCCTGTTCTTCGTGACGACCGGGATGCTGCTCGACCCGCGCGTGATCTGGGAGCACCCGTTCCTCGTGCTCGGTTTCTTCGTCGGGCAGATCCTGTTCAAGGGGACGATGATCGCCGGGCTCGCGCGGCTGTTCGGCGCGACACCGGGCGTCGCGATGCGCACCGGCATCGGGCTCGCGCAGGCCGGCGAATTCGGCTTCGTGCTGCTGAACCTGATCCTCGACCGGCATCTCGTCGATTCGACGCTGCTGCAGGCGATTCTCGCGTCGATGCTGCTGTCGATGCTCGCGGCGCCGTTCCTGATCCAGAACGCCGACCGGATCGTGATGCGGCTGTCGTCGACCGAATGGATGCAGCAGTCGCTGCAGATGACGCGGATCGCGACGCAAAGCCTCAAGCAGCGCGGCCACGTGATCATCTGCGGCTACGGCCGTGCAGGGCAGAACCTGGCGCGGATGCTCGAACAGGAAGGCATTTCGTACGTCGCGCTCGACCTCGACCCCGATCGCGTGAGCGCGGCCGCGGCGGCCGGCGAATCGGTCGTGTTCGGCGACGCGGCGCGCCGCGAGTCGCTGCTCGCGGCCGGTATCCACCGTGCGGCGGCGGTGGCGATCACCTATGCGAACACGCCGTCCGCGCTGCGCGTGCTGCATCACGTGCACGAACTCGAGCCGACGCTGCCCGCGATCGTGCGCACCGTCGACGACGCCGATCTCGAGAAGCTGCTTGCGGCCGGTGCGACCGAGGTGATTCCGGAGATCGTCGAGGGCAGCCTGATGCTCGCGTCGCACACGCTGGTGCTGGTCGGCGTGCCGATGCGCAAGGTCGTGCGGCGCGTCGAGGAGATGCGCGACGAACGCTACAGCCTGCTGCGCGGCTATTTCCGCGGCGCGGACGACGCGGACGACGACGACCACGAGCAGGTGCGGCTACAATCGGTGCCGGTCGATGCGCGCGCGGACGCGGTCGGGCGTTCGCTGGAAGAACTGGGGCTGTATGCACTCGGGCTCGAAGTCACGGCGATTCGCCGGCATGGTATCCGCGGCGTCGAACCCGATCCGCAAACCAAGCTGCGCGCGAGCGACATCGTCGTGCTGCGCGGGCTGCCCGAGGCGCTCGCGCTCGCAGAGGAGCGGCTGTCGCGCCATCGGCGCGAACCGCCAGCCG
Source organism: Burkholderia sp. HI2500 (assembly GCF_002223055.1). NCBI lineage: Bacteria > Pseudomonadati > Pseudomonadota > Betaproteobacteria > Burkholderiales > Burkholderiaceae > Burkholderia > Burkholderia sp. HI2500. The sequence continues at coordinate 603,771 of NZ_NKFL01000005.1, read as the reverse complement.
CGGCCGCCTGAGCCGCGCCTGGTTTGATAACCTGACCCGTATTTATTCGAAACGGTGCCCGATCTTCGCGCACCGTTTTTTTCGGAGAGTTTCATGCCGCATTCGTTGTCGGGCGCACCGCTCGATCCGGTCGCCTTCATTCACAGCCAGATCCGCACGGTGCCCGACTGGCCGCAGCCGGGCGTGATGTTCCGCGACATCACGACGCTGCTGCAGAGCCCGAAGGCGCTGCGCATCCTCGTCGACCTGTTCGTCGAGCGCTATGTCGATGCGAAGCTCGACTACGTCGCGGGCCTCGATGCGCGCGGCTTCATCATCGCGCCGATCGTCGCGTACGAACTGAGCGTCGGCTTCGTGCCGATCCGCAAGGTCGGCAAGCTGCCGTACAAGACGCGCTCGGAATCGTACGACCTCGAATACGGCAGCGCGACGGTCGAGATCCATGAAGATGCGTGCCGCCCCGGCGACCGCGTGATCATCATGGACGACCTGATCGCGACCGGCGGCACGATGATGGCGGGGCGCAACCTGCTGCAGCGGCTCGGCGCGGAAGTCGTCGAAGGCGCGGCGATCATCGACCTGCCCGATCTCGGCGGCTCGGCGCTGCTGCGCAATGCGGGACTGCCGGTTTATACCGTCACCGAATTCGCCGGCCACTGAACGCCGGCCTGCCTGAGCTTCCACGTTACGCAGCGAGGTCACGATGCCCAACTTCATGCTGTTTCTCGCCACGTCGATCGCGATCACGTTCGCGCCGGGGCCCGACAACCTGCAGGTACTCGCACGCGGCATCTCGCAAGGCCGCGCGGCCGGCTTCGTCGCCGCGCTCGGCTTCACGGCCGGGATCCTGTTCCACACGACGCTCGCGGCGCTCGGCGTCGCGGCCGTGCTGCGTTCGTCGCCGGTCGCGTTCCAGATCCTGAAGCTCGCGGGCGCCGCATACCTCGTGTGGATCGGCATCAAGGCGCTGCGCAGCCAGGGGCTCTCGAATGCGCATGCGCGCCCGCCGCAGCCGCTCGGCACGATCTTCCGGCAGAGCGTGATCGGCAACCTGATGAACCCGAAGGTCACGCTGTTCTTCGTCGTGTTCCTGCCGCAGTTCGTCGATCCGCACGGCGCGCAGAGCGTCACGCTGCAGATGTTCGAACTCGGCGCGCTGTTCATGCTGCAGACGGCCGCGGTCTTCTCGCTGTTCGGCGTCGGCGCGGGCATGATCGGCGCGTGGCTGAAGCGCCGCCCGAAGGCCGGCGTGTGGCTCGACCGGATCGCCGGCGCGACGTTCATCGCGATCGGCATCCGCGTGGCGCTGAAGGACTGACAGACGATGACGTTTCCGTGCATTGCGGCCGCGCGCCGCTTCGATCCCGCTGCGCACCTGCGCTTCGAGATTGCCGGCCAGGCAGTCGGCTGGGTGCGCCGCCAGGACGTCGCGATGCTGGCGCGCTGGCCCGACGTGTTCGAGCTGGCCGATGAGCGCGTCGTGCTGTCGGCGCGCTACGATTCGGTCGACGCACGCAGCATGGCGCTGGCGAGCGCGATCGGCGCGCTCGCGGCCGAAGGCGCGATTCCCGGCTGGCGCGACGAGATCTACGCGATCCGTAACCGCTTCGACGATCCGCCGCTCGCGTACATCGAGCGCGCCGCATCGCGCTTCTTCGGCACGCAGACTTACGCGGTGCATCTGAACGGCATCGTAGAATATGCGGTTGCGCCGGGCGAGCCGTCCGCCGCGGCCGTCCCGCAAATGTGGCTCGGCCGCCGCAGCGAGACCAAGGCAACCGACCCCGGCATGCTCGACAACGTCGTCGCCGGCGGAATCGGCTGGGGCCTGGGCGTTCACGAGACGCTCGCGAAGGAATGCTGGGAAGAGGCCGGCATTCCGGCCGAACTGGCCGCGCGCGCGATCGCGGGCCGCGCGGTGCAGGTGCTGTGCTCGCTGCCGGAAGGCACGCAGTCCGAACTGATCTTCGTGTACGACCTGCCGTTGCCGCGCGACTTCGCGCCGCGCAACCAGGACGGCGAAGTGGCCGAGCACCTGCTGGCCGGCGTGCCCGAGGTGATCGGCTGGCTGCGCGCCGGCCGCGCGACGATGGATGCGAGCCTCGCGACGCTCGACACGCTGCTGCGCCACCGCTGGATCCCGGCGGCCGACGCGGCGGGCATCGACGCCCTGTTCGCACCGGCCGCGTGACGCGTGCCGCGCACGCAGCCTGGCGGCGCGAACGGGCAATTTGACGAATACGGAAACGAAGGGAGTAGCGGTCATGCCGACCGATCACAGCTTTATCTTGAAACTGTCGTGCCCTGACCGGCACGGCATCGTCCATGCGGTCTCGGGCTTCCTGTTCGAGCGCAGCAACAACATCCTCGATTCGGCGCAGTTCGGCGACAGCCGCACCAGCGAGTTCTTCATGCGCGTGCACTTCGAGCAGGACGGCGGCGGCGCGGATGCCGCGACGGCGCTCGACACGCTTCGCAAGGAATTCGCGCCGCTCGCCGAGCAGTTCTCGATGCGCTGGGAAATGCATGACGCGGCCGTGAAGCCGCGCGTCGTGATCATGGTGTCGAAGATCGGCCATTGCCTGAACGACCTGCTGTTCCGCTATCGCACCGGCCAGCTGCCGATCGAGATCCCGGCGATCGTGTCGAACCACAAGGAGTTCTACCAGCTCGCCGCGAGCTACAACATCCCGTTCCATCACTTTCCTCTGATCGGCGGCTCGTCCGATGCCGCGAAGGCCGCGCAGGAAGCGCGCGTGCTGGAAGTGATCGACGAGCACCAGGCCGATCTCGTCGTGCTCGCGCGCTACATGCAGATCCTGTCGCCGAACCTGTGCAAGCAGCTCGCCGGCCGCGCGATCAACATCCACCATTCGTTCCTGCCGAGCTTCAAGGGCGCGAAGCCGTACTACCAGGCGTTCGATCGCGGCGTGAAGCTGATCGGCGCGACCGCGCACTACGTGACGACCGATCTCGACGAAGGCCCGATCATCGAGCAGGAAGTCGAGCGCGTCGACCACAGCATGACGCCCGACCAGCTGACCGCGATCGGCCGCGACGTCGAATGCGTGACGCTCGCGCGTGCGGTGAAGTGGCACGTCGAGCACCGGATCGTGCTGAACGGGACGAAGACGGTCGTGTTCCGCTGATGTGTTGAATGCCGATTGCCGGCCGTCGGCTGGCGGGCAATCACAGACAAAAACGCCGCGCCCTTCACGGGGCGCGGCGTTTTTTTATCGCTGTTGGCGGGCGGGCTGCTTCAGATCAGCCGCAGCAGGTACAGCTCGCGCTTGAGATACGCGTAGAAGATCGGCGCGGCGATCACGCCCGGCAGCCCGAACGCGGCCTCCATGATCAGCATCGCGAGCAGCAGCTCCCATGCGCGCGACTCGATCTGGCCGCCGATGATCTTCGCGTTCAGGAAGTATTCGAGCTTGTGGATGACCACGAGGAACGCCAGCGACGCGATCGCGGTGCCCATGCTGACCGACAGCGACACGGCGACGATCAGCGTGTTCGAGATCAGGTTGCCGATCACGGGCAGCAGGCCGACGATGAACGTGACGAGCACGAGCGTTTTCGACAGCGGCAGCCGCTGGTGGAAGATCGGCAGCGCGACGAGCAGGTAGATGCCCGTGAACACCGCGTTGATCGCCGAGATCTTGATCTGCGCGAACACGATCCGGCGGAATGCGTCGGCGAAGCGCGACACGCGCGTGACGAGCGCGGTGGACAGCGGCCGGCGTACCTTGCCGTGCTCGACGCCGATCG